>DATHPO010000199.1:0-6116 GCA_035483835.1 Terriglobales bacterium
GAAACGATCACGGAAAGTGAACGGCACCGCTAAGCCGATTTTCAGTCACAGTATTGCAGATAAAGCGGTCTTCTGTCGCCAACTTCTTTACGCGCGGAAAAATACGTACCAAACCACGCCCAGAATCAAGATAGCCAATCCCGTCGAAATGGCCATAAGTAAGAGTATCGACGGTCCAGGATTGGCTTGCCGCGCTTCTGTAGGTGTCTCGATAATCACACCGTGTTTTTTGACGACCATTTTCGTGCCCCGGGATCGCTCGGGTTAAATCTTTGGAGCGCAATAGGCGCGATCGAATACCGAAGTGAGTTCGATGTCTACGGTCGACGTTTCCGCCGGAGTGTTTTCGACTGCATTGCGCAAGGCTTCATTGTTAGCGTCTAAGCCGTCCGGCGTTTCGTTCGCGCCGTTGCCTGCGTCGTTGCGACGCGGGGGGATTTGCCTGCCGGCGCCTAGATCTGTCGTCGCTTTTTTGTCGTCCATGTAAAAAACCTCCTGATACGTGACGCCGCCCCGCCACGATTGTTCCTGTGCTTTTGGGGGCCCGCGCGGTAGCTGCTTAGTGCGTCGTCAATTGGGGGCCTTCGTTGTGTAACGAAGGCCTCGATGGCGATGGTCTAGCGTTCGGAGGGATACAAATGGTTTGCGGTCAGTCTTGTGCCGATGGGAACAATAAACGCCGAGTGCAAATCGAGGAACGAAGCCGGCTATCGTCGGTTCACTCCATTGCTGCAACATTTCCTAGGATCTCCCGGATTTCGTGCACGCACCCCATGAGGTATGAGCATGACCGCAGCCAGATCCATTACGCGCCTTCGCCAATCTCTTCCCGGCCAACACCCTAACCCAAAGGCGACCTCTTTTGCGGGGGCTGCGGCGGTCACGGTAGGAGCACTGGCTGCACTTGCTCTGGTCAACCGTTATTTCGCGAAGAAAGCGGTGCATGATAATCCGCCCGCCGGCCGCTTCCTCGACCTCAACGGCGTTCGGATTCACTACGTCGAGCGGGGTTCTGGCGAACCTCTGGTTCTTCTTCACGGTAACGGCAGCATGATCCAGGATTTCGAGTCGAGCGGTTTGATCGATCTCGCTGCCAAAAGTTACAGGGTTATCGTTTTCGATCGTCCCGGCTTTGGCCACAGTGATCGCCCGCGTAACGTCGTTTGGACGCCGGATTCGCAGGCCGAATTGTTCAAAGAGGCTCTTGCACGTCTGAGGATCTCAAATGCTATCATTCTCGGCCACTCATGGGGCGCATCGATTGCAGTTGCGTTAGCCCTCAAGTATCCCGGCTTGGTTCGAGGGCTGGTTCTTGCGTCAGGATATTACTATCCGACACTTCGGCCAGACGTCGTTGCGCTGGCCGTGCCGGCGCTGCCGGTCTTTGGTGACATATTGAGCCATACGTTATCGCCTTTGCTCAGCCGTGCGGCATGGCCGCTGATGTTGGTGAAGATCTTTGGTCCCCACGCCGTGCCAAAAAAGTTCGGAGCGTTTCCGAAGGAAATGGCCCTGCGACCTTCCCAGATAAGGGCATCTGCCGCAGAATCCGCGATGATGATCCCGGACGCCTTTAAATTCCGCCGTCAGTATACGGACTTGAAGATGCCGGTCGTTATCATTGCTGGCGACCAAGACGGGTTGATTGACATCGACACCCAGTCGGCCCGGCTGCATTCCGACATCTCACAGAGTCGGTTTCATCGCCTTCCAGGACACGGGCACATGATCCAGCAGACTGCCACAGATCAAGTGATGTCGGCGATAAGCGAAGTAACGGCGGGCTCGGCTAAACTGTCGGCCGCCGAATAGTCGCTGGGCCTAACGTCTCGGGATTGCTTTATGAGGTGATGCAAGACTCCTATTCCTATTTGGAGGTTTTAGGACGTTGTAGCGACGAGGGCTGATCGTCACGGGCAGACTAGCAATGGTTCCCCGATATGAAAGAGGCCGCCAATTGAGGCGGCCTTACTTCGTCAGTTCGCGGACTTCGCCGGGTTTGAGATTTGGAATTGCCTCTTGCTCTGGCGTTAGACGTCCGTCTGCGATTGTGGCGGTCCAGCCTACAGGTACAGCACAGAGAACCAGAGTTACGGCTTGATCCGGTTTAGCTGCTGCGGCCCAAAGCAGCTTTTTCGGAATGCCCGCCAGGCGGGCAGCAATCTCTTCCATCAGGGCATCGCCAAGGAAACGGACGATCCCGCCGTCGTCGCCGAGACGATGTCCAAGCCGGGCGTGGTGCTCGTCCGCAAGTTCCACAGCCACACTAGGTTCCTTGAGGCGATGCAGTTCGGACGATCGTGACGATGACACGTCGCCTTCGGAGATGTCGCATTCAGAGCGCCGTCATAAAGCTTTCGCATCGACCCGGTATCGGCCCGCCAGCGTTGGCGACCCAAAGTCCGAACGATCCATCTAGCGTTTCGGTCGAGGTGGCCTGCCAAAAAAAGTTTGCGGCCCTTTGAATGAAAAAAATGGATTTTTCAGTAGTTCTGGACGAAATGGCATCCAAAAAGACGGGTGAAGGGAACGAGCGTCGACGGTCGAGAGGTGAGCATAGATCGACCGTCGGCACTCTGCTTCCTATCGGCCTACTCGGTATTCTGCTCAACCGCGGCTGGCATCTTCGCAACCGACATCAAACTTCGCGCAATCTGATTCAGTAACTGGTCAGCGTTTTCTTCCTCTGCCAGTGATTTTGAGAGCAAAGCTACGATGGCCGTGTGCCGGGCTTGCTGCGCGAGATTTTTGGCTGTGGTGTAACCCGAGATTTCGTAATGTTCGACGCGTTGCGCCGCGCCAACCAGCGCGAGGTCGGCGAAGGCATCTTCCTTTTCCTCGCCTTCCTTCATAACTTCCTGACCCTCCTCGACAAGGCCCATCATGCCTTTGCAAGGCTTGGCACGCGCTGCTTCACCGAGTAGCGAAAAGCACTCGTTGAGCCTTTCGATTTGCTGCTCAGTTTCTAGAAGATGCTCTTCAAAGCACTCCCGCAAGCGGTCAAAACGCGCCGCCTTTGCCATCTTTGGAAGGGCCTTGGTCAACTGCTTCTCGGCATGGAGAATATCCTTCAGTTCGTCGACGAGAAGTTCGTTGATGCCGTCCGTAGAGAAGGATGGCGCGCTTTCTGTCTTGATTGTCGCATTCGGATCCGAGCCGTTAGGTGACAAGGCAGGTGATTTCATGAACTCCCAATCACCGCCTTCATTCCAGGGCCCCCTAGTGTCGATTTCACCTTCGTCGCCCGCGCCCGTGGAGTCGTTGAAGAATTGATCTACGAGACCCGGCGTTGGAGCGAGCTTTCCGATTGAAAACGCGGGCTTCTTCATGCTCTCGAGCGCGGCGGAAAAAGCCTTCATGTGCGTGATCTCACGCGTCATAAGAAACTGCAGCGCGTCCTTGCTGCCAGCATCGTCGCAAAAATTGATGAGCCGCTCATAAACGATTTTGGCGCGTGCCTCAGCTGCAATATTGCTGCGAAGATCAACATCCAGCTCTCCCGTTATTTTCAGGTAATCGGCGGTCCAAGGATTGCCCTGCGAGTTGAAGAGATTGACACCGCCGCCGCCTGCGATCGCGATAAGCGGGTCGGCCTCAGCCTTCTCGCGATCGAACTTCATCGGTTTGAGGTGCATGCGGGCGAGGCAGCCAACGATTTCGAGATGGCTCAGCTCTTCGGTCCCGATGTCCATCAGAAGATCTTTGCGGTCGGGATCCTCGCAATTCAGGCCTTGGATCGAGTACTGCATGGCTGCGGCCAGCTCTCCGTTCGCTCCGCCGAATTGTTCAAGAAGCATGTTCCCAAAACGCGGATTGGGTTCGTCGACGCGAACGGTGTACATAAGCTTTTTGACGTGATGATACATAGAGTGCCTCAGAGAGTTGCAGGGGAACGTCGACTACCAAGTCCCCTTGGTCAGCTACGTTCCTAATCCATTCTGAGGGACATACGTCAGAGGTTGTTCGCAGCCGTCCCCTCTGTTGGGGATTAAGTTCCTCAGTGAACGCCGGGTGAGCCCGTATGGGATGTGTCAGGAGCGTCTTAATTCGAAACACCAACCTTTATTAGGCACTCCAGTGCCAGCCGATCTATTGGTTAGGCATCGCCGCTGCATCGGCCCGTGTGGCGTCCCGATAGCAGGCGTTTTTACTAATAGCAGCCGGTTTGTCCTTGAACGAACCGGACAGGAACGAGTTATCCCGCAATTAGGCGACACTTGCTCCTTCGGCGATCTCTCGAAACAACGATGTGCCTATGACGTCAGTTGAGCAGCCCGTAAGAAGAACGGCCCACATGGAAGAATGGTGGAGCATTCTAGCTGCTCTTGCCGGCGCCGTAGCAACTACGTTTTTTCTGTGGAACGAGCCAGGTTTTCAGCCTTCCAGTGATCTAGCCTGGGTTGTTCCGGGTTGGTTGGCGTTGGCATACGTTCTCATCCAGATGGCGTGTTTGCTAACCTCGGCCACTCAGATACGGGCTCTTGGGGTGGTGGACACAATCGTGGCGATTGTTCCTGTGGTCGCTGCCATTGTGACAGGCGTCGAATGGGGGCTCGGTCGGCTCGCATTGTCGCCGTTTCAAATCAATGTTTTGATGACGATGTTGGTAGCCAGCATCGGCGAATTTTTACTTACGATGTGGACGCGCTTCTCGCTCAATCACCGGACAATCAGTGTCGAATAAGCGGTGATATCAGAGGGGGCCGTTCAGTCTGCGCGTTTGAACGTTCGAGCACGACTATTCTGCTCTGGTGGTCACTACCGAACTCCGGAAAAGATGAGAAGCCGTTTTGTCGGATATCGGGCTGTGATGAAAGATTAACGCATGCTTGCCGGTTTGACTTCTGGCCAATAGTGGACACAACGCAAAACAGACCACTATTGATTTCAAACCAGGCGAAGGATGACGAATGAAAGAGGCCGCCCACTGGGGCGAGGCGCTACTCTTGCTCAGGATGCAGGGCGCGCTTCTCTGCTTCGTGTTGCTGGATCAATTCGTTGATGCCTTTAGCGGTGCGCTCGTCATTTACGTATGTCGCGAGCCACCTGTAGTGATCAATCTTCTTGTCGATCTCAATGCACTGTTCGCACATCCCAGTTCCCGCATTCGCGCGTCTATGACTAACTATGAGTAAGACGCAGAAGGGGCGGCTTTGTTCATCTTCGTTTCGGTTCACTTGGTAACGCGAGCCGGGACAAAAGGGGTCAATCCCCAAAACCAAAAGCGACCACTAAGGATAAAAAGGGATGGAAAGGGGCCGGTACCCACCGCCGGGTGCTGGGAGGGGAATTCGGACACTTAAAAGAACAGCGCCCCCAAGCTTGAAACGATGCTCGGATGCGCTGCTTTTGGAAAGCTGAGACAGCTAATCCCCAGCCCACAATAGGTACGGATGAAACGCGAAAAGGTTCACACTCAACAAAGGCAGATTAGGACACTAAGGCTGGCGGAGATTTTAGGGTGGAATTATTCGGAAGATGCTATTCTAGGTTGCCCGCGATCCGCTAAGCCCCTTACAACCCGCTCGCGGGTAACGGCCCCGGTTCTAGACCGCCGGGGCCGTTTTATTTGACACTCGGGAAGGCAGATTAGGGCACTAGATGCCCTTGAACGACAAGGTTGGTCCAAGCTCGTTGCCTTCGGCGGTGTGATTGTAGACGACGTCCAGGATTACTTCGAGACCGGTGCTGTGAAGCTTCGAAACCATCTCCTTGAATTCACGAAGGCTGTTGGCGACGTCGGCCGCGCAGCGCGGGTCGGGCGCGAAGAAGCCGATGGTGTTATAGCCCCAGTAGTTCGTTAATTTCTTTTCAAGCAGATTGCTGTCGTTCGGAAGTGCGGCTGGTTGTGACTTAGGTCTGAAATGCGCCTGATAGCGGACGTCAATACGTCCGCTGAACTCCGTCTCGCAGATCATAAGGTGAAACCACCAAACCCTTTAGCGCTCGCCCGAGTACGACCGTTTGACTTTGCTACCGTTTGACCTGAATGCCCCAGCTATGGACCGGCCACGATCCGTCTGCCTCGTCTTCCAGTGTAAAATGCAAATCCTTCTGCTGCTTGGCATCTAGCATTCTGTGCATGTCGGAAAATTGTTCGCGAGTGACCCTGAGGG
>DATHPO010000200.1:0-45987 GCA_035483835.1 Terriglobales bacterium
CGCGACAAAAGTCAATTGCCGTGACGTGCTATACCGGTAGCGTTTCCGGTGCCACCTCCTCGATTCTGCCTTGCTGAAGCCGCAACACGCGCTGACAGCGACGGGCAAACGCGAAGTTGTGGGTGGCGATGAGGGAAGTCAGCTGATAGTCGCGATGGAGCCTGGCGATCAGTTCAAAGACTGAATCCGCCGTCCGGCTATCCAGGTCTCCGGTCGGCTCATCCGCCAGCAGAAGCTTGGGCTCCGTGATCAAAGCTCGAGCCAAAGCAACCCGCTGCTGCTCACCCCCGGAAAGCTCTCCCGAACGATGATGCGAACGCTGGTCCAATCCGACCTCACCGAGCCACCGGGAAGCTTCCTGTTGCGCTTGCTGCCAGGGACGACCTCGCAGTAAGAGTGGCATCGCCACATTTTCCAGGGCCGTAAACTCTGGCAAGAGGTAATGGAATTGCCAGACAAAGCCGATCTCGTGGTTGCGAAACTCGGCCGCAGCGTTTTCCGAAAGCGAATTCAACTGCAAGTGCGCGAAGTATACGTCACCCGCGGAAGCCCGATCAAGAGCGCCAACGATATGCAGTAGCGTACTCTTTCCCGCGCCCGATTCGCCCACGATGGCGAGCATTTCGCCTTTGGCCACCTGGAACGTCAAATTTTCAAAGAGCACTAAATCCGCCTTGCCGGATCGAAAGACCTTCTTGAGGCCCTCAATCTTTAATATAGCCTGCTCAATTAGATGCACCCGCAGTGCTCCTCGTCTCAGGAATACAGGCCGCCGAGCGAACATCTACTCGACTTACCCGATTCAATTGACTCGCGGCAGGTTGCCCCCTCCATTAAAACACGGCTACGCCGGAAACGTTTCTGCTCACTTCTCGGGAGCACCTCCACCAAACTGTACTTCAGAAGTCATGAGGTTGAATGTGACCTCGGTCACTGATGCATGAATCCACAGAGTGGGACCCAAAGTCACGTTTCAACGCCACGCGGGAAGAGTGACATAAAGGGCTACGGCAGATGTCATAACGGGGTCAAAACTAGATCACGAGATCGCTGTTGGTGTTCATGGTGAATGCCTCCAAAACGCGTTAACCACAAAGGACACGAAGGTACACAAAGGAAACCGAAAGGGTCATTCGTAGCGTAAGGCTTCGGCGGGAAGAATTCGGGCTGCTGACCATGATGGATAGATGGTTGCGATCAGGGAGATCCCGATCGCCACTAGCGCCACCAGCACACCGTCCATGGCTCGCGGGACGAAAGGGACGTAATCGATGGAATACACCTCGGGAGCCAGCGACAGCAAATGGTAATGACCGCCCGCCCAGGAAAGCGCGTAGCCAAGCACCAGGCCGATCGCGGTTCCGACCACTCCAATCAGCACACCTTGGGTGATGAAGATGCGGCGCACCTGCGACTTGCGAGTGCCCATCGAGATCAGCACGGCGATGTCGCGAGTTTTTTCCATCACCATCATGGTGAGCGAGATCAAAATGTTGAGCGCAGCCACGAAGACGATCAGGCCGATGGTGATGAATGTGACCAGACGTTCCAGGCGCAGAGCGCGAAACAGAGCTTTGTTTTGCTCCATCCAGTTGGTGGAAATGAAACCCCTGCCGGCAGCCTGTTCCAGTTGCCTGGAAATCTCATCGGCTTTGTAGATGTCGTCCACTTTGAACTCGATCACGGAAACCAGATCGCCGAGGCCGAACAACTGTTGCGCGTCGCTCAGGCGAGTGAAAGCCCAGGAGCTGTCATAGTCGTAGAAACCGGAGTTGAAAATTCCCACTACGCGGAAGCGGTTGTACTTAGGCACCATCCCAAAGGGGGTGAGTTCGCCCTGCGGACTGGTGACGAGCACAACCGATCCCACGGTGGTGCCGAGTTCGTCGGCCATGTCTTTGCCGAGAATGATAGGTGGCATGGCGGCGATGCGGTTCTCCACGGCTTGAAGGTCTGTGGGGGATTTCTCTTGTGCGGGCTGTGTGGCGCGGGCGCCCTCGCCCGCGTTTGTCGTAACAGAGTCAGGCTCCAGACGATCTGTGCTTTCATCCAACGCCCGGGCCGAGCCGATCGTTACCGTCTTCAGAAGGTCACTGACTTTTCTTTCTTCGCTCGGAATCATCCCCTTCAACACGGCGCCGCGAGCTCGTGGTCCGCGAGAGATCAGAACCTGCTCGTAAATGGCCGGTGCGGCGGCGACGATGTGCTTCTCTTTTGTCAGACGATCCATGAGCGGACGCCAGTCTTTGATCCCGTCGCTCTGAATGCGTAGCAGGTTGATGTGGGAAGTCGAGCCTAGTAGGCGGTCCTGGAGATCCTGTCGAAATCCATTGTTGATCGCGAGCGCGACGACCAGGGAAGCGACTCCAGCCGCGACCCCGGCGATGGAAATGCCGGTAATAACGCCAATGACCGCCTGGCGACGTTTGGCACGAAGGTAGCGCGAGGCTATGAAGAGTTCGAAACGCATAGAAGCCATCAGCTGTCAGCCATGAGCTCTCAGCCAAACTGGATTATAGCGAGTGCCAGCGAGAATATCGGAGCTCCCCTACCACTTTTATGGCACAGTAAGAAAACATGGCGGCAGGCGGAGATCCCAGGCTCGTAGGCGGTATTGCGTTTACTTATCCGGATTTCGCCGTTTACGAGTTGGCGCTATTTTTCATCGAGGCCGCGCTCGAGATGCAATCGGTCGCGGTGGGCTGGCAGGTTTACGAGATCACGAAACGGCCTTTGGACTTGGGCTTGGTCGGCCTGGCTCAGTTTCTTCCTGGAATTGTTTTGTTTCTGGCTTCAGGGCACGCTGCGGATCGGTTTGATCGCCGCAGGTTGTTGATGTTGTGCTATGCCGGATTTGTGGTGTGCTCGGGCCTGTTGTGGCAGATTGCATCGCGAGGCGCGCATGGAATTCATGCGAGCGTTTACCCGATTTACGGAGTTTTGGTGCTGCTCGGCGCGGTACGTTCGCTGACCGGGCCGACCGGCCGCGCCCTGCTGCCGCAGTTGGTCCCGGAAGAACACTTCGCCAATGCGGTGGCTTGGAACGCGAGCGTTTTTCAAGGTGCGACGATCCTGGGCCCGTCAGTCGGCGGACTGATCTACGCTTTTTTTCGCGGCCCCTCGGCCGTGTACCTGACGGCGATGCTGATGTCGGCGGCGGCATTACTGTCCACGATACGAATCAAACCGCAGACGCGGGCGCGATCTCAGGAAGCTGTGAGTCTGACCACCGTGTTAGCCGGATTTCGTTACATCTGGCGTCAGAAGTTGATTCTGGGTTCGATCTCGCTGGATATGTTCGCGGTTTTACTTGGTGGAGCGGTGGCGCTACTGCCGGTTTATGCCAGCGAAATTCTCAAGACTGGGCCATGGGGCCTGGGACTGCTGCGCAGCGCGCCTGGAGTAGGTGCGACGGCGATGGCGATCCTGCTGGCTCATCGTCCGCTGCGTGGCAAGGCCGGACCCACCATGTTGTGGTGCGTTGCCGGCTTCGGGGTGTGCACCATCCTTTTCGGGATCTCGAGAAGCATTGTGCTTTCTCTGATTTCGCTGCTGCTGATCGGGGCGACCGACATGGTGAGCGTGGTCGTTCGCGGCACCCTGATTCAGTTGGGCACGCCAGACGAAATGCGCGGCCGGGTCAACGCGGTTGACATGCTCTTCATTGGAGTTTCCAACGAGCTTGGCCAGTTCGAGTCGGGCTTGACGGCACACTGGTTCGGGACCGTCCCTGCCGTCGTGCTGGGCGGCATCGGAACTCTGGTCGTAATCGCACTGTGGGCTTGGCAATTTCCCGAGTTGCGAAATGCGGATCGGCTCACCAGTTTGGCGGTTGAGCCATCGAGTGATTGAGCCAGCATTACTTTCCGCGGATGACGGTTTTAGCCGAACTCATGTTGTCATAGCGGTCGTACGCGCGGACTACGACGACGTGCTCGAGTTGACCGGCGGCGCTTGTGACAGTCGCAGGCGCAGACTTTGCGACCGGCACCGTGACTCGAAAGTCATAGCTCTCCGTTTTCGAATCTGATAACTGCCCGACCGGTTCGACGAACTGCCAATCGCCGGCGTCGACGGAATACTCGGCGCGCTTGATATTCGAAAAACTATCTACTGCGCGGAATGTTACGTGGATCTTGCCGTTCTCGACGGATGCAGTGAGATTTTCGATCTGCGGCGGCGTGGTGTCTACTTCGAATCGCAGGCTCTCTTTTTCCGCGGTCAATGCCTGCTCGGGAGAATGCGAGGGCGCGTCGGAGGCGACAACCTTAATGGTGTAGCCGCCATCCGGCAAGAGTGACGCGTCGAAGGAGTAGAACTTGTCAGTCAAATTGTCTTTGAGCAACAGCCATCGGGTGTCGCCATCGCCGCGATAGTAAACCGAGTAAACCATTTGATCATCGTTGTCGTCGTGAACGCTCCACTTTACCCCAATGGAATCGCGGTCATGCGTGGTCGGAGGAGGCGTATCGAAGTGCGGTTGCTGGCCGGTGCCGGCGGTAAGGTCCGTGCCCGCAGGCTTGGGCAGCGACTGGTAGCGCACTCCGGGTTGTACTGTGACGTCGTCAAAATCGGGCGCCACGTTTTTGGGCAGGTAGTTGAGCGTGACGCTTTCGACGCGGGGGGCAGGATCTCCCGATCGCAGCACGGCCTTCCACTGAATGAACCGCGCGGGAGGAACGCTGACCATACCATCTTTCCGCAGATCGATTTTCTCCCACCGACTCCAGTTGCGGTCGGGATTGTCCACGTTGCCACTGCGGGCGAACAGTTCAACATTGCCGGAGCCGCGGAATTCGGCATGTCCCCAGCGCGAGAAGTTGCGAGCATCAAAAACGTCGCTCTCGTAACTGCCCTGGGATTCAGGGATGGCGCTAAGCAGAAACACCTTGCCGAGGTTACTGGTCGACGCGTAGAGGCCGCCCTGGGGAGCGTTGGCGAAGGCCGTGACCTGGGTCGCGCTGGCTTTGAGAAGGTCGGTGAATTCGTCGTCTCCGGTGATGGCGAAAACGTGTCCACGGTTTCCCGTGCCCGCGAGGAGGCGACCGCGTTGATCAAAAGCGAGGGTGTACACAATGTCCTCGCGCGAACTCCACACCCGGCTGGGAGAGCCATCGAGCGCGATGCGATAAATCTCCGATCCGCCCGCGGCCCCCGCGCCGGGGATGGGAAAGCTCATCGATGGAGGCGACGTGCTGGCAGGAGCGGCGGTGATCACGATGCCGCCCTGCGAGCCGGTGCTTGAAGCGGACGGAGAACTTGGAATTGAGATCGGCGCCGAGGGAAAACTCGGTACGGTTGTGCTGCCACGTTTTTCTCCGACACCCGCGGCGTAGATGTTTCCTGTTTTGTCGATAGCCAGGGCGGTGATTTCTTTCTTCGGCGCGCTGTAGAGGACGAACCCTTCTCCGTTCGGAGAGATTCGATAAACCAGGCCGCTGCCGTCCGAACCCGCAATCAGATTGCCCTTGCTATCGAAGGCCATCACTCGGATATGGGCTTCGTCACTCTTGAAGAAGACCGAGTGATCGCCCTTCGGAGTGACTCGGAATATCTCTCCGTGATCCCCCGTGGCCACATAAAGATTGCCCGAATCGTCGACGGCGAGATCCCAAATGTATTTGGTGCCGGGCTCAAAATAAACCGATGAACTCCAACCGGAATCGGGCGCCGATTTTTCCGTAGATTTCTTGTCGCCGGAGCCTTTCTCCGCCGAAGTAGCACGATGCTCGATTTTGTAAACCTTTCCGTCGGGGTTGGTGGCCGCGAAGATGACTCCACTCTTGTCCACCACCAGAGCCTGGACCTGAAGTTCCTGGGGCTCGAAAATCACCGTGGACTTGCCGTCGGGTGTAATTCGATAGACGCGCGCCGGAGAACCAGAGGCGGCATACAGATTGCCCTCGCGATCGGCCGCGATCGACCAGATATAAGTCGACGGAGTCGTAGACAGCGCTGTGAAAGCCGGAGCCAGTTCAAGCCCTCCGGTGCTGCGGACGGCCACGCCTTTGGTCGTGCCCTTAATCAGATCTTCGAATTTCGACTGTTCCCAGGTGCGCGTGCCTTCGGCAAAGGCGAAAGAAAGCAGAAGAAGAATGGAAAAGATACCCAACAGCCAACGCAAACGGATCAAGTTCATACCTCAACCAACAGTTTTAGGAGGAGAGTTCAGGTTACCACGACGGTGGCAAGTGGCACCGGGCGGTCACTGCAGGCCTCGCACATAACCAATACCTCCTCGGACGCATTGTTTGCAGGAGCAGTTACTTTGTTGTCCCGCAATCTAAGTACCGGCAGTTCGACCAGATAGTAAGAAAGACAAGCCAGCCCGATGCCAAGAAGAAGTTTGTAGGCTGGCTGCCGAGTGGGATTAAAGAAAAAAGGTTCCTGCCAAAGGTACAGACTGTAGCTGATTCTCCCCAGCCACACGACGGGAGCAAGGTTCAAGATGCGATACGGCGACTGGATGACGTGCATCACCAGCCCGGCAATCGAGCAATGCAAGATCGGCCACAGCACAAACAGCATAATTAAGGTTCGGGTTGGAGTATTCGCGGGATAACTTGGAATGAGAATAACCGCGAGCAGCATGGGAAACGCTGCCCAGAGCCGGATTCGTGGGATACGCGAACCGAATATCGCCAGCAGGCAACCGATCGCCAGGTTGTCGGCGACCGCGGGAAAGGTTCCATAGCCGCCACTTGGAACTTTGAAATAATAACAGCCAGCGCTATAGAGGGGAGCGAGCGCGATGACTCCCAAAAGGATGGCAACCCTTTGCCGGTACCACTTTCGCAATACGCCAGGCCAGGCAAAATAGAATTGCTCCTCGACGCAGAGCGACCACAAATGCATCACCATCCACGGCCGGGCTCCGTCAAAGTTCACCAAATAGAGCAACATGGCGCCGATGTCGTACCAGCGAAGCTCGTGCCAGTACATCAGCATCGCAAACAACATGAAAACCGCTGCGGCGGGCAGGATTCGATAAGCACGGCGTGTATAAAACTGTCGCAAATTGATGGTGGAAGTTTGCGAATGCTCGTTGAGCAGTATTGTCGTAATCAGGTAGCCCGAGATCACGAAGAAGATCCGCACTCCAGTACCGGCATAATTCGCCATAAACTTTGGCACGAGCCCGGCCTTGGTAAGATGGCCCGCGAGCACCAGCGAGATGGAAATTGCCCGGAGGCCGTCGAGTGAAGGGATACGTTTCACTAATCGGCAGCGTAACATCGCGGCAAACACGGCGAACGTGTCAAAGAATGTACCTGAATTTCGGTCGAAGTGTCCCTCGAAAAGGAAGGCTACGGCGTACTGTCTCTAAACCCGGAGCAGCAGCCCAGCATGGACCCCTTCTGACATCTCAAAACAGCCGCCCGATGCGGAAAAAGAACTTGTGGTGTCCGGTATCGCCATAAGCATATGCCGCCTCCACCGGGCCGAAGATGGTGTTGACCACCAGGCCGGCCGCAGCATCAGTCGGCAAACCGGAGGCCTTATTGATCATGGTGTGCGGCGGCCCATAAACCTGAGCCGCCTCGTACAACCCCAGGAAATAGACGCCGCTACCCAGCAGCGGAGGCAGTCGCGCCAACTGCCGGAGGTATCCCACCTGGAACAGTAAGTATTTATTCATCAACAGTTCATTGGTGCCGTACGATACCAGCCGTTGCGAGCCTCCCAACGAAAATTGCGGGAAGCCAGTCTCGTAGTTGAACGTCGTTCCTCCGAACCCGTTCACAAAGACCGACGCCGGTTCGCTGATCCGGAAGAAATTGTTGGATGTGGCCTCGAACACCGGGTATTGGGTGGATATGATGGGGTCGACGTTGTACCAGTTAAACTGCACCGTGGCGGCTTGCCCTTGCCGCGGAATCACCGGATCGTCCCGGCGATCCATTTGGAATTTCACCCTGGCATCCGCGTACCCGCCTGAATAGGTGGGCAGTTCGGCCCGGTTTCCGATCTCCGGCAAGAACCGTTGCCATCCCCCTTCATAGCCGACACGCAATTCAGCCGTATTTCCAAACTGGTAGCCTACGTCGCCCGCTCCGCCATAATTGTGCAACCGATAGATGGTAAGCAGCTTGTTGTCGTTATAGAGATAAAACGGATTGTCATCGATCAGTCCCCTCGGGGCTACGAACCAGTGGGTCAAAGGCGTAAAGGGATGGTAGTACTCCGAGTTGAAGCCATACTCGGAGAACAGAATGAAGTCATTCCGCCATTCCGAGCGGAAACCACCAACGTCGAGCCACGTGATTCTCGCTCCCAGGTTAAAGGTTACGTTGTTGAGACTCGAGCCATCGACCAGAATCAGAGGGCGCACGATGGGAGGACCGTAAGCGTGCTCCTGTGTCTTGATCAGCAAGCCTTGCTTGTCGTCTCTTTCCACGAACTCGTAGCTCAGCGTCGAAAATCGTCCAATCCCCTTCAGGTGCATAATGTCCTGATCTAATTCATCAAAATCGATGGGCTTGCCCGCCACGCCCGCGAATTCCTGTTGCACTCGCTGTGACAAATATCCGTTCACCCCATCCACTGCCACAAATGTTGGAATGGGATTGGTTCGCCGACGGCGCGCTTCGCGGTCCGCTAGATACTGTGCCCAGCTTGCTTCATCCACTGAAAGAGTAGAAAGGACTTTGGCCTTGGCCTCGGCCGCATCATATCCCGCTTTTATGATCTCGTCCGCCTTATTAAAATCGAGCGTCCCGTACTTCTGAAGCGGAACTGAAACCAGAATGTCTGCCTTTTGCATGCTTGCAAGTTCATTGGCCGAAATCATGACCGAAATCGAGCGGCCGAGCACCGAGAATGAAGAAAGATTCGAGTCCGGATTGAGTGGCGCCTCGTCGAGATGAATCGCCAGCGTCAAATCGGCTCCCATCTCCGACGCTACCTCGACCGGTATGTTCTGCAGCAGTCCACCGTCGGCGTAAATGGCATCTTTCGTCCGCACGGGCGTGAAAATTCCCGGCAAGGACATGGTGGACCGCAGAGCCAGCGACAACGATCCATTGCGAAAAACTTTGGGCTTGCCGGTAACCAGGTCGGTGGCGACACACGCAAACGGTATGGGAAGGTCGTTGAAGTTTTGGATTTCCGAATACGGAAGCGCCACCTGATCGAGAATCAGCGAGACCTGTTGCCCCGAGTTGAATCCTTCGGGAAACTGCACGCCCTTGCGTATTCCAAACTCAAGGCTGTTGGGATAATCCGTGGCATCCTGCTTGCGCCGGAATGAGAGATCGTCGAAGGGGGTCTGGCCTGACATGACCTGGTCCCAATTGATTCCGTTGACCACCGCTCGAACCTCAGCCGCCGTGCGGCCAGTGGCGTAAACCCCGCCGACCAAACCACCCATGCTTGTGCCGGCAATATAGTTGACCGGAATGTGATGTTCTTCCAACCAGGTAATAACGCCGATGTGGGCCAGTCCGAGCGCCCCGCCGCCTTGCAGCACCAGGCCCACTGTAGGTCGCGTGTGTTTCGTGGGCTGTTCCTGTGGCGGCGCAGGCGGCTGCACCGGCGTAGCCGTCGTTGGCTGTTCTTGAGCCGACGCAGATGCCGCAAGAATCATCGATAAGACGCTGGTCAAGAAGGCTCTAGACCGCAGTGGCATGTGGCATCCTCCATGAATCGCGGGTTCTTCGGCGCAGATGGGCCTCTGCACTCTTCTATAGTCCACCTGTAATTTCACTAGTTAGCTACTGGTAAGATTTACAGTCCTGTTTTCTGCTCCGGAAGCTGACCACGTACACGCAAAGCACAATCGCCGTGCTTTCCAGCACCCGGAACACGTAGTAACCGACCACGCTGTTCTCGGCGCAGGGATAGAGAACCAGAGAAGCCAAAAGGAAGAGGAACAGCAGAAAAAACTTCCGACCGGCCAGCGCGGCCGACACTCGGCGCGATTCAGTCAGCGCGTCGCCTGGGTTATGAGCCATGTGCAGCTGGAACTGCGGACAATCTTAGCGTTACGAGCATTGCCGACGCAATCCAGAACTGGAGGGGTCGCCTGTATCGGTCCAGGATTTCGACGACGAGATTACCCACGGTTTGCTTTAGCTAAGGTGTCGTGTTCGGAACAAAAACACAGTAGGCTTTTCCGTAGGGAATGTCCTCCCCGTTCCCTGCTCCGGCAGCAATGAATTCGCCGGGCACGATTCGTGATCCCAACACCAAGGGTGCTCCGGATGAAAGGAACATAGGACCGTTGGTGACAATGAAGCCCGGTCCAGTCGGGCTACTCGCTTTGGCGAAGGCTGTTCCCTTCCGAACATACTTGCCAAAAATATCTTCGAGCCAACCCTCAAATATGATCGGGTGCTCCGCACCGAGACACAATTTGATCGAAAACGGCATGGCGTAATCGTTGCTCTTGAGCATAACGGTTGGCTTACCAGGTGGACCTACTTAATGCTGATGGTCAAAACCTGCGCACCGGCGACCACATAGTCGAGCGGCGCCGTCGCCGCTTCGTTTACGGAGGACTCGTTCGAGACCACCATGTCTTGGGTTCCGCGCATGCCATCCATCACGTTCATGATCGAGAGTGGAAGCGTGGGCATCACCTTATCGGCGATCATCGCCTCGGGGTCGGCCTGGAGCAGTGATACGTAGACGCGGTTGTTGACGTGCTCCTTGTTCAGAAAGGCGATGGTGGCAGCCAGATCCAGTTTGCGTCCGAGAAGCGACGAGCCGCGGCGAAAATGGTCGAGCGTATCGCCATCGCTGACCAGGATGCGAAGAGGTCCCTTCGAAGTAGACGTCGGGATATGGATGGGAATGTGCTGCACGACGCCTTCGCCACGATAAGGACGCAGCAGAGCTTCAATGGTGATGTCGTCCCCCGGTCGTGCCTCCGTAATATCGGTGCGGGCGCTCTCCAGCCGCGCCCAGCGCCGTTCGCGGACGATGTTGAAATCAAGCTGTACGCCGTGAATGGCGGGGACGCTGTACGGATTGTCGAAGATGCGGCTGAAGCGTTCGCCCAGAGAGATGGCGGCCAGCATAGCGCCTGGCTGTCCTCCATCAACCGTGGCGAACATGTCCTGCATGGCCACGTCCGGGTATCCGTCTACGCTGATGCTTCCGTTCATGCGGTATGTGGTTTCTTCACCGTATTCATTCACCCCGTGCAGTGCATTGAACACAGTGGCCATCATCGCTATCGGGCTCAGGCGGGCGTTGTTCAGGACTTCGTAGTGAAACTGCTTGTCGGCGGATTCGCCGCGGATGGTGAGCGTGACCGGAATCATTTCCGGCTTCCTGCCGAATTCTCCCAGAATGCCGTTGTGGCGGTCTTGCACGAATGCGCCCACGGGTTCGGTGGCATTCACGATCTTGAAGGCGTTGAGAGGTGAGGGCAGAGTGGCGAGCACGGTCGCCTTGGTCATGGGCAGGTCGACCATGCCAAATTGCATCAAGGGGTGGCCGCAGGCCAGCAGACGTTGCGCGTCCATGTAAGTGACGGTGCAGGTGGCGGCGATGTTCATGTCGCCGCGCACAAGAATCGCGCTGACGGCGGAGCCAGGTTCCATCGGCTCAGGCTGCTTGGCATCGCTGATGGAACCCGCGCCCATTACTGGGACGATTCCAGCGGCGGAGAATTGCGATGCGAAGCGCTGCACTGTGTCCTCGGAAAATCCATTGAAGACCAGTGGCGTTTCGATGGGTTTGAGGTAATTGGTGAAATCGCGAGTGACGGAATCCGATGATGGCGCGCTTGTGGTGCCGGGGCTCGCAGTCTTGCTCGGAGAATGAGCAGCCGATGTGGCTTCAATCGGTGCCGCACCCGGATTTCGATTCTGCGCGCTGATTTCCAGCATCTCGGCAATCGGGGTGACGCCAGCGATCGGTTCTTTCGAGAACTCGCCGATGCGGAACGCGAGCGCTCCCGCCAGCTTGCCATTCAGGTACACGGGGCTGCCACTCATACCGGCGACGACGCCGGTGTATTCGGCCTTGGCTCCCCCCAGACGAACCAGAATGACGTCGCCCTTGGGGCCATTCGCATTCGTGAGTACGCCGAGCACCTCAACATCCATGGGTTCCGGTTTCGTGCCCTGAAACACGGTGTAGGCTACGCCTCGCATACCGGCGTGAATTTGCTCGATCGGAATGGTTTCGACCGGCTTGGGAGTCTGCGCTTGGGTTGCGAGAGACAGAAGAAGACAGAGAGCCACTGGGACGAGAACTATTCGCCTGATTACAGGTTGACCCACAGGTTCACCCACAAATTTTCCCCGAGAACCGCCAACTTGGTTCTCTAACCACAGAATTACACTTCGCGGTTTGTACGCGATTTGCCGGGAAGGAGAGGGTTAAGCCGAGCAAACATCCCAATCGCGAAGCTCTGCGTCTATACTAGCACAGGGATTTTCCGAGGGATTTAAATGATTTCAGATCGATCTGAGCAGACGTTCGTGCGCTTTAGCCGGGGGCTCGGCTGCGGTACGCTGCGACCATTCTTCCGTATCTCATTGTTGATTCTGGCCTTGGCGAGCTTTGTAGGATTGAGCGCAGCACAGGATCAGGGGTCGTCCGCGCCTTCCAAGGGTCAGGAACCGCCGCCAGCCGATGGCGGCCCGCAAAGCGACGTTGGTCCATACGCCGTTCCCAAGAAGAAAGACGAACCCCCACCCCCCCCGCCGCCGGAGAGGCCTAAAAAGATTGAGGGCATGCCCGACTATTCGATTCACGTGGACGTGCCGGTGGTGGAAGTGCCGGTTATGGTCACGACGAAGGACGGGCAGTTCATCTCTAGCCTGAAGCAGGAAAATTTCCGCATTGCGGAGGATGGCACACCGCAGAAGATCAGCAACTTCACCATCTCAGAGGCGCCGATAACGGCCGTCCTGCTGGTCGAATTCTCCGGCGGGGATTATTTCTTCATGAGCGATATCCTGCACGCGTCCTACTCGTTCGTGAGCACTTTGAAAAAGAGTGATTGGCTGGCGGTGATTTCTTACGACATCAGGCCTTATATCCTGGCGGACTTCACGCAAAACAAGCAGGAGGCTTATGGAGCGCTGAACCAGTTGCGGATTCCAGGATTCACGGAGAGCAATCTGTTCGATGCCCTCTATGATTCGTTGGATCGAATCGACCGGATTGAAGGGCACAAGTACATCATCTTAGTTACGACCGGGATCGATACTTTCAGCAAACTTAATCTGGACCAGATTACCAAGAAGATCAAAAACACGAAGGATGTGACCATCTTCCCGATCAGCGTGGGCTGGCAGTCGCGCGAATATTTCGAGTCGCGCGGCATGGCGGCGCCGCATGGTATGGGCATTCCGGTCACCCAGATCGACTACCTGCAGGCCGACAACGAGATGAACACGTTTGCACGCTTAACTGGCGGCCGCGCCTACTTCCCGCGATTTCAGGCCGAGTTCCCAGAGATTTTCCAGCAGATCGGCGGCGACATCCGCAATCAGTACAGCATTGCTTATCATCCCACCAACCCCAAGCTCGATGGCACTTACCGCAAACTGAAAGTTGAAGTGGTCGCGCCGGACGGTGGCCCACTCAAGATTAAAGATCAGAAGGGGAAAGACCTGAAGTACATGGTGATTGCACGCGAAGGCTACACGGCGAAGCACACAGTGGAATAGCCGCTAGTGGACGTGGACGAAGTGGTCCAACAGAAACAAGAATCCAACTCCCAGAAAAACGACTAAAGCCATTTTTGCCCCCGGCTCACGATTTACTTCCGGTATGAGGTCAGAGGCCGCGACGTAGATCGTCACTCCGGCGGATAACGGTAATCCGTAGCTCACCTGGTGGTGGAAGACTGCCATGGCCAATACGCCCGCGAAAGTTGCGGCGCCCAGAAGCGCGGATGCTCCCCAGGCTATACGGCGACTCTGCCCGCTCGCCAGCATGACCGAGGTGATGGTGAAGCCTTCGGGAATCTTGTGCAGGAAAATCGCCAGGAAAATGATCCAGCCCAGCCAGTTAGAGACGAGAAAGCCGGCGGTGATCGCGATGCCGTCGAAGAAGGTGTGAATAGTCAGGCCGATCAGAATGGAGTATCCCTTGTGGGTGTGAACAAATTGGTCTTTGTGAGTTTCCTCTCCAAAATGAAAGTGCGTGGTTACTGTGTGCTCGAAGAAATGAATGATGAGGTAGCCCACCAGAACCAGAAACGCAGCGTTCTTGCCACTTAGCTCGATGGCGGCTGGGAAAACTTCCACGATGGCCGTAGCCAGCATGAATCCCGCGCCCAGCGCAACGAAGTACTTGAGGTAAGAACGGTCCCAGTTCTTCTGAACGATAATCGCACCACCGAAAACATTGGCGGCGGCGGCCGTGAGGCCGAGCAGAAGACTGAGAATTATGGGATGCATGCGGGAGGATGATATCAGTTCTCCGTTCCCGGTTCTCAGTTCTCAGGCTGCCGGCCGGATTGAGGCGATGAGTCCGTTTAGAATTCGTCCTAACTCGGCAGCTTTGTCCAGTAATTGCTTGCCGTGCTCGGGAGCGAAATAACCAAGATTCTGGGCGATGAGCAACTGGGTCTCTACTTCAACCAGGGAGCCTCGGGCTCTTCCAAGAAAGTGGAAGAACTCTTGCGGGGAGAATCGTGCCTGACCTTCGGCAATGTTGGTCGGAATCAATACTGCCGATCTCCTCAATTGGGTGGCGAGGCCATAGACTTCATCGCGCGGGAACGTCTTTGTAGTCGCTTAGACGCTCATCACAAAATCCATGCCTTTCTGCCAGGCGATTAGTTCCCGGTAGGACTGTCCCATAGAACCTCCTGAGAAACAATGGCAGTCTTCCCACAGGAAAGATGTGACATGTGAACACTGAGAACTGTGAACCGGGAACAGAGAACTGGTTCTTAACCGCTGTGCCGGATGTGCATCACATCGCCGTCCTGCACAATGTAGTCTTTTCCTTCAAGACGCAGCGTGCCGCGGGCGCGGGCATTGGCTTCTGATCCGGCTTCGAGCAGCTGATCCCAGCGGATGGTTTCGGCGCGGATGAAATGTTTCTGCAGATCGGAATGGATCGCACCCGCCGCATCCTGCGCGCGAGTATTCACCGGGATGGTCCAGGCGCGGCATTCATCTTCACCGGCGGTGAAGAAAGAAATGAGGCCGAGAAGGGTGTACGTGGTGCGGATCAGTCGAACCAACCCGCTCTCGGTCAAGCCGTAACTGGAAAGGAATTCGGCCGCATCGGCGTCGCTCATTTCCGCGAGTTCGGCCTCGACCTTTCCGCAGATGGCTGCCGCGCCCGCATTCGGACGAGAGGCGACTTCCGTCAGCTTATATTTGGCAGCGGCAGCTTCCAGTTCCTTCCCGAGTTCCGTGCTTTCGTTCACATTCAGGACATAAAGAATCGGTTTTTCGCTGAGGAACATGAAGCCGCGAAGACGCTTTTTGTCCTCGGGCGTCATCTCCATCTCGCGCAGCGGACGCTCCGATCCGAGATGTGCGTTGGCTCGCTTGAGCAGATCGAATTCTTTTTCGAGATCCGGCGTGCGCATTTTCTTCAGATCTTTTTCCAGGCGCTCCAGCCGCTTCTCGATTTGCCCAAGGTCGCTGACCATGAGGTCAAACTCGACATTCTTGATATCTCGCAAGGGATCGATGCCGCCTACGTGCGGGATCGCGGGATCGTCGAATGCCCGCAAGACGTGGGCGAGCGCGTCCACACCGCGCAAGTGGGCGAGATAAGCGGTCTCTTTGAGCGCATCCTGGCCGATAGCGCCGACGTCGACGTATTCCACTGAAGCGTGGGTCAACTTCTTGGGACTGTAGAGCGCGGCCAGGCGGTCAAGGCGATCGTCGGGTACCTTGGCCACGCCGAGATGCGCCTCGCGCGGGTTGGCGTAAGCCTGCTCGGACAAATGCGCCTTGGTCAAAATGCCGAAGAGAGATGTTTTTCCTACCTGGGGCAGGCCGATGATGCCAGTTTTCATAAGAGGAGCTTCTAGCTGCTAGCTTCTAGCAAGTGCTTGTGAAGGATAAATGATGAAGCAGAGATTACAGAAATTGATTGACGCAATCTCGAAAGCTAGCAGCCACTAGCTAGAAGCTAGCGGCTGTCAAATACACAACTACCAATCCCAGCAAGAAGACTCCGCTCTCGACTCGCGTAGACCAGACATGCAAAGCGTCGAACTGCATGCGGGCCGGGTTATCGGGTGGAACAGAGTCAATTTCACCAAGCGATGCTCGCAGCGTATCCATTCTGGGGATGAGTCCGAATTGCGATATCAGAGTGAGCGCAAGCATCAGGCAGATAAGAAGGTGGCGAGCGGCGAACACATGCGGCGTGCCTTGACTGAGGCGGCTATAAAGAATCGAACTCACCAAAAAAATGATACCGGAGAAGATGCCCATCCAGTGCAGTGTGCCCAGTGTACGCCCAACCATCGTTCCCGCGAGATGTCGCGTGGGCAATACGGAAAAGGCCGTCGGCGCCAGAACAAAAGCGAAGAAGATCAGGCCGCCCAGCCAGACGATCAAACTCAGCAGAATAAGATAACGGAGAAAGGACATTCGCAATTATAGCCGTGCGGCAATTCTTAGTGACGACAGCGGAGGGAAATTGAAGTTTAGTGAAAACGTTACACCGGCACGGGTGTGCTGTCCACGATCTCATGGATGACTTGTTCCGCTTGGTCAGATTTCTTCAGGGTTGATGAGTAAAGGCCGTTTATGACTACACGATGGGCAAAGACGGGCACGACCAGCGGCTTAAAGTCTTCTGGCGTGCAGAAGCTGCGACCGTCGAGAAACGCCATGGCCTGGGCAGCGCGATAGAGCATTTGCGAGCCGCGGGGCGAGACTCCGAGCGAGAACTGTTCGGACTCGCGTGTTTTTTTGACTATGCTGAGAGCGTAGCTGACCAGCGATTCATCCACGCGAACCTGCGTAACCGCATGCTGCATTTCCAGAACGTCAGCGCCGCTGAGCACCGGCTGCATGGCCTCCAACTTCGTGGTGCCTGCTTCGGAGCGCAGAATCTCACGCTCGGCATTGCTGTCGGGATAGCCCATCCTTACTCGCATCAGGAAACGATCCAATTGGGATTCCGGCAGAGGATAGGTGCCGTGGTGTTCGACTGGGTTCTGCGTTGCGATCACCAGGAATGGCTGCGGCAGCGGGTAGGAGTGCGCGTCCACGGTAACCTGGCTTTCGTTCATGGCTTCGAGCAGCGCGGACTGGGTTTTCGGCGTGGTGCGATTGATTTCATCGGCCAGCAGCACGTTGGTGAAAACGGGGCCGCGTTTGAATTCGAATTGCTGCTCCACGGCGGAGTAAATCGAAATGCCCAGCACGTCCGAGGGAAGCATGTCGCTGGTGAACTGTACCCGTTGAAACATGCAATCGAGAGCCCGCGCTAGAGCCTGTCCCAGAGTAGTCTTGCCGACGCCGGGCACTCCTTCGATCAGGAGGTGTCCGCGAGCAATTAAGGACACAACGGCCAGGCGAAGGATGTCGTCTTTGCCCCGAATGACCTTGCGGAGGGCGTTTTCCAGTTGCGCCGCACGATGAGAAACGGCACTGGCGGTTTCAGGGGACATTACTGGGATTCTACTATGCGGGCGCGGGACCCAGCCGGTTACGGAGGTTATATCGAAAGCTATCAGCTCTCAGCCGTCGGCTATCAGCTAAAACATTCCGCGCTCCGCCTTCGAGTCGCAGCTGAAAGCTGACAGCTGAGAGCTTTTTACTGCATGAATTCCGCTGGCCTTCCCGTCAACCGCTCGATCCGTTTCGCAATCGGGGGATGGGTCGAGAAGAGGCTGCCAAAGTTCATGCCGAGGAATGGCTGGATGATAAACAGGTGCGCGGTCGAGGGCGTGGCCTGCATAGGCAGGCGGCGCGAGTAAGCATCGAGTTTCGAGAGGGCGCTGGCCAAGGCGTACGGATTGCCGGTAAAGTGCGCTCCCGTGGCGTCGGCGTCGTATTCGCGCGTCCGAGACACCCACAATTGAATGAGCGTGGCTGCAATCGGTGCGAGGATCAGCATGAAGAGCGCGCCGATTCCGCCGCCTCGGCGGTCATCCCGATCTCCACCCATGCCGCCGAAAATCATAGCGAAGCGGCCCATGCTGGCCAGCATGGTAATGGCTCCGGCGACAGTCGCGGCGACAGAGCTAATAAGGATGTCGCGGTTGTTCACGTGTCCAAGTTCGTGCGCCAGGACGCCTTCCAGTTCTTCATCGTTGAGCAGGCTGAGGATTCCCTGAGTTACGGCTACCGAAGCGTGTTGCGGGTTGCGCCCAGTGGCGAACGCGTTGGGGGATTCGTTCGGAATCACGTAGATCTTCGGCATAGGAATGCCGATCTTTTGCGTGAGGCGTTCGACTGCCGCGTACGCGCGCGGAAGTTCCTCGCGGGTGACCGGCTGGGCGCGGTACATCGCCAGCGCGATCTTATCCGAATAAAAATACGAAACAAAGTTCATGACTGCCGCAAAGACCAGCGCCAGCAGCATGCCATTCTGTCCGCCAAAGAAACGGCCGAGGAACATCAGCAGCAGCGTCAGAAGAGTAAGCAGAAATGCGGTCTTAAATGTGTTTCCCATAGAAGTCTCACCACATTAGATGGTACCCCGCAGCGGTGGATTCAACCACGGATACAAGGCGATTCCGGCGCAAGCGGTGAATGCCCAATAGTCTCCGGCCGGACGGGCGGAGGCGCCCGTCCTCCGCCCGTCGGTTAGCTGACCTTGACTGCGCCTCGCTTGACCGCTCGTTCCAGGGTTTGGTCGAGCGCGGCCTTAGCCTTCTCGTATTCCTGCTGTGAGATTCGGCCTTGCTTGTGTTCGACTTCGAGCTGGAAGATTTCTTCTTTCAGGGCTTCGAGCAGGAGCGCAGAGCGATCAGCGGTCTTGGGTTTGGGAGTGAGTGGAAAGTCGGACAGCTCGGCATCTGCCGGGCCGTAATCGGTGACTGTGGCGGTCTTGGAGCGGGTGGCGATGTAGATCGCGCCTGCCGCCAGCACAATTCCAAAACCTCCGAGAATGTACCAGCGATATTTTTCCAGCGGGTCGGGAGCGTCGATGGGTGGGCCCAGTCCGCCGCCGGGACGGGAGTCGCGTCCCGCCACCGGTCCGCTGGTCTGGGCTTCACTGGTTTGGGGTCCGCCGACCGGGCTGCCGCTTCCTTTGGCTTCCTCTGGCTGGTCAGACATGGTTCCCGTACCTGAGATTTTGAAGACGAGGGGTTGGCCCGCAGTAGTGTTTGAAGCGACCTGCACTACCGCGTCCGATTGCCGCGGGTCGTCCATCGACTGGAAATTCTCGCCGGGCCCGGGCGAGAATTTCATGGTCTTGGGTAGCACCACAACAAAGTGCTGGGCGCCATACAAAGCCTTGGGATCAAAGCTCGCCGCGCCGCTGTAAGGCATGTGATAGCTAACCTGGAACTGAGTTTCGCCGGGGCGAAGAGGGAAAACGAAAGCGTACCGGTTCTTCTGTTTCTGCGGCACCGGAGCCGTGTTGATGGGTTGACCGCCGGAGGTCATCGCCATGCTTTGGTCAACCTGAGCGCCGTCGGGCAGATAGAACTCGAAACTCTGATCGCTCATCTGGGTGCGCGGCGGATCGGAAGCATTGTTCACGGCGAAGAGGCGGATGCCCTGCAACTCGTTACCTTGAGCCTGAAAACGCATCACGTCGGCGGTTACGCTGATGCCGTCAACTTTCTTGGCGACGTCGTAAACCTGCACTTCAACCGAGGTCGTCCCCGGAGGAGCCATGCGGTGATAGGTCACTCCTTGATGAATCACGCGAACCAGATGGGGGCTGCTGGCGTCGTCGAGCTTCACGCTGAAGTTGCCCTTGGCGTCGGTCTGAGTGCGGCCCGACTCTTCCATTCCCTGGCCCAGACTTAAGAGCACGACATCGTCGCCTGCTGCGGGTTTTTTGGTGGTGCCGTTCGTGACAATGCCAGTAAGGGTTTGGGCGGATGCGGAAGCGAGCAGCAGCGTACAAACCAGCACAACAGAAAATGCCCACTTCTGGCAATGAAGACGAGAAATGGGGCACTCAGGTTCTTGCTTACCAAGGCTCAAACTCTGGCTCCTTTTCGGGGACGGACTGACGCAGTAGTGGCGGCTTCTTCCAAGCGCGCGATCTCGGCCAGAACTGCGGCCGCTTCCTCTTCGAGAGAGGTTTTCATAGTCTGGTAGTCAGAATCTGGAAACTTGCCGGCTTTGAATTCGAAATTCAGGTCGCGAAGATTTTCGTAGATCGCTTCCTTGCGCTCGCGAAGGTAGATCACGCGGGTCTTTTCCGGCCCCATGTACAGCTTCCCGGGCAGATAAAAGACATAAACCAGCGCGCCGATCGTGATCAGGATGCAAGTCAGAAGTTCGATGCTCATATCTCCGTCTCTTTCCTGGCCTGATCGCGGAAATGTTCTAGCTCTGCGCCGTGAACTGCGGCAACTGCACCAGCCGGCAACACCAGCGGACGCGATCTCCAGGCCCGCACAATCAGCGTAACCATCGCCAGTCCGAGCACCAAAACCAGATAAGGCATGATCCAGGCCACGCGGTTGAAGCCGGTCTTGGTCGGCGCAGCCATCACCGTAGTGCCGTACTTCTGAACGAATCCTTGCAGGGTCAGATCGTCGTTGTCGCCACGGTCGACTGCAGCAATCAGTTCGCTGCGCATACGCTCGGAGTAGGCGCAGCCGACGTGATTGCACTCGAGCAGAATCTGGTTGCAGCCGCAAACACACATCATGCGATGGCCGAGATCGTTGACGCGAGCCGATTCGTCGCCCGCGCCGAGCAGGGCGAAGACGGCCAACGTTACCGCAATCAGTTGAGCGCTTCGCCTTAAGACAAAAACTGTCATTCCGAGGAGCGTTAGCGACGAGGAATCGGTAACTTTTTTGGACGGAGGAGAACTGCATATCCCTCGCTTTGCTCGGGATGACAACAATAGGCGGGATACCAAATTGGGTTCAATCCGCATCAGTCCCCCGCTCCCACCGGTTCGGCGCGCATTCGAGCCGGGGCCGGAACCCGCACCGGGGCCGCGTTGGGGATCAAGGCCACAACCGTGCCTGCAATGATGATCCACACCCCAATCCAAATCCACATCACCAGAGGGTTCAAATGCACCTTAATGATGGGCTTGCCGGTCTCTGGATTCTGTCCTTCGTACACTACGTACAGATCTTCCTGAGGCGTCGATCGGTTGGCGACCATCGTCGAAGTCTGCTGGCTCGCTTTGTAGAAACGGCGCTCGGGGTTGAGCGTGGCAATCTGTTTCCCGCCCTTGAAGACGTTCATGACCGCCCACTCGCTGCCGTAATTCGGATTGTCATCCTGGGTGTAAGACTGGCAGACGAGAGTGTAAGGGCCAATCGTCATCTTGTCGCCGAAACCCATCTCCTGCTCTTTGTCCTGGTTGAACACCGATCCGGCGAACCCGATCATGATGACGATCACGCCGAAGTGAACGATGTAGCCGCCGTAACGGCGGGTGTTGCGATGCGCGAGTTGCACCATGGAGGCAAAAAGATTCTGGCCGGTATGGCGGCCAATCACGCGCCCCCCGCGAACAAACTCGGAAATTACGGTAAGCGCCACCAGCACGGACAACATGATGGTCATCAGCGAGTAGAAGTAGGAGACATCCGTCCACGGTCTCATGCCGAGCGCGACCAGCAGCACGCCCGTGCCCAGCGCGCCGATTGCCGGCCACAGGAAGTTGCGTTTCAAGCTCTCGACCGATGTCCTGCGCCACGCCAGCAACGGGCCGACCGCAGTCAGCAGCAGGAGCAGCAATGCCACCGGCACGTTTACGCGATTGAAGAATGGCGGTCCGACTGTGACTTTGGTTCCCTGAACCCACTCCGAGAGCACCGGGAAGAGCGTTCCCCAAAGCACGGTAAAGCAGGCGACCAGCAGTAGCAAATTGTTGAACAGGAAACTGGATTCGCGCGAGATCAACGATTCCAGTTTGTGCTCCGTGCGCAGGTGCGAGTGGTTCTTCACATAGAAAAAGAGACAAGTCGCAAAAATAATCGCGAGAAACGCAACGAACCAATCGCCAATCGACGACTGCGCGAAAGCATGCACCGAACTGACGACGCCGCTGCGAGTCAGGAACGTGCCGAAGATCGAAAGCATGAAGGTGGAAAAAATCAGCCACATGTTCCAGGTCTTCAGCATTCCCCGTTTTTCCTGCATCATGACCGAGTGCAGAAATGCGGTACCGGTTAACCATGGCATCAGCGAGGCGTTCTCGACCGGATCCCATCCCCAATACCCGCCCCATCCCAGCACCGAGTAAGCCCAGTGCGCGCCGAGAAAGACTCCACAAGTCAGAAATCCCCAAGTCACCATGGTCCAGCGGCGAGTGATCTGGATCCACTTCTCGCCGGGATAGCGCATGATCAATGCGGCCAGCGCGAAGGCAAATGGAACCGTGAATCCGACGTAGCCCAGGTACAGCATGGGCGGATGAATCACCATTTCCGGATACTGCAACAACGGGTTGAGGCCGTTACCGTCGGCGGGTAACGAACCTTGCATGACGCCGAAAGGATTCGCGGCGAAGTTCAGCAGTAACAAGAAGAAAACTTGAACGGCGGCGATGATGACTGAGGCGTACGCAAACAGGCGGACGTCGGTTTTGTAACGGAGCCGGAGGACGAGCCCGTAGGCCGAGAGCAGCAAAGCCCAGAAAAGCAGCGACCCTTCCTGTCCTGACCAGAGCGTGGCGAACTTGTAAGGCGCGGGCAGATCGCGATTGCTGTGATGAAAGATGTAGGCGATGGAAAAATCATTCTGAAAGGCCGCGACGACCAGGACCACGGCCGCCAGGAAAACTACAGCAAAGCTGGCAATGCCCGCGCGACGCCCTGTTTCACCCAACCGTCCCGATCCGGGTCCCTTGATGACAAGGGCCAGCAGACCTGCCAGGAACGAATAGGCACACAACGCCAACCCGAGGAGGAGCGCAAAACTGCCTATTTGCGACATGGGGGGAACCTGGGTTGTATTTTTTCAGAAACCATCCACAGAAGCAACCAAGAAGCCGGGACGTGCAGATTCTCCAGCGGCCTTCGGGGCGCATTCGTAGGCTCGCGAAGCTTTGCTCCGCCGTCCGGACGAGGGCGTCCGGCACACGTATGGATGGTGAGAATTTGAGTAGCGCTGGCGAAACTCTCGCGCCTATGCGCTCTGTTGCTGGCTCTTCCTGGCGAGAATTTCGCGTTCAGCCCTGAGCCAGTCCTCATTTTCGTGGCCTGAGATGCTCCCTCGCTCCACATACAACTGATACGCGCGCTCGCGGATTTTTACTTCCAGGTCAGCGGAGGACGTGTTCGCCGGCGAACTCTTCCGGACCAGAGGGATAGAGCCAGCTTCGGGCATGGTGATGACTTGATTGTTGGTTGCCTTAGGGGTGCGGGGGGTCTTTGCTTTAGCCATGATTGGTGCTCCTTGGGACTGCCAAGTCCATGAATTAGAATCGTTTATGATTGACCGCATACACTGCGACCGTACCTGATGAACTTACAAAGAACATGTAGGAATTACGTATCAATGATAAACCGAAAGACTGTGAATTTGTGCGAAAGGTGGAAAGAATTATTCTCTTTGAAACATTGATTTTGTCGATAACGGTTAATAGAAATCGTGCGAGCTGGTTTCGGCGCGGGTGATGGATAGTGGCAGCACGCGCTCGGCTTTTACGGAGATGACGTTGTCCTGATTCTGCAGAATTCCTTCCACCATGAGGAACTGCGCGGAACTTAGCAGCAGCCGGTTTTTCTGAAACAGGTCAGGCATGACGATCGCGTTGGCTACTCCGGTCTCGTCTTCGATACTGAGAAACACGAAACCTTTAGCAGTGCCGGGACGCTGGCGGCAAATGACGCATCCTCCGATGCGTAAATGTTGTCCATCGGGGATGTGGCTGAGGTCGCCGGCTTTGTGGATGCCCATCGCTTGCATTCGTGCGCGGTGATAAGCCATGGGGTGCGGGCCTACGGTCATGCCGGTGCCGCGGAAGTCGGCGACCAGCCGTTCTTCCGAGTTCATAGGACGCAGCGGGGAGTTGGCGTCGGGCTCGGGCAATTCGTCGAGCAACGGGCCGGAATGGCGGACGGCGCGTTCGACTTGCCAGAGGGCATCGCGACGATGAAAAGCGAATTCACCACGGAGACACGGAGGCACAGAGGTAATTCTTGAATTACCTTTTTTAGGTTTCTCTGTGTCTCGGTGTCTCGGTGGTGAATTCCCGACTGAATTCAGCGCTCCAATTTCCGCCAGCGTGTTCAATTCATCTTTGCGCAACTCGGGTACGCGATGGACCAGATCTCGAATGGAAATAAATGGAACTAGATCACGTTGATGAACCAGGGCTTTGGCGGCTGCTTCGCGTAATCCACGGGCATAACGGAGACCGAGACGTAGAGCGACCGAACTGGCTGAATGCTGATTGCTGGCTACTGAATGCTCCAGCGTACATTTCCATTCTGACTTGATCACATCAATTGGCAAGACTTTCAGGCCGTGCCGCTGCGCATCTTTCACGATCGTGGGTGGACGGTAAAAGCCCATGGGCTGGTTGTTAAGCAGGGCAGCGGTGAAGGCGGCTAGATAATGGCATTTCAGGTAAGCGCTGGCGTAAGCGATGAGTGCAAAGCTGGCGGCGTGCGACTCAGGGAATCCGTAAAGAGCGAACGAAGAAATCGAAAGAACGATCTGCTCCTGCGCTTCACGAGAGATGCCGTTGCGTTCCATGCCGCTGCGAAGCCGGGCTTCGATATCCTTCATGCGCGCTTGCGAACGCTTGAATCCCATGGCGCGGCGCAGTTCTTCGGCTTCGCCTCCGGTAAAATTGGCAGCCACCATCGCAATGCGCAGCAATTGCTCCTGAAACAGAGGCACACCTAGAGTGCGCGACAGCACTGGTTCGAGGGATGGGTGTAAATGGTGGATGGGTTCGCGCCCCATGCGCCGCCGCAAATAAGGATTCACCATCTGCCCCACGATTGGCCCAGGGCGTATGATGGCGACTTGCACCACGATGTCGTAAAAACATTTTGGACGCAGGCGCGGCAGGCACGACATCTGCGCCCGGCTCTCAATCTGAAACATGCCAATCGTGTCTGCTTTCTGCAGGGTGGAATAGACCGTAGGATCGTCGGGCGGCAGGTGGGCGAGATCTACTTCTTCGCCGTGATGGTTGTGGATGAGTTGCAGGGAATCCTCGAGCACCGCCATTATGCCCAACCCGAGCAGATCTACTTTGATGATGCCCAAGTCGGCGCAGTCTTCTTTGTCCCATTGGACGACGACGCGGCCTGGCATCGACGCGGGTTCGAGTGGCACAACGGAGTCGAGCTGCCCCTGACAAATCACCATGCCGCCGGAATGTTGGCCGAGGTGGCGTGGCAAATCCTGCACCGCGACGCACAGTTCGAAATATTTGCGTAGCCGGGGATGATTCAAATCTAACCCCGCATCGCGGAAGCGATGATCGAAGGTGTCGTTGGCGTCGCGATATTCCCAGGTGGAAACGGCGGCTGATACTTTGTCGAGGGTTTCAGGATCGAAACCCAGCGCCTTGCCCATTTCGCGCGAAGCCATGCGGCTGCGATAGGTGATGACGTTGGCAGTCATGGCGGCGCCGCGTTCGCCGTAACGTTTGTACAGATACTGAATCACGCGTTCGCGCTGGTCACCGCTGGGAAGATCGAGATCAATGTCAGGCCATTCGCCGCGTTCCTCGGAAAGAAAGCGCTCGAAAAGCAATTCCATGCTGACGGCATCGACCGCAGTGATGCCAAGCGAATAGCAGACCGCGCTGTTGGCAGCCGATCCTCGTCCCTGCACCAGGATGTTTTGTTCACGACAGAAGCGGATCAGATCCCAGACAATAAGAAAGTAACCGGCGAGGTCGAGTTTCTCGATGAGTTTTAGTTCACGCTCAATCTGGCAGCGGGCGCGGTTCTGCAGATCTGAAGTGCACCGGCCATAGCGCTGCTGAAAGCCTTCCCTGGTGCGCTCCCGCATGAATGACATCATGGTCTCGCCTTCGGCTACGGGATATTTAGGGAATTCATATCCCAGATCTTTGAAAGTGAAAATGAGCCGGGAAGACAATTCCACCGTGTTCGCAATGGCCTCGGGCAGATCGGCGTAGAGCGCTTGCATCTCTTGCGGCGATTTCAGATAGCGTTCGGAATTGCGCGCCAACAGTCGCCCCGCGGTGGCCAGCGTTCGATGGTGCCGAATGGCGGTGAAAACATCGCAAAGTTCGCGCTCCCGAGCCGTGGCGTAACAAATGCCATTGGTTGCGAGTAAAGGAAGACGGAGCGACTGGGCAATCTCGATGGCGGCGTGATTACGGGCTTCCTGCTCGCGATGAAAATGCCGCTGCAGTTCCACATAAACATTATCCCGGCCAAAAATGCTGGTCAGCCGCTCCACGCAGCTACGCCCTTCTTCCATGCCACCGCGTGCGAGAGCAAAAGCTAGTGGACCATCGTCGTCGCCAGTAAGGCAGATCAATCCAGCAGCATGTTCTCGCAGTTCTTCTTCCCGCACCGCGCCCTCGCCTTTGGCCGAGCGCAGCTTCATCTTCGTAATCAGGCGACAGAGGTTTTGATATCCGAGGCGGGAGGAGACAAGCAGTGGAAGCCTGAATTCACCACAGAGACACAGAGACACAGAGGAATGTTTGGTTTTGGATTGTTGAGGGTCCACTTGATTCTTGGCAATTGTGAATCTGTGGCCAATAATGTTCTTCTCTGCGTCGGAGCCTGCCTTGAGCGTAGTCGAAGGGTGATTCTGTGGTGAAAACAGTTCGCATGTCACCTCCGCACCAATGTGTGCCTTAATCCGCGCTTTTTTTGCCGCCATGTGGAAACGCGGCGACCCATACACGCCGTCGCGGTCGAGCAGCGCCATCGCCGGCATGTTGAGATTGGCGCAGGCCGCCACTAAGTTTTCAGGCAGAGAAGCGCCTTCGAGAAAGCTGAAAGCAGAGCGGGAGTGAAGTTCGACGTACATGGAAAGAAGCACTCAGCATTTAGCACTCAGCACTAAGTTAAAAAACAGCACACTGAATCGTTAATGGCTGAATGCTGAGTGCTAAATGCTAAGTGCTGATTTTTAGTCATACGTTCCTTCCAAAATCCATCGTCCGCCGAGCCGATCGCGGACCAGGCGATATAAAGCGATGCCAGCTTCTCCCTGCACCGCGATGTCCCACTCGTCACGTGCCCAGCCTTCCTGCTCCCACCAGTCTCCGGACGAGCGCCAGGGCCCGGCGGCCCAGAGGATTTCCCCCTGTATTTCTTTGCGTTGTGGGCAGTTGATAAATGCAGGTTTCCCGTCTTGCATGGTTACCACAACGTCGACCGGTGGACGGAAGATGCGCAGCGCAGTTACCAGATCGTTGGAACTATCACCACAGAGACACAGAGATACAGAGGAACTTAGAGAAGAAACAGGAAATAAAAAAGTCGAATTGTTTTTCTCCGTGTCTCTGTGTCTCTGCGGTGAAATCGGTTCAGGTGCGAAGCGCTGCATGCGGAATCCCCCGGGACGATGCGTGTCCAGCAGTTCCAACGATCCAACTTTGTCTTCCCCGACGATGCCCGCAATCCGAGCCAACGTGAGCTCAAGCTTTTCCGGTTCGGGCGAGGGCGGAAGAAAAAGTCCATTCTGCGCCGCCCGTGGCCGCACTGGTTCTGCCGACAGCTGAATCTTGACGATGGGAGCACCCGGAGGATGCGCCTTCAAATCAAGCTGCAACAGCTTGAGGAAAGTTCTGGAGTCCAGCAACGGGACGGGAAGCCGCAGAGTGCGCTGGAATAGTCGAGATTGTCCCGAACGGGCGAGGACGCCCGTCGCTCCATTATTTGTCGAGAGATCTTCTGTCTGCCATCCGTTCTCCAACTCCAAACATAGCCGCAATTCTTGAGTTGCTAACGCGCGCGCCTCAAGACGGGCGCATAATTGTTCCAACAACCGTCCCAGCAAAAATGCCAATGGTTCCAGAAGCAGGAGCGGATATTCTAACTCGATCACTTCCTCGAAAATCAGCGCCGGCTCGACCGGAACCAAAGTGCGGGAAGTGGCGCCACATGCCAGCTTTTGTAAATGGATTCCAGTCTGCCCGAGACGCTCGCTCAGTGCGACGTCGGGTAATGCCGCCAGATCACGCAGCTTGCGAATTCCCCAGCGGCTGAAAGTCAGCAATAACTGCCCGGACTCCTGAGCCGAGTTTCCAAGCAATACTTCCACCGGCAAACTGCCCAACTGTTCCGCCTCTTTGCCTTCCGGAATCACAGTCACGCCAGAAAATCCACGAGCCGCCAGCACGGCGGTATCCGGATTGCCCGCCACGGCCACGTTGGTCTCGAGTCCGAGATCGGAAGCGCGGCGTGACAAAGCGCGCGCAATTTTAGGCAGGGGGCCGAAAAGCGGCTGCAGCCCGGCCAGATCCAATACGATTGTGTCGCAACCGTGGACTTCCACTCGTGGTGAAAATGACTGCGCGCAATCCAGCAGCGCGGCGTGGGCAGCGGCTTCCTGGGGCAAAGAGCGGGCACGCAACACCAAACCGGCGCAAGGTTCTATCTGTAGTTTGGACATTCCCGTATCCACTCCGGCGCGGCGCGCGTTTTCATTCACCGCAAAAACTGTTTGTAGCGGAGCTTTGCCTTCGAGCACGGCCAGAGACTGCGAGCGTAACTCCGGCTCAGCGCGCAACAGCGCCTGCACGGGGAAATCAGGAACGAAGATGCAGGCAAAATATTGACTCATTGATTCAATTCTTCATCCCACTTTGGTTGTGAACGCAGTTGTGACCGTTCCCGCCGGTTTGCGTTCCAGTCGCGACCGCAAGAGTTCCCCTTGTACTTGAAGTCCATTCAGAAGCTGAGCATGAGCCGGAGAAGTTCCTGCTGAAAGCTGACAGCTGAGAGCTGACAGCTTCTTCCCTGAAACTTTCAGCAGCAGAGAGGCGCAGGTCTGAGCGCACGGAACCTGGCTAATGACGAACAGAACAGTGGCTGTGTGCTCGACCGCGCGTTGAAAACGAAACCAGGAGGTCAACGGAATGCGGCGAGCCATTTTCAATGAAGTGTCGCCGAGATCGATAATCACGAACCCGAAGCCGCCGCTTTGCAAGAGCAAGTCGGTGACTCGCAATGCCTGCTCGACCGGTTTTTCGATTTTTCCATTCTTCTTCTCTGTGTCTCTGTGTCTCTGTGGTGAACCTGCCTTTTGTTTAGATCCTCCGCACCGCACCCAAAGCATTTTTTCGAAATTCACTCCAGCCGCCGCAGCCGAGTGAGGATTGAAAGCATCGCTGATATCCACCAGAGCGCAAACTTCCTGCCGCTGAGTCGCGGCCGCCAAGGCGGCCAACAAAACACTGGTGCGTCCTGACGAGGCTGGCCCACAAATTTCGGTCAGGCACCCGCGCGGAAGTCCGCCGGTAAGCGTATCGATTTCGCGGACGCCGCTCGGAACCATCTGCGGAGCGGGCCGCACATCCAATCGCGACGCGGGAGTCACCCCGGCAAGCTTGGGCATGGCCGACAAGCGTTCAAAAACCAGCGTGGGCCACGCCGTGGCGACAACGTCAACCGGGCGGCCCAAAGCCGCGGGAGAAACAAGCGGTAAAGACGACATGGAACCTCAGGATTTCTGGGAACGTCAGGGCCATGCCCGGCTCTGGGGCGGATATGTGTATTCGCCTTTTGTTCGCTATTTAATTGTTCTCCTGCGGAGCAGAGTTGTCAAGCATTTTTAAAATTATTTGCCCCACAGGATTCATAGAAGCGGCGGCACGAACGCCCGCTTCTAGAGAACGACACGAGCTTCATGCTTCACGCTAATGCTAAGGCTGAAACGATACTCCAGCCCGTGTGCTTTGTTATAATCAGCATCGGCTCACTGGCGCTATCGTCTAGGGGTTAGGACGGAAGATTCTCAATCTTCAAACCCGGGTTCGATTCCCGGTAGCGCTACCAACCTCTGCTTCAATCACTTACGCTCTCTCCGGGGCGGTTCCTTGATGGCACTGCGCCCAGTCTTGTCGTCGCTTACCCAGGCCGTCACGAAACAACAGCTGATTCCCGAATGCTTACGTCTCTCATCACGTTTCCCGTCCCCATCGCGTTGATTGAGTAATCCAGCTCACGATTCCTTCCCCAGGGAGATGGAATCCCGGAAAAGGAAATGCAATCCGTTGATTTGCGGACCTTATCGCGGAGAAACGGGGAATTCACTAATGAAGATTCGTGAACAGACGATGTAGAAAAAGACAGAGAAATATCACACCGGGCGGACGGGCTGCGGATTCGGATTCGTGCGTTCTCGGCCAAGCGGTGATTGCAAACCTGTTGGTCCATTCTCGGAAGTCATTCCGGATCGGAAGGAACAGCCGATGAGCGACAGCGACATCGTCCAGGATTTCCTGGTGGAAAGCTACGAGAACCTGGACCGGCTGGACCGTGAACTGGTTGGTTTGGAGAAAAACCCACAGGATCGCGACGCGCTCGCCAGCGTGTTTCGTACGATTCACACCATCAAGGGAACATGCGGATTCCTGGGCTTCAACCAACTGGAAAAGGTAGCGCACGTTGGGGAGAACCTGCTGACTCGTCTGCGCGACGGGCAACTCACGTTGAACCGCGAACTCACTACGGCGTTGCTCGAAATGGTGGATGCGGTCCGCCAGATACTGGGCAGTATCGAAGCGACCGGGGGCGAAGGAAAGCGTGACGATACCAAGCTCATCGCCACGCTGACCCGCGTGCAGCAGCTACCTGAAGCGCAAGCTGTAAGCAAGGCGGCTCCGCTGCCGGCGACCACTCCCGAAGGCGCCGCGTCACCCGCTTCGATCGGCGACATTCTGATGCAAACCACCGGCGTCACCTCTGCCGAGATCCAGTTGGCCACCGAGAAGCAGAAGGAAGGCGACCCTCGTCGCCTGGGCGAGATTCTGGTGGAACAGGGCGCGGTGCAACCTGGCGATATCGTGGATGCTCTGCGCATCCAGCAATCCTCGCGCGCACGCACGGGTGCCTCGGAGAGCACAATCCGGGTTGATACCGGATTACTGGACAAGGTCATGACTCTGGTAGGGGAGCTTGTACTGGCGCGCAATCAGATCCTGCAATTCACCAGCCGGATGAAAGACACCAGCTTTCTGGCTGCTTCCCATCGTTTAAACCTGATCACCACGGAACTGCAAGCGGGCATCATGAAAACCCGCATGCAGCCGATCGGAAACATTTGGAGTCAATTCCCTCGAACCGTGCGCGACGTCGCACTCGGCTGTGGCAAGGAAGTGGGCATCGAGATGGAGGGCAAAGAGACCGAACTGGACAAGACCATTATCGAAGCGATTAAAGACCCACTTACGCATCTGGTGCGCAATTCCGTGGACCATGGCATCGAACTTCCAGAAGACAGAGTGAAAGCGGGCAAGGAGCGTGCCGGACGTTTGATTCTGCGTGCCTTTCATGAAGGCGGCCAGGTCAATATCGAGATCAGCGACGATGGTGCGGGTTTGAATGTCGAGCGCATCCGCAAGAAAGCGGTCGAACGCGGAGTGATCACGCCAGAACAAGCAACACGCATGCCGGAGCGGGAGATCTTCAATCTGATTTTCCTGCCCGGGTTTTCCACGGCGGAAAAGGTGACCAACGTCTCGGGCCGCGGCGTCGGCATGGATGTGGTGAAGACCAATGTCGAGAAGATCGGCGGCGCCATCGATGTTCAGTCCACTCCAGGACGGGGCACGACGGTTCGGGTAAAGATTCCATTGACCCTGGCCATCATTCCGGCGCTGGTTGTGACTTGCGGTGGCGATCGCTATGCCATTCCCCAGGTGAGCTTGCTGGAACTGGTGCGGCTTAAGGCCGATCAAGTCAGCAAGGGCATCGAATTGGTTCATGGCGCACCCGTCTACCGGCTGCGCGGACGTCTTCTGCCCCTGGTGTATCTCAGCCGGGAATTGAAACTGGCTGCGGATACGCGTTGCGCTACGAAAGCTGATGACGCCATCAACATCGTAGTAGTACAGGCCGATGAGCGGCGGTTCGGGCTGGTCGTCGATCAGATCAACGACACCGAAGAAATCGTAGTGAAGCCGCTGCGCAAACAACTTAAGACGGTGAAAACCTTTGCCGGCTCCAGCATCATGGGGGACGGCAAAGTTGCGCTCATCCTGGACGTGCTCGGCCTGGCCCAGCGCGCCGGCGTGATTGCGGAAACACGGGATCGCGCCCTGACTGAAAAAGCCACCGATTTGGCGGCGTCCGCTCAAGGAAAGCAAACCTTCCTGCTGTTCGCGGGCCCGGGTGATTCCCGCATGGCCGTCCCGCTCACCACGCTGGCGCGCCTGGAGGAATTTCCCGTGGCGCAAGTGGAAATGTCGGGCAGCCAGTGGGTCACGCAATATCGCGGCCAGATCCTGCCCTTGGTTCGCCTCAACGTTGCGCTGGAAGAGCGGCGCAATAAACTGCGGGCCTTGCAAGCCCCGCCCTCACCCGATGCGGGGCCGATTCAGGTGCTGGTGCTGAATCACGATGGCCGACCCTTTGGCCTCGTCGTGGAACGGATTCTGGATATTGTCGAAGATCGGGCGGACGTAAGGTCGGCAGCGACCCGGACTGCTGTTCTCTATTCCGTCGTGATTGGTGACCGGGTCACGGAGATGCTCGATATCCCGGCAATTTTGTGGTGTGCGGATGTGAGCACCAATCGTCGCGGTCTTGCCACGAAATCAGCGGAGGTTGCGAACTAAACATGGTTCAAACTTCGCAGTTTTGCACGTTCTATCTGGACAAGCTGCTGTTCGGCGTGGAATTGAAAGGCGTGCAGGAGGTCATGCGCTCGTTGGATATGACCAAGGTCCCGCTGGCGCCAGAAGTGGTCAGCGGGCTCATCAACCTGCGCGGCCAGATCGTTACCGCGGTCGATCTGCGGCGGCGGCTTGAACTGGAGCCTCGGCCGCCGGGCATGCTGGCCATGAATGTGGTGGTGCGTTCCGAAGATGGCGCGGTCAGCCTGCTGGTCGACGAAATCGGCGATGTGGTCGAAGTCGAAGAAACTACTTTCGAGTCCCCCCCCGAAACTCTGCGGGGTACGGTACGGACCATGATTCTCGGAGTCCACAAACTGAACGACCGGCTCATGCATGTGCTGGACATAGAAAAAGCGTGCCAAATGATGGATCTGGCTGAGACCGTCGCCGCAGGACGATAGCTCGACGAGCCTTACGCCGGCTGTGCCCGGCCGCTCCGCGAGCGATGGGTTCAACTGATTCCAAGTTTGGGATTCAGGAGAGAAAAAAGATGAAACATACGCTCGGCAAGAAACTCGGCTTGGGCTTTGGCGTGATCCTTGCCCTCACGGTTCTCAGCGCGATGCTCGCCTATGTGAAGGCGAGCACAATGAAAGAAATACAGGACTGCGCTACAGCTGTGCGCATGCCTACCATCAAGGCGCTTACGGACTTGCAGAGGGACCTGAATCAGGCGCAGAGCAAGGGTCGCCAGGCGGTCCTTGCTGGAAACGAATCAGACCGGTGGGAGGCCGGGAATAAGCTGTTCGACACGGCCTGGGAGGAGATTGGGAAGGACGTCGCCAGACTGGACGAATTGTCTCCCAAATGGAGTCTTCAGGCCAATCGGGATCAACTCGCCGAAGTGAAGAAGCAGCTTCCCGCTCTCCATGAGGTCCAAGAAGCAGCCATGAAACACGCAATCGGCCGCGAGCGCGATGCCGTCATCAAGGCGGGAGATGAATTCACCGACAAGGCTACGCCGATCACCGAGGCGATGAAAATCCCCCTCGGCGAAGTGGCGGATTCGAACGACAAGTTACTGTTGGAGGAAACGGAAGGGATGAATGTCGAGAGCCGGTCGATGAACCGGACGATAGCCATCACCACCTTCGTGCCCCTGGGGATCGGAATTTTCGTGGCTGTTTCCCTGAGCCGCGGCATCGCCCGCGCGACGCAGTCGCTTTTGGTCCAGGCCGAGGCCATCGCGGCGGGGGACTTGACCCGCGAAGACCTGAAAATCCGCAGCCATGACGAACTGGGAGATCTGACCACAGCAATCAACAAGATGAGCGGTAGCCTTAAACGCATCATCTTATCCATCTCAGAAAATGCCATGCAGGTCGCCAGTGCCAGCGAAGAACTGAATACCACCAGCCAGCAGATCACGGCCAATTCCGCGGAAACGTCGGCCCAGGCGAAGCTGGTCTCTGACGCCACCCTGCATGTCAGCCAGAATCTGCAAACTGTGGCCACTGGCTCCGAGGAGATGAGTGCCAGCATCCAGGAACTTGCCAGGCACGCGACCGGGGCCGCCAAGGTCGCCAGCGCCTCCGTTGAGACTGCCAGGGACGCCATCGTTACTGTATCCAAACTAGGCGACTCTTCCGCCGAGATTGGCCAGGTGATTAAAGTCATCACTTCGATCGCGCAGCAGACCAACTTGCTGGCCCTGAACGCCACTATTGAAGCCGCACGTGCCGGCGAAGCCGGTAAAGGCTTTGCCGTAGTAGCCAACGAAGTGAAGGAATTGGCCAAAGAGACCGCAAAAGCTACCGAAGACATCAGCCGCAAGATTGAGGCCATTCAGACGGACAGCAAAGCGGCGGTCAGTGCGATCACGACCATCAGTGAAGTGATCAACCAGATCAACGGCATTTCCAATACGATTGCGACGGCCGTGGAGGAACAGAACGCGACCACCAATGAGATGGCCCGCAACGTGAGCGAAGCGGCGCAGGGCAGCGGCGAGATCACTAGCAACATCGCAAGCGTGGCCCAGGCAGCGGAGAGCACTTCACGTGGAGCCACGGACACGCTGAAGGCAGCGCAGCATTTGGTGCATACGTCCTCCGAACTCCGCCGCCTGGTGGAGCAATTCAAGATCAACACCATGGGCAGCGAAAATGCGGCGGAAGCAGGGTCGTCAGGCAAGACCATGGCAGCCCATGCGAGTTCATAAACTCCAGACCCACTCCTTAGCTGCGCACTGGACCGGAACGATTTGACTGTGACCACTCAACTATGACCGCGATCCGCATTCTGGTGGTCGACGACTCCGTGGTGATCCGCAAGGTGCTCTCCGACACCTTGTCCAAAGACCCGGACCTGGAGGTGGTGGCTACAGCCAGCGACGGGCGAATCGCCCTGGCGAAGATCTCGCAGCTGCATCCCGATGTGGTCACGCTCGACATCGAAATGCCGGTGATGAATGGTTTGGAGACCCTGGCCGAACTGCGCAAGTTGTACCCCAAACTGCCGGTCATCATATTCAGCACGCTCACCGAACGTGGCGCGTCGGCGACTCTCGATGCGCTCTCCCTGGGGGCCTCGGACTATGCCACCAAGCCCAGCAATATCGGCAGCCCGGCAGTTGCGATGGAGGCGGTTCGTGCCGAACTCATCCCCAAGATCAAGGCGCTTTGCAGTAACCGTTCCACGAAGCTCAAGTCTTTGCCGCCGCCGCGTCCAGCAGTGAGAGTCAGAGTACCAGCGAATCGTCGGATTGACATCGTGGCCATTGGTACATCCACTGGCGGTCCCAATGCTTTGGCAGAGGTCTTGCCCAGAATCCCCAAGGATTTTCCTGTTCCGATCGTTGTAGTGCAGCACATGCCACCTATTTTTACTCGCATGCTCGCCGAGCGGCTGGCCAAATATTCAGCGATTCCGGTAGAAGAGGGCGGCGCTGGCGTAGTTCTCTCCCCCGGACACGCTTGGATCGCTCCGGGGAATTTCCACATGACGGTTCGCGCCGGCCTGAAGTGGAGCCTGGGCCTCAACCAGGATGCTCCCGAGCACTCCTGCCGTCCAGCGGTTGACGTGTTATTTCGGTCAGTGGCCGCCGTTTGTCACGCCAGCGTCCTGGGCGTGGTGATGACGGGTATGGGATCGGACGGCGTGCTCGGGGCGCAATCCATTCGTGAAGCAGGCGGAGAAGTCATTATTCAGGACGAGCCCTCAGCCGTCGTCTGGGGAATGCCCGGTTTGGTATATGCGGCGGGACAGGCTGACGGCGTCTTTCCCCTCGACCAACTCGCGGCCGAGATCACGCGCCGGGTACTGCGAACCCGCGCGCCACGCGCTGCCTTCACCTCCGGCAACAACATTACCCTCGAACCACGAGCCCAATGACAATCGGCACCCCGCCCGCTATCGTCACGCTGGAGAAGAACGGAGTTCCACCTGCCAGGTTTGCGGCGCTGTGCGCCACTCTGGCGAAGTTTAGCGGTTAGCTGTGGATTTGTAGCGAGATGACGATGGGCTTGTTCTCGAACAATAGTGTGACTTCCAGCGCAGCTGAGTCTGACACAGGGTACAAGGTGTAATCGTTCCCTGTAATCACCGTGGGAACCGATAACAGGCACCCGTCACTCAGCCCGGCGATCTTATTCTTGAAGTTTCCGGCGACCATATTGCAGATTTCACCAAACGCATCGCACAGTTCCGGGCCAATCTTTTCCGGCTCTACCCCCAGCATTTTGGAAGCCATGAGACCAGCCGACTGGCGGCTGCACTGGATGCTCATTACTCCGCACAACTGACCCGCCAGCCCGACCATCGCGGTAATATCCGGTGTTCCGTCGGTTGGAGTCTCCGGAACCTCCAGTTTGCAACTCAGCATGAGTTCGAAGACTTCCCGCACCGCTACGTCCAGCATCGGACCCCAACTGGGGTGGCTGGCGGTAAGGGTCGGCGATTCAGTTGGCATTGTCATGCTTTCACAGTCAGCAGAGGAATCACCTGTTCCCTGACCTGGTCCGGCGTAAATGGCTTGCGGATGTAACCCCGCGCCCCCAGAGACAGCGCCTGTACCACATGCGCTTCGCTCCCCTCGGTGGTAATCATGACTACCGGGACTCCCTTGGCGTTTTCGACGCCGGCGAGCGCTTTTACGAACTCCAGTCCATCCATGACCGGCATGTTAATGTCACAAAGAATCAACTCCACCCGGTTTTCGGCGAGCACTGCCAACCCCTCGGCTCCGTTGCCAGCTTCAAATACCTTGCTGAGTTCAATCCCCGCCTGGCGCAACGACCGTTCGACAATCTTCCGCATCACCGAGGAGTCGTCCACGATAAGAGCTTGTATGCTGTTCATGAGGTGTTATTCGTTCCCCCCGAAGGGACCGCGTGTTGTTCTTCCTGCGCTCACTGGGATATATCGGCAACCCCAGGATTGGACTTGAGGAGGGCCCGGTCGATATTCCTGGTTCCAAAATGGGAACCGGTGTCTGCTTGATTCTCTACTTCTCCCGAGCGGCGGCTTCCGCATTTTTCAAAATGCGATCCAGGTCGGCACGCGAGAAATAACGTCCGCCCAATACCACGGCCGAAATTTTCTGCGTGTTGCGGATGTCGTCGAGGGGGTTGGCGTTGAGCAGGACGAGGTCAGCCAGTTTGCCGGTTTCCACCGTACCTGAATCATTCGTCCGGCCGAGAAACTTCGCCGGATTCAGCGTGGCCGTTTGCAGCGCCTCCATGGGAGTCAGTCCGGCTTTCACGAACAACTCCAATTCCTGATGCAGGCTGAATCCCGGAATTACGTACACGCCAGCGGCGGTATCCGTGCCCGCCATCAGGGGCACGCCAGCGCGATGCATGGCCAGGGTCATGTCCAGTTCCCTGGCCACGAACTGGCGGCGGTAAGTGATCGGATCCGTATCCAGTTCTTTCACAATGCTCTCTGTAAACTTCCTGTAGGTTTTGTTGCGCCAGGTCGTAGCCGCGTATTTGGCTCCGGGACTTTGGCTGAGGTCGAGGTCGTCGATCAGCCACTGGCCTCGCTCCCAGACCAGAGTCGGCACCTGCCATGTGCCGTTTTTTGCCAGCAGCGCAATCAGCGCCGTGCACTTCGGTTCGCTGTAGGTTTCAAGCACGCGGCGCGGGCCCTTGGGTCCTTTCAATAATTCGTCCTCGATGGTGGAGCAGCCTTCGAAGATTCCTGTGAAGTGCTCGATGCTTTTCTGCCCGGCATTGCTCGCCTCGGCGGCGCGAATGGCATCCGGAACATGCCCCACGAAAGTCATACCCTGCTTTTTTGATTCCTCGGCGACCGCGAAGTAGGCATCGCGTGGAATGTAGGATTGCACCTTGATGAAGTCGGCGCCGCCCTGCTTCAAGTCGTCCACCGCCTTGCGGCCTTCCGCGGCCGTAGCTACCGGGACAGAAGCCGGAAAATGCGGTGGAGCGCCGTCGATCATCGGCCCGGAGATGACCATGCGCGGTCCCAGAATCGTCCCCTGATCGATCTGTTTGCGCCACTCGAGCAGTTGATGCAGATCGCCGCCCATGTCGCGAACCCCGGTGATTCCGTTGGCGACGAACAGCGGCAGAATGATTTCCTCGCCGCCCGGCAGCCAGTTGCCAAAATTGGTGTGAACGTGCATATCACAGAGTCCAGGGATGAGAAACTTGCCCCATCCGTCGACGACTAGCGCCTCTTTGGGTATTTTGCGAGATGTTTTTTCAATCCCGGTGATGCGACCGCCGCGAACTGTGACCGCCATCTCTGGCTTAAGTGCGCCGTTCTCGACATCGATCACGGTCACGTGCGTGATCACCAGTGTCTTGCCGTCGTGAGCCGACTGCGCAGCAGCGAACGGCATGAAAACGACCAACAGCACCAGCAATGAAATATGTCTCGTCATCACTTCGACTTTAGCGGTGGCCACTATTCCTCATTCTCACCGAGTTGCGGCCTCTTCCGGGTTTCTTTTTTCTTGTTGACCGCAGCCGTCAATTCCGATAACCTTAGCTAAAGTACATTATCTCCAAGATAATGTCCGCTCTTTGACAATCTGAGCCTAGGCAAACGGTGCGCTTTCTGCCTACGACGTCTCCATTTCGCGTCTCAAAACGGAACACAGTGCGCGAGAATCGGTCCCGTAACTCCCATGTTGTCTAGATTTTGCGTGTAACTCCTTAAAACTCAAAGATCTAGCACGTAGTCAGAATTTAAATCTCTTGTTTTCAAGATTTTGCAGCGAAAGGGGGGAGGGGGGGGTACCCAGTACTAAACAGTAAACTGAGTCCCAGAGTGGGAATCCGGGACTTGCTTCCCTCCCTCCGTTTCGAATTAATTCTTCACCGCGAAGACCAGAAAATAATCCATCCCGTCGCCCTTGACGAAGTCATACCGTGACTGCAAAACGTAACCAGCTTCGGAAGCTTCTTTGATCACGATTTCCGCAGCTACGCCATGGTTTTCGCCGTTGCCGTTGCGGTCGATGACTCCAACCTTGGCGCCGGGGCGAAGAGAGGCGCGCAGGTTTTGCAGCAGGACGACGGGCTTATCCACTTCGTGGTAGGTCTTCAGCAGCAGGACGGAGTCGATCTGGTTCGCGGGCAGTTGCGGGTCATCGCTTTTGCTCAGAACGGTCTTCACGTTGTGCAGGCCTTCTTTCTGAGCTCGCTTGTCGATGTAACGCGTGGCCTCAGGATTGATGTCGACCGCGTACACGCTGCCGGTCTCAGTCACCCGGCGCGCGGCGCGCACCGTGAACCAGCCGGAGCCGGCCCCGATGTCGGCAACGGTTTTGCCGGGAGTAATCTCGAGGATATCCATGACCCGGTTGATCTGAAGCCGCTCATCTCGCCCTGGCGAATCGAAAATTGTGAGATCGCCGGTGTAAGGCGTGCTCGTTTTTCGAGGTGCAGCCTGCTGAGCGGCGGTTGCAGGAGCGCTTTGCGCTTGAGTGCAAACCGAACTCAGAAAAAGAAACGACGCAAAAAGTAAAACGCGAGGCCTAAACATAGAAGCAATCTCCCGACACTTTCTTTCTAGGATAGACTCAGAAATAGCAGACTTGGTAAGCACTGCCAGCGTTTCGATCTCACCGTGTCGGTTGGTGAGCCGGATAGACTTCTGCTACTCTGCTATCACTTCTTATTAAAACGAGGAAATCGTCAAAAGATGCGATACCCCAAGCGGTTCAGTGTCACGATCACATTGCTACTCTATTTCGTCCTCCCGCTCTCGGCATCCGACAAAAGCAAAACCAACGCGAACTCTCCGGACGCCAACAAGCCGTCGTACGAATTGGCCCAACCGGCGAAAGAAAATCTCGATTACAACATGTACCAGCAGATCCGGATCGAAGGTTTGACTCACTCGCACGTGATGGAGTACGCCTCCGCGCTGATGGATGGGATTGGTCCGCGCCTGACCGGCTCGCCGAATCTGAAGCACGCCAACGAATGGACGCGCGATCAGCTCGCCGCTATGGGTTGCACGAATGCGCACCTGGAAGATTGGGGCGAATTCGGCATGGGCTGGCAGCAGCTCAACACTTGGACGCGCATGGCTTCGCCCGATACCGCAGTGTTCATCACGCAGGCCGCACCGTGGTCGCCCTCGAGCAATGGGACCATAAGCGGGCAAGCTATTTGGATGGATGTGAAGAAGGAAGAAGACCTCGACAAATACAAAGGAAAGATTGCCGGCAAAGTGGTTCTGCTGGGCGACATGCGCGAAGTCAAGCCGGTGGACAAGCCGCTCTTTGAGCGCGACGATGAAAAAGACCTGGCCAAGATCATTGAGCATCCACTCGTGCCAGAGCCTGAATACTTTACGCCGGAGCTCAAGAAATCGATCGACCTGCGACAGAAGATTTCCAAGTTCCTGGCCGACGAGCATGCACTGGCGGTGATTCTTCCAAGCCGCGATGGCAGAAACAACGGCGGCTCTGGTGGAACCATCTTCGTTGACAGCAGCCGCGGCCTGGGATGGTTTAGCTATCAGCGCGAGCACATTCAGCCGGTTCCGGTTGTAATCGCGGCCATCGAAAACTACGGACGCGTCTACCGGCTGCTGAAAGCCAACGTCCCGGTCACCATCGAGATGAACGTCGATGTAAAGTTCACCGGCGATCACGAACACGGCTTCGACACCATTGCAGAGATCCCAGGGACTGATCCGAAGCTCAAGGACGAAGTTGTTATGGTCGGCGGCCATCTGGATTCGTGGGCAGCCGCGACCGGCGCCACCGACAATGGAGCAGGGACCGTGGTTGCGATGGAAGTGATGCGCATTCTCAACGCGCTCCAAGTGAAACCACGGCGTACGATTCGCATCGGCCTGTGGACTGGAGAAGAGCAAGGTTTGTTTGGTTCGGTCGGCTATGTGAAGCAGCATTTTGGATTTGTGCCGCTCTCCACCGCGCCGGACCAGGTCAAATTGCCCGAATGGATGCGCAAGCCCGCGGGACCGCTTGTGCTGAAGCCCGAGCAACAAAAGATCTCGGGATATTTCAATGTGGACAACGGCAGCGGCGAGATCCTTGGAATCTATTTGCAGGAGAATATCGCCGAGACCCCAATCTTTGCGCAATGGATCGAACCACTAAAGGACCTTGGAGTAACCGCAATCAGCGTGCGCAATACCGAAGGCACCGATCACGAGTCCTTCGATGCAGTCGGCATCCCGGGCTTCCAGTTCATTCAGGACAAGCTCGACTACTCCTCGCGGACTCATCACTCGAACATGGATACCTACGAGCGGCTGCAGCCGGGTGATCTGGCGCAGGCCGCAACGGTTGAGGCGATCTTCGTTTACAACACCGCCATGCGCGACCAGATGCTGCCGCGCAAGCCGTTGCCACATCCGGAACTCGAAGAGCAGCGCAAAGCGCCGCTTAAGAAGCTGATGCCTGGCGAAATAGAAGTCGAAGAAAAAGACGCAAAAGAAAAATAAGTAGCTTGTGGCTCCTAGCTCCTGGCTTCTAGCTAGGAGCTAGCAGCTAGAAGCGGTTCGAGATCACTTCTCGGGCCCAAACATTTTGGAATGAAATTCCATGACCTCGCCGATATGTGCGCCAAAGTATGACGCGCTGTGATTGCCGGGATAGAGATGGAATTCGTGCTTGATGTGCTCTTCCTGAAGTTGCTTGTCGAGGGCCGCAGCGCCGACCTCAAATCCATATTCGTCATCCCGTCCGCAGTTGAAATAGATGGCTAGGGTGCCGATCGAAGCTTTATTTTTCCTGGCCAACGAGAATGGATCGTTTTCCTTCCAGTGGGGAACGTTAATGGGATCGCCGAAGACGGATCCGAGCAGCCTGCCCAGCGGAGTACCTGAGCGTAGCGCGGCGTTGAGTTCTTGCGGAGATTCGGTCATGAGAGCTGCGCTTTGCGCGCTCACGGCTGAGAACATGCCGGGATCGGCGAATGCAAAACGAAGCGCTCCGTAGCCTCCCATCGAAATACCAGTGATTGCTCTTCCTTTGCGCTCCCTCCGAATGCGGTAGTTGGTTTCAATGTAGGGAATGAATTCCTGGAGAAAGAAATCGCTATACCGGACCTTGCCGTCCGCGGAGTTTACGTAGAAAGTGGCCTTCGCCTCCGGTGTGACGATCAGGAAATCAATGATCTTGTGTTGTTGACGCAGGTCCTCGATCAGGTTCCATCCAGCGGTTTTGAAGAGGGTCTGTTCATTTTCACCGAGGCCGTGCAGGAAATAGAGCACCGGGTACCGCTTTGCGGGCACGGAATCGTAACCAGGCGGCAAAAGCACGCAGTAGTGGACCGTTTCTCCGAGAGTGTGACTCTTGATGGCGTTGCAATCGATACGGCTCTGCGCCGCGGCAGAGATGGCGAGCAACAGGAAGAAAAGAAGACAGCGCAACGCCCGCATGGAATCCAGTTTACAGGCTGAAGAAAAAGTATGTTTGATGAAAAGCCGAGCCCCAGCGGCTAAAGCCGACATCATTTATGTCGAATTACAGTATGCCTGAAGGCATACCCTGATACGAATCTCGCTGCGCTCTTCCGCAACCAGTTTACTCGTAGCGCAGGGCCTGCACGGGATCAAGGCGCGCAGCGCGGCTCGCGGGATACAAACCGGACAGCAGGCTCACCACGATCGCGAAGGCAATCGCACCAAGCACCAACCACCAGGGTACAAACCAAATCTGTTCCGGCGGGAAATGCTGGCGTTTCAAATAAACGTTCGTGCCTACATTGATGACCCGGCCGATGGCCCACCCTAACGCGACCCCCACAAACCCGCCGAACACACCCATTACGCCAGCTTCTGCGAAGAACAATCCTTTCACATCGCTGTCACTGGCGCCGATGGCCTTCATAATTCCGATTTCGCGGCGGCGCTCGAGAATTGCCATTACCAGCGTATTGATGATTCCAATGGAGGCAACCGCCAGGGCCAGGCTGCCGAAGATTCCGAGGAACAGATCGAGCACGGCGAAAAACTGCCGCAAGCTGCGGGTCGCGTCCACGATCGAAAAGGTATTGAACCCCATTTTCTTGATTGCGTCTTCGACGGCTTGAACCCGGGTAGGACTTTTGACGTGCACCTCGACGGTTGTGTATGCAGGTGTACCGTTCGCCATGTTGGTTGTGTCGCGCAAGTCGGAAGGCTGCATCACGTGCAAGTTCTGCGCGAGTTTCAGTGGGAGGAAGATGCGCGCTCTGGCTTGGCCGCGCATGCTGTCGGGATCGAGATCGGATATGCCGACGATCTTCAAAGTCACTTCGCGCGAGATTACAGAATAGGCTGAGCCCGCGAGGTTGTTCGCCTCAGCGGAATTGGCTGATGAAGGGTCTTTCTTGTCGGTATCGGTCGTGGGCGTCGCGGTTCGTTCGGCATACTTCATCGTCAGTTGCTTGCCGAGCAGAGGTTTTGCCAGGTCTGTCACGCTCGCCTCGTCACTGCCTGCTTTCGGCGTCTTCCCCAGCAACTGTGCGGCAAAAGACTTCTGCAGGATGACCTCAGGCGCGGTGTTAGAGGAAAAGAAACTACCCTGCATGCCGTCGAACGCGTCGTTATTCTTCGCTGAAAAAGGGAGGCCCGCCATCATCGTCAAGTACGGCTTGTCTTGATAACGAAGTTCGGTGATGAAGCGGATGTCGGGATAGGCCTCGAGCACGTTGGAGAGTTGCGCAATCTGTTGCCGCGCGGACTCGTTGAGTGCGGGACTTTCGGCTGGCGCAGGGCCGTTTTCTTCCTGCTCGCGGTTGAAGCCGCGCAGGTCGCGCCGGGAGGTTACGACTACAGTGTCGAACAATCCAGATTTCTGCAGACGCCGGCCCGCGAGTTGCTGCAGCCCAATTCCCAACGAAAGCATGGCGACCAGCGAAGCCACTCCGACGGAGATGCCAACCGTGGTAAGCGAGTTGCGCAGGAAGGACTCGCGCAGATTTCGCACCGCCAGTTCGGCCATATCGTAAGTTTTCACAACCCGCCTCCGCGTATTTGCCCGCTGGCGGACGAGACTACATTGGCTTGATCGCCCACCAACTTCCCATCCGCGAGAAAAATCATGCGGCTGGCGTAGCGCTCGGCAAGGGTGCGTTCGTGCGTCACCATGATGATCGTCATGCCCAGCATTTCATTGAACTCTCGAATGAAGTTCATGATTTCCGTACCCGTCTGGCTGTCGAGATTGCCAGTGGGCTCATCCGCCAGCAAGAATCGCGGCCGATTAATCAATGCTCGAGCGAGCGAAGCTCTCTGTTGCTCGCCGCCGGAAAGTTCCGTGGGACGATGCCGCAACCTGGAGCTTAAGCCGACTCGATCCAACGCTTGCTTGGCTAATCCCTCGCGCTTGTCGCGATCCACTTCCGCAAAGCGTAGCGGCAACTCTACGTTTTCGAGCAGGGTCATGCTGGGAATAAGGTTGAAAGACTGAAATACCATCCCCACAGTGTGCAGGCGATATTTGGCCAGCTCCTCCCGTGAGAGCTTTGCCAAATCGCTTTTTTGCACGACCACGTTTCCGGACGTAGGACGATCAAGGCCAGCGATGAGGTTGAGCAGCGACGACTTGCCGGAACCCGAAGTACCGAGCAAAGCGACAAACTCGCCTGCAACGACCCGGATGGAGATGCCATCGACGGCACGGATCAAAGCATCGCCCATGCGGTAATGACGGCACAGATTCTCGGTATGAATAGCGATTGAGTTTTCAGCGCGAAGCATGGGCTAACGGGACTCTCCTCTTACCAAACGCAAAGTGTCGGCGAGGTCGGGATCGCCGTTTCGGCCCACTTTGGATGGCTCATCTCCTGCCGTGACCGGCACCGCATCACCTTCGCCGGGAGCCAGAAACAGATTGGTCTCAACGCCATGTTGGCGGGTGTAGAGATCGTAATAGCGGCCGTGAAGAGCATAAAGTTCTTCATGAGTGCCACGTTCGACAATTCGTCCCTGTTCGACAACCAGGATCTGATCGGCTCTGCGGATGGTAGAAAGACGGTGCGCGATCACGAAGGTGGTTCGTCCTTGCATCAGGTAGGAAAGGCCTTGCTGGATCAGTTGCTCCGATTCGGAGTCGAGACTCGAAGTAGCTTCATCAAGAATCAGGATGCGCGGCTCTGCCAGAATGGCTCGGGCAATCGAAATCCGTTGGCGCTGTCCTCCCGAGAGTTTCACTCCTCGTTCGCCGACTATGGTGTCGTATTTGTCCGGAAAACTCTCGGCGAACTCGTCCACACGCGCGATGCGGCAGGCTCGCAGAATATCTTCTTCGCTGGCATCGGGACGTGAGAAAGCAACATTCTCACGGATGGTGCCGTCAAACAGAAACGACTCCTGCAAGACCACACCCAGACGCGTGCGATAAGAATCCAGCCGCACCGTGCTGAGGTCGACGCCGTCGACCAGGACTTTGCCAAGCGTGGGCACGTTGAAAGCAGTAATCAGTCCGATGGTGGTCGACTTGCCGGAACCGGATGGCCCAACCAGCGCGGTGACCGTCCCAGGCGCAGCGTGAAAAGAGATGTCGTTGAGGACCATTCGACTACCGTCGTAGCTGAAGCTGACGTTGTCGAAGTCGATGTTGCCGCGAATCTCACTCAAAACTACAGTTCGTTTGGGATCGTGATCTTCCCGCCGCTCGCTCATGATTTCATGCGTGCGTTCTAGTCCGGCTAACGCTTCGGTGAGTTGAGTGCCGATCTGAACGATCTGCATGATGGGCGCGACCAG
>DATHPO010000201.1:0-23342 GCA_035483835.1 Terriglobales bacterium
CTACATCTCCTGCGATCCGGCAACCGCTTCTCGTGATCTGGCTGGCCTGCTCAGCGCCGGATATCGCATCGAGCAGGTGCACCTGGTCGACCTGTTCCCCCAGACCTACCATCTGGAAAGCGTGTTTCATCTTGCTCGGTAGGCGGTCGCCAACAGAAAAAGTAGCCCGCTTTGCTTCTGAAACGCACTGAGGCTCCAGTATCCGAGCACATGCACTAAATCTTGATCCGTTTCTCCCGGCAAGGCTGTGAATCTGCCGTCGACGTCTCCTCCTACCACCCCGCAAAAGCCGCTCTCACGACAGCCCATGCTGTGGGCTGCCTCAGCGTATGGAGCTGGAATTGTTTTCGGCTACTACGTCTGGCGGCCTCCGTTGTACTGGCTCGTAGCAGGAGTTGCCTTCTCGGCATCGGGAGCATATTTTCTCCGCCGCCGCTCCCGAGCAACCTACGCCCTTGCTCTCGCAGCGCTTTTTGTGACGGGAGCGCTGGTGATACAAGTGCGAGCGCCCGAAAATCAGAACAGCGCTGTCGCGTTTGCCGACGGCCGCGACGTAGTCATCACCGCCCATGTAATCAAGGAAGGAAATCTGCGCGATCACGGCCGGGGCGACAGTCAACAAAGGTTGGACCTGGAGACGGAGCAAATAAATTCGAGCAACGAGAGCTTCGCAGTCCGCTTCGGGATTCGCATGAGTTTCTACGGCCATGAGGCCGGGGATGAAGCGGCAAAGAATGTTTCAGAAGAATCCGCGCTTGCACCCGCGCACCCGTTCCGCTACGGAGAGCGTTTGCGATTTCTGGCAAAGCTGTATCCGCCGCGCAATTTTCGAAACCCAGGTGCTTTTGATTACGCGGGATATCTGGCTGAAAACGGAATCGTCGCCATTGGATCGGCCAAGGTAGACACGGTCGAATTGCTGCCGGGCTTTGCCGGCAACCGCTTTGAACTCTGGCGGACGCGCCTCCGTAGAAGCTTGGTCGAAAGAATCCATGTGCTATGGAAACCCGACGAAGCTCCTCTGCTTGACGCCATGCTCATCGGCGAGAATTCGTTCCTCGGGCACGAAACTCTCACCGACTTTCAGCGAACCGGCACGTACCACGTGCTGGTGATCTCGGGGTTGAAAGTTGCGATCCTCGCGTTGGTAACGTTCTGGGTGTTGCGCCGGATGCGAATGAGCGAATTTGTGGCCAGCGCAGTCACGATTCTGCTCACGGTTGCGTATGCCCTGCTGACCGACGTTGGCGCTCCAGTGTGGCGGGCCACGCTGATGCTTGCGCTCTACTTGGGTGCAAGGCTGCTCTACCGGCGAAAATCAACTCTCAACACGATCGGAGCGGCCGCTCTGGCCCTGCTGATTGTCGATCCCACGGCACTGCTGGGAGCCAGTTTCCAGCTTAGCTTCCTGTGCGTGCTGGTCATTGCTGGAATAGGTGCGCCACTGCTGGAGCGAACAACGCAACCTCTGTCTCGCTCCTTGAGGAGCCCGGAAGCGACCGGCTACGACGCCGCATTGTCTCCTCACCTGGCACAACTCCGTCTTGATCTAAGAATGATCGCCGGAAGGCTGCAGCGCTTCTTCGGCAAACGCGTTCCGCTGATGGTGCTCTCAAGTACGGGGCGCGTGCTGATCGTAGGTTGTGAATTCCTTCTGATTTCCACTGTGCTCCAAGCGGGATTCGCATTGCCGATGGCTTATTACTTTCATCGCGCAACTCTGGTCTCACTGCCAGCAAATGCGCTGGCGGTACCCCTTACAGAAATCATTATGATCGTCGCCATCTTGGCTATGACGGCGAGCTATGCCTCATTCACTGTGGCAAAGTTTCCCGCTGCGGTTGCCGCAGTAGCGCTCCAGATCATGAATGGATCGGTACGCTGGTTAGGTGGTTTACGCATCGCCGACACTCGCGTGCCTACGCCGCAACTGGCCGTCATTCTGCTGGGTACGGGCGCGCTGGTGCTGGCGATGGTTCTAAGTCGCCGCCGCCGGTTGCTGGTCGCGGCCGGGTGGATAGTCCTGGGGCTCAGTGCCTTCTGGATATGCGTTGTTCCGCCCCATCCACAACTCCGGCACGGAGTACTTGAGCTTACCGCCATTGACGTTGGCCAGGGCGATTCCATCCTTCTGGTTTCTCCGCAAGGTCGCACGCTACTGGTGGATGCTGGAGGTATACCCTTCTGGATGCACTCGGAACTGGATATCGGGGAAGATGTGGTGTCGCCCTTCCTGTGGTCGCGGGGATTTCACCAACTCGATATCGTGGCGCTAACGCACGCTCACGCCGACCACATGGGAGGGATGGCAGCGGTCCTGGCCAACTTTCACCCGCGCGAGCTATGGCTGGGAGTGGATTCCCCAAGTCCGGAGTTGCAAACTCTTCTGCGCGAAGCGAAGGCGCTGAAGATTCCCATCGTTCTTCACAAGGCAGGAGACAATCTTGAAATGGGCGGCACAAAGGTCGCAGTGCTTGCGCCGCCGCGGGACGCCGAAGCGCATCTTTCCCGGCCGAACGACGAGTCTCTGGTCATAAAAATCAGTTATGGGGCAACGTCCGCATTACTGGAAGGAGATGCTGAGAAGAAAACGGAACAACAGGTCGCCCGGGAAAGCCCACAGGCCGATCTCCTCAAAGTGGCGCACCATGGCAGCGCCACTTCTACAATCCCGGAACTGCTGGCCGCGGTCCATCCGCGGTTCGCGGTCATATCAGTGGGCGTGCGCAATGTTTATGGGCATCCGAGGCGGGAGGTTCTGGAACGGCTAGAGGAAGCCCACGTGGTTACGTACCGGACGGACGTGGACGGAGCGGTTACGTTCTATCTCGACGGCAAAACCGTCACTTCTCAGCTGGCGGCTCCTCATTGATGGCAAATTCGGCAGTCTCCAACTCGTCTGGCGTTTGCCGGTATTCCTCGATCATTCGCCGCGCCTCGGCGGCGTCTTCCTCGCGCACCAGAATCACGGTCCCGCCTACCCCGGGCAAGATATCCTGCTGCGCATCGAGAGAGGTGAGATCAGAGTCAATGCCGGCGGATTCGAGCAAGCCGCGTACGACCATCGCTTCCGATTCCTGTTCGGTATCAAACACCCGCACCAGCTTCTCATTCGGATTCGGGCGCTCTCCGGATTTGGAAGTCGAGTCTGCCATTATTGCCTCCCATCAGGATGATCTCTTGGAATCAAAGGCGCGCATCCTGAAGCGCGCGTGATACCGATTTTAACTCACCTGCGTGGTCGCGGGGCACTTTCGTCAATCCGAGTCACAGCACTGGACGGCGCCTGATTGCTTCGAGGTGACTGAAGGTCTACACCAATGTAGCCATTGCGCTCAGGCGGCTTTGCCGCCACAATAGCCTCAAAGGGCGCAACGCGCCTGTCTCGTGGGACATCTAAGGGCACAGACAGTCGTTCGGGGGCTTCATGAGTAGTTTGGAACGTCGTGGGCAGCCGGTAAACGGGAGCGAACGAGAGCAGGAGGCACGGAACATCCGCCGTCTGCAGATTATGATCAGCATGGTAATGTCCGTGATTGGTCAGGACCCCAACCTCACCGTCGAAGAAGCTTCTGAGTTGGTGGCGGGGGCCAAGCGTGCCGCGCTGGCGATGTTTCCCGACAAAGAGTTCACCTACGACATCCTCTATAAACCTCGCCTCCAGAGATTGATGAACGAGCGCTTCCGCCTGCAATAATAAGCCGCTGCATCGGTTTGACCCTCCTCACCTGCGGCGGCTAGACTCGCTATTCAGCGGGGGTGTTCCATGAAGCGAGTTGCGTGGGTCTTCACAGTCGTGGTCCTCTGTGCGTTCGGGGCGGTGGCTGATGAAGGCCATCACCACGAAGATCTGACGACCGATCAATTGGGCACGGTGCATTTCCCGGTATCGTGCGCGGCGGAGGTGCAGAAGCCCTTCGAACGCGGAGTCGCGCTGCTGCACTCCTTCTGGTACGAGGAAGCGAAAAAAGAATTCGAGCAGATCGCGAAGGACGACCCCAAATGTGCGATGGCGCATTGGGGAATCGCCATGAGCATCTGGCATCAGCTCTGGAACCACCCCGACGCAGCTACGATCAAGCTGGGACACGACGAGGTAAAGAACGCGAGATCGCTGCATCCCAAGACCGATCGCGAGCGCGACTACATCACTGCCATGGACGAGTTCTACCGCGGCAAGAGACGCGACTATCACGATCGAGCCAGCACGTACTGCCAGGCTATGGCAACGACCCACCAGGATTATCCCGATGACCGCGAGGCGGCGGCCTTCTATGCGCTATCGCTGCTTGCCTCCGAGCCGGACAATGACACGACCTTTGTCAATCGAAAGCAAGCAGCGGCGATACTCGAGAAGCTGTTCGCGGTCGAGCCCGACCATCCTGGCGTGGCACATTACTTGATTCATAGCTACGACAAACCGCAATTGGCACAACTTGGACTGCCTGCTGCTCGACGCTACGCGCAGATTGCTCCCGCCGCTCCTCACGCGCTGCACATGCCATCGCATATCTTCGCGCGTCTCGGCCTGTGGCAGGACGATATCAATTCCAACCTCGCTTCGATTGCCGCTACGCGTAAAACCGCAGCCATGCACATGGGCGGCGAAGGTCACCAGTTCCACGCCATGGATTTTCTGGTCTACGCTTATTTGCAAAGCGGGCGTGAAGCCGACGCGCAACGAGTGATCGACGAAGTCAAGGCCATGCCGGCGAAGAAGGACGACATGTATGGGATGGACTTCGACCCGCGAACCGACGCGCTGGTAACTTTCACGGCGAGGTATGCGCTCGAGATGCATCACTGGACGGAGGCTGCTTCCCTGGAGCTGATTCCTGGGGCGGAAACTGGGGACAACTCGATTACTTACTGGGCGCGCGCAATTGGTGCGGCCCGATCTGGCAATGTGTCCGACGCACGCAAAGATCTGACCGAGATCGAAACCATTCACGGCAGCTTATTGAAGCAAAAGAAAACCAGCTTTGCCGAGTCGGTCGAACAGGATCGCCAGGAAGCCGCCGCCTGGATCGCTCACGCCGAAGGCAACAATGATGAGGCCATCAAAACGTTGCGCACCATCGCGGAGAAGGAAGAGGCGGAAGGCGACGAGCCTTTAGCGATTCCTGCGCGCGAAATGCTGGCTGATATGATGCTCGACATGAATCATCCGGAACAAGCCCTGATGGAGTACGAGGCAGACCTGAAGTTCAATCCGAATCGGTTTAATGGATTGTACGGCGCGGCGCGGGCCGCAGAGATGGCGGGTAAGAGCGAGAAGTCGAACTCGTACTACGCCCGGCTGGTGAAGATATGCGATGGATCGAATTCGGAGCGTCCAGAACTCAGCCGGGCCAAGTCGCTGCTGGCGCAGAAATAGTTCAAGGGCGAAAAATCTTTCATTATTTTTCTATCGTCTGCAAGCGGAATAGCAGAGTCCCCCATCCCAATTTCGATCGCATCTGCACCGGAGTGTGGTTGACGTCATCTGTAAACCACGCCCAGATCGTGCCTTTTCCCTGCAAAGCGCCAGAAATCGCTTCCACCTTTACCCGGACGGTCTGGAACGTGCCAGCGGGCACTTTGACTTGTTCTCGGGCTTCTACGCGCGCCGTGACCTCGGTCGCTTTGTTGCCGTCGTTGATGGGGAATGTATAGCTATTGCCCGATTGCAGAGGCAGTGACGCAAGGTAATAGAACCCGCTAACCACATCGGTTACGCACACGGGAAGATCATTTTCCACGTGTTTCTGCTCGCCAGTTTTCAGATTCTTCTCATCGAGCACACTCTTGCTGCGAGAGTAATCGAAACGAAGTTCGGTCTGGCGGGAGCGGGAACCCTCTTCTGTATTCCTGGAAACTCGAAGCGAACAAAACGTACGCGGGTCGAAGAATGCTTCAAACCGATCCTGCACTTTGTACAACGCGTTTACCACCCCTGCGGAATTTGCAACCGCGGTGATGTGCTCCTGGCCGCCGTCGAGTCCGAGCGAAACCCTAGCCGTTCCTGCATTGAACAGGTGCCATTCGACGCCATACACATAGGTCTGCCCATTCGGATAAGCGTAATTTGGCGGCGGAGGAACGACCCGCGAGGAAGGCGAGGCGCCAATCGTGGGAAGTGAAGCCTGGTTGGGCGGCACCGACGGGGCAGCCTGGCCTTGCGATAAAGAAATCGAGAGTATTGCGAACAAATACCACGCCGGGTTGAACTTTCTTAGAATGTGCATGTCTCTTCAACCAACAATTCCAGTTTCTCATAAGATACCGAACGCCAGTTCTGGCAAGGGTTTTCCAGACCTATCACCGGCGGATCCAGAACATCTTAGCCATCAAGACGGCCAACATTGCCACCGCGCCTAGTGTCGCATTGTACTCGCGATGCTTCCAATACAAGTCCCATGAAAACGCTCCGCGGCCATTCTCAAATGACGTCAGCCGAGGCAGCAGCCGAGGCACCTGTCGCGCGTACTCCGCGAACTCTGGAAAATGTTCACCCAGAAATGATTCTTCCCCACGAATCACAGGCAAATAGATCGCCAGAAAAATCAAAACCAGGGCTGCCCCGATCCACCAGTTTCGAGCAAGGATGGCAAAGCCCACAGCTAGAATCAGCGACCCCAGATAGAGTGGGTTCCGGGTATACGCGTAAGGCCCTGTCGTCGTGAGCTGCTCATTTTTCTGCACGTGCCCGGATGCCAGGGCACGAATCGCGAGTCCGGGAATGATCAGGGCAGAGCCGATCAGCATGGATGCGGCTGTGGGTGTTGCCAGCCATAAATAGAAGGCGGTGAAAGCGAATCCCAGAGGCACCCGGATGCGACGCGCCATTTTCGTCCAGGTAAAGCTAGCCACGGTTGCTCCTTAACAGCTTGCGGGCGGCAGCAACCACTTCGTCGACGCTGATTTCCAGCATGCCGGGATCGGGTTGTGCACGGCGGGAGTGTGTGGTCGGGCTGATGGGGCTGCGCAACACGATGCTGCGAGTCCCGAATGGCCCGTTGCGCGCAGGATTCGTGGGGCCGAAGATTGCAACTACGGGGACTCCGAGCGCCGCAGCGAGGTGCATGGGGCCCGTATCACCACCGATGAAAAGGCGCGCGCGGCGGGTGAGAGCAATCAATTCTGTGAGTGAACTAGCAACGCCCGTCGCCGCGCAGTTGCTGGCCGACTCGACTGCTCGCATCAGCGGCTCTTCGCCAGGGCCGAAATTGATCAGCGATTTCACACCATCTTCCGCCAATCGCCTGGCGAGTTCCCCATAGCGTTTCGCTGGCCACTGCTTGGCGCCCCAACCCGCACCTGGATTGAGCAACGCGAAATCGCCAACGCCCTGCAATCGGTTCTCGCATTGCTTTTCGGCCGCTTCGGCATGCGGGAATTCGACCTTCGGCATCGACAATGGCTCACGTGCAACGGCCTCCGCCAGTGAAAGGTTCTGTTCGACAATGTGGCCGCCACGGCCAATCACCTGCCGGGTATAGAACATGCTGCCAACATTTTCGCGAGGCTGCGCAAATCCGTACACCACCTGCGCTCCGGACCAACGCGACACGATTGCGGATCGCGCCGCGCCTTGAAAATCGACTGCGACGTCATATCGCTGGGCACGGAGTTCGCTGAGCCCAGCCGCGATTTGCTCCCAGGTTTGGGTGGAAAACAGGGATCTGCGCCAAGCCTTCGTATTCACCGTGTGGACCTGATCGACCAACGGCCTTCTCGGTGAGCGTGGCCCCGAGCGGGGCTCGGGCAAGGTACACAGTAACTCTGCCCAGCGCTCTTCCACCACCCAACCCAAGCTCACCTCAGGAAACGCTCTTCGTAACGCACTGGCCGCAGGAAGCGTATGGATAATGTCGCCCATCGAGCCCAAACGCACGATCAGCAGGCTACTCGGGATGAACAAAGCATTTTCCGAGGAGGACGGAACCGGCGGTTGCATGCTCACGAACGCTGCGGTCCGATCCGCGAACGAATGATCTCGGTTGCCGAGTGATGCTTGGGATCGCCCACAATTTCCACCCGGCCACCACACGCTGCGACCGCATCCCGCTCTGGCACCGTGTCGGCGGTGTAGTCAGTTCCTTTCGCATGAACGTCGGGGTGAACTTCATGGATTAACGCTCGCACGTCGCGCTCAGGAAAAATGACTACAGCATCTACGTCAGCCAGCGCCGAAAGAATTTCAGCACGCTCTTCGGCAGGCATCAGCGGGCGGCCTTCCCCCTTCAAAGCACGCACAGATTCATCGGAGTTGATCGCCACAATCAAGCGTCCCCCGAGTTGCTTGGCGGAATGCAAGTAGCGTACATGGCCGACGTGCAGCAGATCGAAGCAGCCATTGGCGAGCGTGATGGAGTCGCCCGCCTGGCGCCAAGCGGCGACGCTCTGCTTCAACCGTTCGCGGTTTAGGAGTTTCTCTGCCGACATTCAGTGGGCTCTTGTTGCCGGGGGTGATTGCTCCAACGCATCGAGCAACTCCTGCCGTGACACAGTTGCCGTTCCGCGCTTCATTACCACGATTCCGCCGGCATAGTTCGCCAGGTAAGCCGCCTCTTCTGTGCTGGCCCCGGCGGCGAAAGCGGCTGCAAAAGTGGCAATCACTGTGTCCCCTGCTCCAGTCACATCCGCGACTTGATCGGAGCCGAAAATTGGGATGTCCACCGGCTTATGTTTTCCAGTGAAGGCTGCCATGCCGTCGCGGCCGCGCGTGATGACAAGTGACCGCAGCTTCATCCGACTCATGACGTGCTCGCCGGCAGAGCACAAGCTCGGCCAATCGTTACCGATGCGAACACCCAACGCGGCTTCGACTTCCGGTTCATTCGGCGTGGCCGCGACCACCCCAGAATATTGCAGCATGCGGTACCGTGAATCGAGGATGACAGGGACGCCATTGAGACGTCCGCGGTCGCGGATTGCATCGAGGATCGCGGGACTCGCCGCGCCATAGCCATAGTCGGAGATCAGCAGGGCGTCCGAGGCGCGCGCGTATTGTCGCGCGGCCAGGACGAGTTCGCGCTTCAAGTGACGGCTGGGCTCCGTTTCCGGTTCGCGATCGACGCGGACCACCTGCTGCCGCGCGTTGTGCGTCATTCCCGCCAGGATGCGCGTTTTGGTCACAGTGGTATAGCTCTTGTCCTTGAGAACGCCGCTGACCGGAATATGTTTATGGCGAAAAGCTTTCAACAGCAAACGTCCAACTTCATCGTCACCCACCACTCCCACCGGAAGAACGTTAACGCCCAGGTCGGCAAGATTGTTGATCGCATTGGCGCCGCCTCCCGGCACCACGGTTCGCTCGCGATGTTTCAGAATCAGTACGGGAGCTTCTCGAGACACGCGCGAGATTTCCCCGAATATGAATTCGTCGGCGACGAGGTCCCCGACTACGGTGATCGTGATCTCGGGGAAAGACTCAACGATCTTCGTCAGGCGTTCCGCCTCTTTGGGGTGTTTGGTCATTTGGAAACCAAGTCAGCTCAGGCACCGATTTTCTCACGCCCTGCTCTGCGTTCCGCAATCATCCGGAGCATGGTATCGACAGCGTTAGCTGCATCCATCAATTCCATCCTCACCGGAATCACCGCCAAGGGTTGCAACGCGTCGAGAAATCCGCCAAGGTTAATGGCATCTTTTTCGGTGGTGACAAATCCCTCGGCTCCGCCTTGCTGGCGGAGTTTCAACAAGTCCTGGATATCCCGCTCGGAGTAGGCGTGGTGGTCACGGAACAAAGCTTGCGCCACAGGCTCGATGCCCGCTGTGCGCAGTTGCAACAGAAAACTCTGCGGCCGTGCGATTCCGCAGAAAACTACCGGCCGGGCGGGAACATTCGTCACCGAAATACCCCGTCGTACGCGCCACAGTAGTTTGCCATTCAAGGGAAACGACTCTGGCGAAGCACCACTGGTCAGCACGACCGCATCTGCACGGGATAATGAAGTGACCTGTTCACGCAAACGCCCTGCAGGGAGCAGACAGTCCCGGGCATCTTCGGGCGTAACCAGCACGATGTCAAAATCACGTGCCAGGGCGCGATGCTGAAAGCCGTCATCGAGCAGATGAAGTTGTGGGCCGAAGCTTTTTTCCGCGAACATGCCCGCCTCGTATCGATCCTCGCCCACAATCACCGGCACGCTGAGGCGACGAGCCAGGAGCAAAGGCTCATCGCCAAAATCGCGGGGTAAGCCTCCGGGATCAACGCGCGCCACACCGCGTGTTCTGCGACCGTAGCCACGGGAGAGTATGTCGAACTTCACCCCTCGAGCCTTTAGCAGTTCCGCGAGAACCAGGACGAATGGGGTTTTGCCCGAACCCCCGACTGACAAATTCCCGACGCTTACAACCGGACCTTGTACGTTTCTTGCGCGAGTGATGCCGCGGTCGTAGAGCGCGTTGCGTGCTCGGACGCCTGCTCCGAAGATAGAGGACAAGAAATTCATTCAACGACTCTTCGCCACACGATCATCGACAGGCACCAACAGTTTTTCCAACGCTTGCATAGTCCTCTCCGTTGCTCCCATTTGTGCACGGATTGTTTCTGCGGCCCGGCGACCCAGTTCGGCACGTTCGGCTGGGTTAGAAATGAGCTCCATGAGCACCAGCGGAAGCTCGGCTGGGCCGACCACGCGTACCGCATCGCGACCTTGAAATAAGCTTACGATGTCGCGAAAATTCTCGGTGTGATTGCCCACGACAATGGCAACTCCGTGAAGTGCAGGCTCGATGATGTTATGTCCGCCGCGGGGAACGAGGCTACCGCCTACAAACGCCACGTCGGCCAGCGCGTAGAGCGCCGCGAGTTCGCCAATCGTGTCGATCAGTAGGACGCCAGCGAAAATCGGCTCGCCTCCCCAGAGGGACCGACGCCAGAATCGAATGCCAAGTTGGTTGAGTAATTCGGTCACTTCGCCGAATCGCTCGGGATGACGAGGCGCCAGAACCATCACGGCGCGAGGATGGCTCGCCAGAACATTTATGAAGGCCTGTACCAGGAGCGGCTCTTCGCCCTCAACCGTGCTTCCGCAAACAATCACCGGTCCGGTGTTGGCTTGTTGGAACGCCGCGCGTAGGCTGGCGATGATCGGCGGCGCCGCCGGTGCGGGCACATCAAACTTCAGGTTTCCAGTTGCGAAAACGACCCCAGGGGGCGCTCCAATTTCCACGAGGCGACGAGCGTCCTCCGCCGTCTGGGTCAGGAAAAGGTCCACGTGCCGCAAAACTGCCTTCAGCAAACGCCGAAAGCGCCGGTATCCGGGCCAAGAGCGGTCCGAGATGCGTGCGTTCACCACGGCTATCCGGGCACCGCTGGCATGGGCAAGGCGCAGGAAGTTGGGCCAGAACTCAGTTTCTGCGATCACAACCAGCGTGGGCTGCAACAATCGCAAATATGGCCGGATAGCAAAAGCGAAGTCGAGCGGAAAGTAAAAGACATTCTCCTCGCCGAAGCGGGTTCGAGCCAATCTCTGACCGGTATCCGTCGTAGTCGAAATGGCGACTCGATGTTGCGAAAATCGTTTTGTGAGTTCTGTCGCCAAACCGCTGATCGCCAGAACCTCGCCGACCGATACCGCGTGTATCCATATGGTTGGCCTCGCGGGCTGGGCAACTAACCGCCGCGGAATCCTCCCCAGCCGTTCACCCAGGCCAGCGCGGTACTTGCCGTGGCGCATCCTCTGCAATAGCCAATAGGGGAGCGTCAGCAGCATTGCCGCTGCCAGCAGCGCACTGTAGATCCAATACATGCAGGAAGGGACATTCTACCTGTATAGGTCGCGCCCGAGGCACCACCGTTTACGGGGCCTGCATCCTATAATCGAGAATCATGTCCTGTACGGTCACACGCTCTCTGCTGCGGCGAAGCTTCGCCGCAGTTTCCGTTCTCCTGGTGTCTGCGGTAGTTTGCCTGGCGGGAAAGCATTTTGTCATGCCAGCGGCGCAGCCGGCGAAGACCTATCCCGCACACGATGAGCATTCGGGTGAATCGGTCACACTGGGGCTTGATCCTTATGACTTGCCCGACAAGGCAAGTATTTTTTCCGTTCACTACAGCGACGTCGGCCTCATGCCGATCTTCGTGGTGATCACCAATGACGGCGACCAGACGGTCGCGCTGTCAGGGATGAAGGCCGAACTCGTAACCGTGAATCGGACCAAGATTCCACCCTCTTCGGAAGACGATATTTATCGGCGCATCTCGCGGCCTACAGGGACCATTTCTCCGAATCCGCTGCCTTGGCCCAAGAAGGCAAAGGGGAGCATCAGCAAGGACGCGATGGAGGAGATTCAGAACACACAATTTGCCGCCAAGGCAGTCGAACCTCACGGCACCCAGTCGGGCTTCATGTTCTTTGATGTGTCCGACATTCCCAACCCGCTTGCGGGCGCTCACTTCTATTTGACCGGCGTGCGCGATGCCAAGGGAAATGAATTGATGTATTTCGAGGTCCCGCTGGAGAAATATCTGAGTGCGCCGGAGAAGCAGAAGTAGTGGCGATCGCGCGCGGGATGTGGCTCACCGCTCCCACCCTTTATAATCGCTGGATATGGCCACCACGCCGGATACTTCCGTAAGGTCCCGCGCCAAATACGAACCTGTGATCGGACTGGAGGTGCACGTCCAGCTTTTGACGGTGACCAAGATTTTCTGCTCATGCTCCGCGCGCTTCGGCGCTCCGCCTAATACAAACGTTTGCCCGGTTTGCCTGGGCCTCCCCGGAGCTCTGCCGGTGTTAAATCGCAAGGCGGTGGATTTCGCGGTGCTGGCGGCGATGGCGCTCGGCTGCCGCATTAACAAGACTTCAATTTTCGCGCGCAAGAATTATTTTTATCCTGACCTGCCCAAGGGTTATCAGATTTCGCAGTACGACAAGCCGCTGGCCGAGTTCGGCAAGATCGACATTGTCACCGCCGAGGGCGCTAAAAAGATCGGAATCACACGCCTGCACCTCGAGGAGGATGCGGGCAAGAGCCTGCACGAAGGCTTCGCGGATGCTGCCGAGACTACGGCCGTCGACCTGAATCGCAGCGGAGTGCCGTTGATCGAAATTGTCAGCGAGCCGGACATCGCTTCACCTGCGGAAGCGCACGAATACCTCACCCGCTTGAAGGAAATTATTCTGTACACCGAGGTCAGCGATTGCAATATGGAGGAGGGTTCATTGCGTTGCGATGCCAACGTCAGCGTGCGGCCTCGGGGGCAGAAAGAATTTGGCACGAAGACTGAAATCAAGAACGTCAACTCGTTCCGGTTTATTCGTGAGGCGCTGGAGTACGAAATCGATCGCCAGATCGAGATTGTCGAGTCAGGCGGCAAAGTCACGCAGGAGACCCGGCTCTACAATCCGGCCGAAGGCAAAACTTATGGCATGCGCTCGAAAGAGCAGGCGCACGACTACCGCTATTTTCCTGAGCCCGATCTTGTGCCGCTCGTTGTAGACGAGAAGTGGCAAGCGGAAATTCGCGGTACACTTCCCGAACTACCCGAGGCACGACGAAAGCGCATGGTCGCAGACTACGGCATCACCGACTACGATGCGCAGGTGCTGACGGCGAAGAAGTTGTTTGCCGACCAATTCGAGACGGCGGCAAAGGCCGCGAAGAATCCAAAACGCGTTGCGAATCTGGTGCAAGGTGAGCTGATTGGGCGTCTGAAAGCGAAGGGCCTGGAAATCGAGCAATCGCCCATTTCGATGAAAGGAGTGGCTCTGTCGGCGGATCTGGTGGAGAGCGGCGCGATTTCAGGCAAGATACTCAAAGATTTATACGACCTGTCCTTCGAACGCAACCAGGACTTCGGTGAAGTTTACGAAAAAGAAAACCCACAACAGATTACCGATTCCTCCACCATCGAAAAGATCATTGGCGAGATTATCGCGGCCAACCCCAAGCAGGTCGAACAGTATCGGGCGGGAAAGAAGACGGTGATAGGCTTTTTCGTTGGCCAGGTGATGAAGGCCTCAAAGGGACAAGCTAATCCGCAGATGGTGAATGAACTGCTTGCCAAGAAGCTCGAGAGCTGACAAGCATGTTCAAGAAGATTTTAATCGCCAACCGCGGAGAGATTGCAGTCCGGGTGATCCGCGCCTGCCGCGAACTGGGCATCACTTCGGTTGCTATTTATTCTGACGTCGATCGCGCATCGCTGCATGTTCGCAAGGCGGACGAGGCCTACCACATCGGAGCCCCGGCCGCTGCGGAATCCTACTTGAACATGGCGAAGATCCTGGACGTTGCGAAACGAAGCGGTGCGGATGCGATCCATCCTGGGTACGGCTTTCTCTCCGAAAATGCGAAGTTCGCGCGGGCGTGCGGTGGTGCTGGTGTGAAGTTCATTGGCCCGAGTCCGGTCTCGATGGAAATGATGGGGTCGAAAACGCGGGCGCGCCAAGAAATGGAAAAAGTAGGGGTTCCATTTGTGCCGGGAACCTCGCGAGGGCTGGAGTCGCCCGAACAGGCCGAGCAGGTGGCGGCGAGGATTGGCTATCCCGTCATGTTGAAGGCAGCGGCCGGCGGCGGTGGAAAGGGCATGCGGTTGGTGCATGAGCCGGGAGAGTTGAGACCGGCTCTGGAAGCGGCGCAGAGCGAAGCTGAGCGGGCATTTGGGGACCGAGAAGTTTACGTCGAGAAGGCAATCGTGAATCCGCGGCACATCGAAATGCAGGTGTTAGCGGACGAATACGGCAACACGGTTTATCTGGGCGAGCGCGAGTGTTCCATCCAACGTCGGCATCAGAAGGTGCTGGAGGAGGCGCCATCTCCGATCGTCGACCCGGACATGCGGCGGCGCATGGGCGAGGTCGCGGTCAGAGTGGCCAAAGCGGCGGGCTACACGAACGCAGGAACGGTCGAATTTCTGGTCGATCGAGATAAGAACTTTTATTTCCTCGAAATGAACACGCGACTTCAGGTGGAACATCCCGTGACGGAACTGATCACGGGGTTGGACCTTGTCCATCTGCAGATTCGGATCGCGGCCGGCGAGAAGCTGCCATTTGGCCAGGAAGACATTCGTATTCGCGGACACGCCATCGAGTGCCGCATCTACGCGGAGGATCCCGATAACAATTATTTTCCGAGCCCGGGGAGGATCACGTTGTTGCTGTCACCTTCAGGGCCTGGAATCCGACGCGATAGCGGCATGTACGAAGGCTGGACAGTGCCCGTCGATTACGATCCACTGTTGGCGAAGTTAATCGGGTACGGAACTGACCGCGGGCAGGCGATCTCGCGATTGACGCGGGCGCTGTATGAGTATTTTGTGGGTGGCATAAAGACCAACATATCGCTGTTTCGTCGCATTCTGACCGACGCGGATTTTCAGGCCGGGAAGGTAGATACCGGCTATCTGGATCGGTTGCTAAAGTCGAAGGCTCCCGAAGTCATGGGTGAAAATGCCGAAGTCGCAGCCATCGCCGCCGGGATATTCGCAATCCTGGACCCGGCATCGGTTGTTGGCAACGGAAACTTGTCTCCGAATCCTGGGAACAAAACGGTCGGCGGAGTTGCCGTATCGGGCTGGAAGAAGGCAGGAAGGTTCGAAGCGTTGGATTGAAAACTGCATGTTGGACAAGCTGTGTAGGAACGTAGCTGGCTTCTGACCAACCCGCAACTTTCTTATGCTCTATGACATTACGATCGACGGAAAGGATTACCGGCTCGAACTCGAGCGTGCGGACGCAGGCTGGCGCTGCCGCTTGAATGGTCGCGAAATCCAGATCGACGCAGTTCTGGCACGGCGCGATGTGCTTTCGATCTTGATCGGAGGGAAAGCCTACGAGATCAAACGCGAACACATTGCCAATGAGACGCATCTCTGGGTCGGCGGCGTCCGCTACGCCGCGGAACTCCGTGATCCAAGGTCGTTGCGAAGCCGCAAAGGTTCAGCGGCTGACGACAAGGGTCCGAAGAAACTGTACGCTCCGATGCCTGGCAAGGTAGTGCGCGTTGTGGTTGCCGAGCAGCAGGCGGTTGAGGCAGGACAAAGCATCCTGGTCGTAGAAGCCATGAAGATGCAAAACGAGATCAAATCGCCCAAGAAGGGGACGCTGCAGAAAATCGTCGCCGCTGAGGGTGCCAATGTGAATGCCGGGGACGTGTTGGCGATTGTGGAGTGAAGTCAGCTTCTAGCTTCTGGCTTCTAGCTCTTAGCTTTCAACGTGTCGGAATTCCCCCGCCCTAGTTAGCAGTGCCGTTACCTTCCAGGACTTTCTCGGCGTAATAATTTTGCACCTTGGCTTGATCGCGCAGAACTTCGTAGTACGCTGCCTTTAGAAGTTGTTCCCGTCGGTCGCGGAGCTGTGATCGGATCGCTTCCTGCACGCGAGGGTCTGACAACTCGCGCTGGCCCGCGCTTTCCTTGGCAATCAGTTTCACGATGCGGAAGCCGACCAACTGTTTCGTCATTGGGTTAATAACGGTGATCACCGTAGTGTATTGCCCGGGCTTCAGTTTCGTGACCGCATCGCGAGTAACTGGGTCGGTGTTTTTCAAGGCCGATTCCGGCGTAAAGCCCAGGTCTCCGCCGTTGCCTGAAGTTTCCGTGTCCTCGGAATATTCCATTGCCAACGTACCGAAATCGTCGCCGCTGTCGAGGCGATTGACGATCATCTGGATTTTCTTGCGCGCGTCAGCTTCGTTTTGCGCTTTATCGTTCTTCAGGTTGTGGACCTGTGGATTCGGCGCTGTGGTTACGAAAATCTGAGCCAGATGATATTGGGGCTCGACCAGGTTGAACTCCGACTTATGAGCGTTGTAATAATTAGCGATGTCCTGGTCGGTAACGTTAATCTTCGACGTCACCTCTTTGTTCAGAACCTTGTCCACGGTGAGTTGCCGGCGCAAGTCGCGCTTGAAGTCGTCAAGAGTAAGCTTCTTTTCCTTCATGCGTGCGTCGAATTCCTCTTTCGTATAAGGCGACTTGATCTCGTTCAGCTTACGTTCGACTTCGTCGTCTGTGGCCAGGAGTCCGAGTTTCTCGGCGCGGCGCATCAGGATTTCGAAATCAACCAGTTGGTGCAAGATGCTGAGGTGCAGGCTGGTAGCTTGTTCTCCCGAGGGCTGCTGTTGAGAACCCGCAGTCTGGTTTTCGTAATACTTCTCAAGATCCGCTCGGGTAATTTTGCGGCCGTCAACCGTGGCAGCAACATCGTCACCCGCCATTTTGGTCCCACAACCCAGGGACATCGCGAGAAGTGGAACCGCAAGCAGTACTGTCAGGAACAGACGAAATCGCGAATTAGTCTTCAAAGTGGTCCTCTCGGCACTACTTGCTGGGGGATGGTGACTCGTGTTGTGACTCGCTCGAAGGCGATGCTTGTGCGGGGTGAGATGGCGCCGGTACGCCGGCCTGCTTTAGAGCTGAATCCAGGGCAGCTCGCAATTCACCGATGGGAAGCGCTCCATCCATTTCCTCTCCGTTGACGAACAGGGTCGGTGTCGCGTTCACACCCACGCCTTCGGCTTCCTTCATCGAAGCCTTAATTGCCTCTTCATTCTGCGCCTTGACACAGGCCTGAAGTTTGGTCTGATCAAGGTTATGCTTCTGCCCTTGCTCGAGGGTCAGGCGGTCCAGGGCAGCGAACTGAGCATCTCGCCCTTTCTCCGAACTGACCACCCGCTGGTTGGCATGAATGTAGTCAGCAAAATCCCAGTACGCATCGTTGTTCTGCGCAGCCAGACAGTTCGCGTCCACTGCCGCGCGTATAGCCCAGGGATGAATCTCCGACAAAGGATAATCCTTGTACACGAATTGTACGCGGTCCCCGTATTCCTTCAGCAGTTCGGGGAACAGCGTCTGGTGCATGCGAGAGCAGAAGGGGCACTGGAAGTCGTCGAAGTTGACGACCACGACTTTGGCATCCTTGTTGCCGCGCGAAGGTCGTCCGTTCACGTCGATTTTCTTCATGTTCTCGGCATAGGGATCTTTGGTCAGATCCATTTTCGTGAGCCGGGCCAAAGTCTTACCGTCCTTGGAAATCAGGAATTCGTAGGTCGATTTTTTTTCGCCGCCGTCGATGGTGATGGTCACGGCATCGTAATTCGGGAAGTCACTGGGTCGGAACTGGCCGATGATAACCTTCACGCTATCCGGGACGCTGTAAGTCGCGCGCACTTGCCGCTCGATTTTTGCAGTGAGTTCGGGAGAAGGAGGAGCTAACTGAGCCGAACAGCCCAGGCAAACCAGCACGAGAACAAGAATGGAACGCCGCAATAGCTTCACTAAGAACCGCCTGCGCATTGGGAATAAGTAAAGATTATCTCATACGGAGCGCAGCGGAGGGGCCAGTTATGCGGGGTTTGCGAGCATCCTTGGAGGACAGTATGCGCCGATCAGACCTTGCGGGAGAGTTGTTCAGCCGGAAGCAGAGAGTTCATTGAGCCGGAGCGGAATCCCTCGAGGTCCAGGGTCACGAACTTGAAACCGAGAGCTTTGAAAATGCGAGTGAACTCTGCGGCCATCCCGGAACTGAGAGCGCGAGGCAGTTCGTTGTTGGCGATTTCGATGCGGACGATTTCGCCATGGTGACGCACCCGGAACTGCCGGAATCCGAGCGCGCGAATTGCATCCTCGCCCTGCTCGACCGTGCTCAGGGCGTCACGCGTGACCGGGCGCCCATACTCGATACGCGATGAGAGACAAGCCGAAGCAGGCTTGTCCCAAATTCGCAAGTCAGCGTCGCGGGCTAATTCTCGAATCTCCTGCTTGGTCAATCCGGCTTCGAGCAGAGGAGCGGCAACATTGTGCTGACGGGCGGCAGCTTGTCCGGGGCGAAAGTCGCCCTGGTCATCCACATTGACGCCGTATGCGATCGCGTCGAATCCATGCGTGGCGCGAAAGGTTTCCATCACCGTGAAGAGTTCGTCCTTGCAGTGAAAACAGCGAGAGGCGTCGTTGCGCACATATTCGGCCCGGTCGAGTTCGCTGGTAGAGATGACCTCGAGCGGAACGCGTTGTTCAAGAGCAAAGGCGGTAGCCTCGGCAAGATGGGTCCGGGCGAGACTCGGGGAATCGGCAATCACCGCGAGCATGTCAGCGCCGAGCGCTTTGTAGGTGGCCCAGGCCAGGAAAGCTGAATCGACGCCTCCGGAATACGCGACCAGAGTTCGACCCAAGGTACGAATCCTGGCGTCGAGCGCCTCGCGCTTGGATATGGTCGTGGCCGGGAGAGGCATGGGGATATCTTAATACGTCAAGCCCTGCGGCGCGATTGGCTCGGTGCCAACATTCCCTTTCGAATAAAGCAAAATCACGATGCCTGGAAAGTCGCGTTGCTCGACGCTGGAATAGAAATGATTCAGCAATCCGGTAAGCTCAACCGACCTCGCGTCAGGCAATCCTGACTGGGTTTCTGCGTAAGTGAGGACGAGCCATGCCCGAGCATGTTGCGGAAATGAGCGCTCAAGCTCCGCATCGTTAGGCTTTTCGACAAAATCGAGGAACGTCATACGATCAGCGTGGTGTGGGTAAAGCACAATCGAAGCGGGAGTCAGCGGCTGCAGCGAGCGATAAAACTCGTACGGCATCCGTCCCATGGGAACGTGAAACAGCAGGGCATCGCCCGGCTGCGAATGGTTCAGCAAGTATTGTGTCGCGGCTCGCCACTCGTCGCGTTGAATGTCCAGGTCCTGCTTGTAATAACCGGCTGTTCCGCGGAAAGAAAGAATCAGCAAAAACAGGAGCGCGGGCGCTTGCAGCGCGGCAGGACGAAGGCGGGCAATTCCGCAAGCCACAAGCAGAAAGAGTGCGGGCAAGCAAAAAATAAAATACCGCGGAACAAACAGCGGTTTGATTACTGACAGCGCCAGCGTGAGCAGGATTGGAAAAAGCAGCCAGGACAAAAGAAAACGGCAACGCCAAATTTCCCAGGGAACTCGCCGTGCTCCACGCATCAGCCCCGTAGGAATCAGCGCTGCCAGGCACGCTGCCACGCTCGCGAGCAACAACCATGGCCCACCATTTCCCGTAAGATGCAGCGCGAATATCCAAAGGTCTTTCAGGCCAGGGCGTTCCACCCAGCGCAACGGACCTGTCCCTGTGGCGGCGATGAATACAGCGACCGGTGATACGAGGAGTGCGATCCAGCGCCAGTCACGCCTTGTCGGTGGACGAATCTGTCCTCGGTCCAGCATCTTCAAGGAAAGCCACTGCGCGATCAGGAGCAGCGCAGAGAAAAATTGTGCATAGACTGCCAGTGCGCTGCTCAGAACATAAGCTGCACGGTTGCGGATCGACGGTTCCTCCAGGCACTTCAGAAAATACAAACTCGAAAGCAGACAATGCAGCACCATCAGCGAATAGCTGCGCGCGTCCTGCGAATATTGAACGTGATAGGCATTCACCGCCATCAGTGCAGCCGCAATCAGGCCAACTCGTGAGTCAAAAAGACGGCGCCCCAATAAGTAGATGACTGGGACTGAGGCGACCGCAAACAGAGCTGAAAGCGCCCGAACAAAAAATTCGCTCCCTCCGAAATACAGCCAAAAGTGAAGAAGAAAATAGTAGAGAGACATGTTGGCTTCGCGACGCCACAGAATTCGCGCAAAGTTGTACCAGTCGAGGCGGGCAATCGCGACGCTCACTCCCTCGTCGAACCAGAAAGATTTGGCGGCGAGCGAATGGAAGCGAAGCACGGCCGCCAGCCCGGCAATGACAAGAAGCAAGCTTAGTTCGAGCGGTAATGAGATGTTCTGAGGGACAGAGTGTTTTGCGGTCTTTTGATCGCCGGCGCCGGCAACATTAAGATCCACAATGTTCACGATGAAGGTCCACGGTACCCGCGAATCGCCCTGAATCTCGGCGGACTAGAACAACCTTTCGTTTCGTCTCAAATTCCCCAGCGAACCGAGATTCGCCAGCGCGAACGTAAATCGATACTGGTTCTCATTCCGTACCGCACCCAGGTTGAAGCGGCGGAATTCCAGACTCACTCCGCAGCAGTCCCAGTTATACGTGGCTTGCACCGCAGCGTATTGCAGGAAATTCAACTTCGCATCGAAGCCCACATTGGTCGCAGCACTGAAACCCTGTTTGCCAGAATGGCCGTACCCTAGCAAGAGCCTGAACTGGTTAAAAAGCTGCGGCCAGAAAACAATATTGGGATCTGTCGTCGTGCTGTAGTTGCAAGTACTGACGGCACATTCGCCCGGAACTTGCAGATAGGCGTCGCCGCCGCCGATCGTAAAGGAGCCGACACGATAATTCGCCAGGACCGTGCTCTCAGTAATGCCGCCAACCTGGAAATCATAGTCGACATCCCACTCGAAATCGGTTCGCGTGCTTGCCTGAAAGCGCAGGCGCGAGATGAGCGGTGAAAGGTGGGCAGGCGCGGTCAAAAACGAAATGCCAGTCAAGTCAACGGTGCTGGTAAAAACATTGCTGCGACCGGAGACCAGCGCGCCGCCGAAAGTTGGATCGGCAAAGTATTTCTGACCGAGTTCCCAGGTCACGATCTCCCGTACTTCCGGACCGGTATTGCAGGGTGCCTCGGCGATGTCAGTCTTCCGTTCCCAGGGGATGGGGTTGGGCGCGGGAGCTCCCCCGATAAAGAGAGCAGGCATGCCGTTTTTCCCGCAGTCTTCCGGCGGGGCAGACTTGCGCTTCGCGTAAAGGCGATTCACGATTCCGTATTCGACTTCATTCGTATTCGTGAGAATATCGCGTTCGTCAAAACGGATGATGTTAGCGAAATTGTTCACCCCCGTCACATAGTTGTAGACCACGCGGGGTTCAATGACGTGTTTCCACTTGCGTCCCAGGAACTCGCGGTCGAAGACGCGGCTCAAAACCGGCGGCCGCACTTCCACCGAGCCTTCCAGCGCATATCGATTGATCGGACTGGATTCTGCTACTTTGGCGCCACTCGCAGTTGAAAGTTGCTCGGTATAGCCGGTATCTCGAAGCGAGAACTCCGGACGAAACGACCACCCCCCAAGCCTCAGTGGCAGAGATACGCTTGGCGACAGGTCAAAGCGCCCGACCAAAGCAGCAGTGCTGAAACCGGGCTCACTGCGCGACAGTCCCTCGATCGCGGCCTCATAGGACCAATAGAAAGGCGAAGGGCCGAGTTGGCGATCGACGCTGGACACTTCGAAGCTGGGAGCATGAAGGATGGTGACGACGTCGCCCGCAGTCGTGCTCTCAAAGTCCTGGTAACGCTGCATCGAAGCGTTATAGAAGAAACCATTCGTTGTGTTGGAGAGAAACGCTTTCGACTTTACTTCGGAGTTCACGGCCTGGGTAAACACATCGTTAAAAGCCAAGCGAAAAACGTATGAGCTCAGAAAGTCGATGTTGGCCACTCCGCGGAAGTTATGACCAAACGCGCCTTCAGCATTCAGACGTACCTCTTCCCCTCCCTGATTTACCGGAGGATTGCCTGTGCCGCGGTCGAGCACACCGAAAAAAGTGAGATCGACAAATGATGTATCACTGGGCCTGGCTCGAAATTCGCCCGATGGCGCCCAGCCTCGAAGCGAGAAATACTCCGCCCCAATGTGAGCATCCATGCTTCGGTTGATCGCCCAGAACAGCGATTCGCCGAGGATCAATCCTTTCACAGAGGAAGTCCCGAAGTTGGGAATGAGGAATCCCGACTGCCGTGGAAGACGCTCTGCAGGCAGCGTGGCGAAAGGAAAATACAAAATCGGAACGCCCTTTATTCCGAACAAGCTGTGGTAAATCTTGGCCGTGCCACCGACGTTGACCACAATCTTATTGGCGTTGAATTGCCATTTCGGACGAGGCAGCTCACAAGTTGTCACCGTGCCGTCATAAACCATGTAGTGATCGGGCCCCGTCTTTTCGACCACTTTCCCTGTGAAAAAGAAGGGATTCGAGGACGTCAGCATGAGCCGGCTTCCGCGCATGCGCACACCAATCGTCCCGGTTACATTCTCGAATCGGCCGCTTTCCGCGCGCACATTGTAAATTCCATGCCTGGCCTGGATATGCTCGTCATTGAGTCCGCCATCCAGCGCAACATGACCATCAGCAGTGGCCTGGCCGGTATCGGCGTTATACGTGACTTCGTCTCCGCGGAGAATGTACAGGCCGTAATGAATCTCGGCTTTTCCATGCAGCTTGTAAAGCGAACCGATCTTTTCCTGCGTAATTGCGCTTATGGTTACATCTTCTTCGTTCGGCACCGAGGGCGTATTCGGCAAGTCTTGATTCGGACTGGATGCTTTAGCAGGAGAAAGCAACTGGCTGGTTACTAAGGAAGGAGCGAGTAGCAGATGACAAATGAACGCCGCCGTGATAAGGAATCGTGTGCGGGAAGTCATCGGAAAGCGCACGAACTCCCCGAGTGTGAAGTCCACGCTGGGGTATCGTGAAGTTAGCACGG
>DATHPO010000202.1:0-8499 GCA_035483835.1 Terriglobales bacterium
AGTGGAGGCGCAGGAGCACTACTACAATGCGAAACACTCGAAGCTGATTGAACTTGGTCTGGAGCCGCATCTGCTTTCCGACTCGTTGTTGGACTCGCTGATGAACGTGGCCTTGAAATATCGCGACCGGATCGACCCGTCTGTGATGCTGCCGCAGATCAACTGGCGCCAGCCCCGTAACGAGCGCCGTCTGCAGACTAATCGCGAAGCCGTGCCTGTGGTCGAAACCATAGGCGATTCTGCCGGAAAGAACAACGGAAAGCGTCGCACCACGAGAAGAGCGCGCGCAGCTGGCTAGAATCACTGACTATATACTGACTGAGAGTCATCCCGCTGGCCCAGCACTGGTTGGGGTCACGGGTACCAGCCTGCCGTCTCGAATGTAGTATTCGCCGTCCCGCCACCGAATACTGTTGCGCGCAAAACTGGTCAGCCAGATAAAGAAAGCCAATGCATCCCATGCCGGGATCAGGCCGAACTTCTTCCAAAGCGAATCTTGCTTCAGGCCCCAAACGCCAACCGTCCAGGTCATGGCAAATCGGAGCGCAAAGTACGCGCCAAGAAAACCGAGCGCAACTCCCGCGGAGGGATGGATCGCAATGGCCGCAATCGACCAGGGCAACCCCTGAGTGAAAACCAGGCCAAGGTGCCCCCAAGGCCGCATATGGCGCATCACCACGATCCAGCGCAGGCGTTTATGTAGAAGGTCGCGCAGGGAGCCATAATCGGCAACCGTCGAAATGGTGTAAGGCAAGAGTTCGACTTCGTAACCCTGTTCGGCGATGAGGCGCCCCACCAGCAGATCATCGGCGGGACGGTCTTCAATCGCGGCGTAGCCACCGAATCCGGCCAGTCGCGTGCGCGTGGTGGCGATAGTCGGCCCCAACGCGAACTTCACTCCGTCTAGCTCACGCGCAACCAGGATGCCAGCATAGAAATCGGAAAACATTCCAATCGTCTGCAGGCTTTCAGTCAGCGTCTTATCTTCGATCGGCACGTAAAAACAGGTCACAGCTCCGATCTTGGGATCGGCCAAAGGAGCAACCACAGTGCGCAGGTAGTCGGGCCGCGCCCGCACGTCGCTGTCGCTGATTACCACCACTTCGTGTTGAGCTTCGCTGACCAGACGGGCCAACTTGACCACTTTGTCATTCGATCCCCTTCCGCCCGAGCCGAACAACACCCGAATGCGCCGCTCCGGAAAATCACGCTCCAGCTTCTTTAGAATGGGAACAACCGGGTCGTCCTCCTCGCCCACGCAAAAAAGCAACTCGTAGTCTGGATAGTCCTGCTTGCAGAAGCTGGCGAAGTTGTCGTAGGCATCAGGATCAAGCCCGCGAATCGGCTTAAGATTGCTCACCGGCGGAGCGAAGTTCTGATCATTGGCGTTTCGACGTTGGGCGCTGCGAAAGAATTGCCAGGAACTGAACAACGCAATCAAGTAATAGATAAACGGGATGGCCGCGACGGCAAGGGCCACATAGCTGATGCTGGAAATCATGTAACCCGAGAATAGCAAAAAGGGTGTCGTATTCGAAACTTTAACGCGAGTTCGCCCTCCGGACTTAAGGCGTGAGCTTGAACACGGTTCCGCAGCCCGAGAATCCACAACGGAGATCACCGCCATCGCTGGTGGTGCCATACAGATTGCCTGCCTTGTCCAGGACCAACCCGCCGATCGGATGAGCCCCATCCGGTGCGTCGTTGAAGCTGTGCAGAACTGTCAGTTTGCCGCCGGTATCCAACTTGAACACCGTGCCGTAGCCGGACGTGCCTCCATAAAACGTCGCGCCGTACAGATTGCCGGCCGCGTCGCGGATCAAACGCGCATAGGGATTCTGCCCATCCGGCATTCCAGCGAAACTGTGAAGCAGGGTCAGCTTGCCTTTAGTACTCAACTTGAAGACGGTTCCAAAGCCGCCGTTGGTGCCGCCATAGTAAGTTGTCCCGTAAAGATTACCCGCCCCATCCAGCAGTAAACCCGCAAGCGGATTTACCCCATCCGGCGTTCCCGCGAAGCTGTGCAGGAGGGTCACCTTGCCTTTCGGACTCAGCTTGAACACGGTTCCATAACCCCCGTTGGTGCCGCCATATTGCGTGGTGCCGTAGAGGTTGCCCGCTTTGTCTCGAAGCAGACCGGCGTAGGGATCGTCGCCATCCGGCGTCCCCGCGAAGCTGTACAACAGGGTGAGTTTTCCGTTCGCATCCAGCTTAAACACCGTTCCATAACCGCCGTTTGTGCCGCCATATTGCGTGGTGCCGTAGAGGTTGCCCGCGGCATCTCGAACCAGAACTGAGCGCGGGTCTTCTCCGTCAGGAGTACCGGCGAAGCTGTGAAGGATCGTTTCCTTGCCTGCATGCAGTTTGAATACTGTCCCAAAGCCCCCTTGAGTACCGCCGTAAAGAGTCGTCCCGTAGAAGTTGCCAGCCTTATCCCGCGTCAACCCCGCGTATGGATCTTCCGCATCTGGCGTGCCCGCGAAACTGCGGAGAACAACTTCCTCACCCTTCGTGTTTACCTTGAACACCGTTCCGAAGCCACCTTTGGCGCCGCCGTACTGAGTCGTGCCGTAAAGATTGCCGGTGGCGTCCAGAAACAAACTCGCATCGGGCTGTTCCCCGTCCGCCGTGTTGGTGAATGTATAGAGCACCGTGAAAGTCTGTGCCTGCGCGGAGCCCGATGCGACGACAGCCAGCACAAACACAATCGCCAGCGCCAGCACCGACGTTGTGGATCGTACGAATGTCCTCGAAGGTCGCTTCACTGCGTTCGTCATGAATAATTTCCTCCTAACGAACCGCGTTTCCATCACGGAGGTGGGGCAAACTCGCTATTGATTCCCGCCGGACCCTTTAACTTTAATGGGAGCCGATTTCGAGCCCGCATATCTGGAATCTCCGCTGTACTTGGCCACAATCTCCTCTAGGTCTTTCGACGTTCCCGGAACCACCACGTCGGACAACTTCGCCTTCGCTGCGGTCACGTTGAGCAGCACGCTGATGGAAGCGTGCAGATCGCTGCTGATCAGATCAGGAGTGCCATCACCATTCAGGTCGGCGATGGTCACTTCATAGCCTTGCGACTGCGTGGTATTAAACTCACGCACCGCTTCGAACGTGCCATCTCCTTTGCCTAGGAGCACGCCAAGTTGGGACGGATGATAGTAGGAAGCGACGATGTCGGGAATTCCGTCTCCGTTCAGATCGGCAATGGCAAGGCCGGAGTCGGGCCCGCCGACCTTGTAAGTCACCTGCGGCTTGAATGTGCCATCGCCGTTCCCGAGCAGAACTCCAACGTCTTGGTCGGCATAATTGGCGACAATAATATCCTGCTTCCCGTCGAGATTCAGATCTCCGGTGGCTACGAATTCGACCTGGTTTCCAGTGTCATATGTCTTCTGCGCTTGGAAAGTCCCATCCCCGTTACCCAGCAGGACGCTAACTGTGTTCACATTGTCGTTGACGACAGCCAGGTCCAGATAACCATCGCCATTGAAATCCGCAGTGGCCATGTAGTAGGGACCGCTTCCAACCCCGTAAGGGACGGGCGATTGAAAGGTTCCGTCGCCATTGCCGAGCGAGATCGAGGTTGTGTTTGCGAAGTAGTCGGTGGTGGCGAAGTCCAGAATGCCATCGCGATTGAAGTCTCCAAGGACAATCGCAACCGGTAAGCCGCCAATGTTGTCAGTCTTCGGCGTCTGAAAAGTGCCATCGCCATTGCCGAGGAAAAGAGCGATGGTGCCGTCCTGACTCATCGCGAGCAGATCGAGAATCCCGTCGTTATTGAAATCTCCGGTTACGATTCCGCTGGTGAAATATCCCGTTGGATAAGACACCGGCGTTTGAAACTCACCATTCGCCTTGCCCAGGAAAACAGCCACCGTGCTCGGACCGAAAACTGCGTTCGCCGTGGCGACATCGGGAAAACCGTCGCCATTGAAGTCGGCAACAACAGACTGCGTTGGCGCACCCGATGCATTGGTTACAAGGGCTTTGTCAAAATTGTGGGATACCGTCTTAGGATCGAGCGCCGCAGTGCCGAGGTCGGTGCTGGTTGTAATGTCGGTGAAGTCCACTGTACTTGTGGGCGCGGGCAATCCGAAACCGCTCACGCTCGCCGTGAAGTCATAATTCTTCGCATTCTTAGCATTCGCCTTCGCCGTAAGCACGGTGGTGCTGCCTGTCTTTCCAGTTACCTTCAGCGCTACCGGTTTGGAACGCGCCACCTGCGGCGAGGCCGCAGTTCCTCCGTAGACCGCCGTCACCTCGTGGGACCCAGGCGAAACGATCGTGGTCAATATCGCCGTGCCCGTTTTGTATCCCTTCGCCGGCTTCTTGCCTACCACCTGCGCACTACCCAACGACAACTTGCCATCGAAAAAAGTGACAGTGCCTCCGGTCGCAGCTTTCTTGTTCGTCGTGACCGTAGCAGTCAAGGTTATTTTTTCTTTCACCTTCGCCGGATTGGGAGTAACCGTGAGTGCGATTGCATTGATAGGCGCGGGCACTGTTGCCGGGAGCTCAGACTGTGCGACTGCAACTATAGACAACATTGAAAAGCCCAAACCAGCGACCAGCACAAACGGCAAAGTAAATCGGCACAAAGACACTTTGAGCTTCATCTCCTACCTCGGAAAAGGAATGTGAACCATGCTAAATGGAAATACCGTCAGGAACCGTGGAACACTGAAATCGGCCGTCGGACACGCGTCGAGGCCGACTGTGAGTCTAAAACGCCAGCCAGCGTGGTGTCCACACCTTCTGGCCGGCGAGTGTCGCACAGATCGTTTGTCTTCCGAATCCCGCTAATGTTGGGAGTAAACCCCTGAGCCTACGACGGCTCCAGCTTTTGGCAGAATGCCTGAATCAACTCGCCCTGCGCAGGGAGCGCACCAATGAACTCAAAACCGTGCAGGAACCCCATGCGATGCCGGACTACGGCTCGCATCACGAAGACCTCGGGAACGTCGGGGATCGAGAACTCGAGAGTTATCATTTCTCCTGCGACTAACTCGCTGGTGATGACGGCACCCAGTCCAGCTTCCGCAATTTCGAAGCAGCGGCCGTGGATGCGGACATATCCGTCCTTCCCCAATACCTTCACAATAATCGGTATCTCGGTGCGAAATCGGGCGTAGCGTCGGGTGGCAGACTTGTGCATTCCTCGAACCTTAAAGAACCGACAAGTAGAATAATGGATTGTGTGCGAGTCTGACAGTAACTTTGGGGACGACTGCTCGTGCACACCAAAGAGTTCGTTCTGGAATCGAGACAAGCATTGGCACATGAAAATAAAATCGAGGGGAGCATCTGCTTTTTTATTGCGAAAGATGACTTGACACTTGTATTTTTGGACAACCGGGAGCACACTGTGCTCACCGATTAGAAGGGAGAGGGGATGAACATCAAAACCTTCCGATACTTGTGGACGGATGACCAGGGCCAGGACATTGCCGAGTACGCGGTCATGCTGGCAGTCATCCTGGTACTCGTAGTTGGAACCATCCGATTGATTGGTGGAAGTTCAAATAACGTATTTTCTGCCGTGGCCAGTTCGATTGGCGGGTAGCTGCCGCGAATCCGCAACCCGATCGCGCGCAGAGCCAGACCCATAAGGTCTGGCTGCTTTTTGTCCGGAATTCAACACCTGCACGGAAGTAACCTCCGGCGGTGGCCCTTCCTCTGGTATGATCTTTCGAACAGTGCATCTGGCCAGACCGGTTGGCGACCATGTTCATGCCTCATCCCAATCTCAGTGACGAAGTGAATGCCAACGTCGTCCAGTCAGAAATCGAAGGTGGGGTCTCTCTCGGAGACTTGCCTCCATCTACCGTGCTCGAAATCCAGACTCAACACCATCGCTACACCGCCGTGTTCCTGGGCGAAAGTCAGGCGCTCATTTCGGGGCACCCCGAATATTGTCCGGAACCCGTGCTGGTAGCAATTGCCGGCTCAACCTGGGGCGGGTCGATGCTCAAACTGCGCTACATCGGCCGCGGCATGCACCTCGAGTTTTGTCATCCCGAATATCGCACGCCCATTGTCACCTCCCGCATCCAGGAAGTCCGGGAGCGCGTCCATCTCGACTACGAAAAATCCAGCGCCATCGATAATCCGCTCGGCTCTGCCAAGCTGGCACCCACCGACTCTGTGCCCGCGCCCAGGATGCTGGTGCGTGGAACTTTCACAAAGCCTTCGTGAGCGCCACCCAAGCCATACCTGCTTGCCGGATTACTGTGCCAATCCAATGCGGCGGACTAAGTCCTGGAAGCGGTGGCTCGCCCCGGAGCGGGTCATAAATTGGATCCATTTTCAGCGCAGTGAGGCTGCTGGACTTGGCGGTCCGTGATGAGACGGCCACAGGCCGGAGATTACGGGGCGTGAATTTGTTAGGCACCGGGGTTTAGCGTCCGATGCCCTTTTGTCAGTGTAAGTGTACAGCGCGAGAGGAAGACGCTCCCGCGCTGCTAAAACACCGGCTTCTAAAACACCGGCTTGATGAGAAGCTCAAATTCTACGGCTTCACCCGGAAGGCCACGTTGTTCTTGAGTATTCTCTTGGGTGTTGTTACCTCTGCCCCTTACGGTGTCCACAGGAAACCGTGAGACGCGTTGTTTTTGTCAATGTAATTTCCGGCAATCGCTCCGTTGTTGTTGGCGATGGTTCCGTCGCTCCTGGAACATCGAGCGTGCGGAATCTGTAGCGTCTGAGCCAGAAGCCGTGAGTCACATTGCTCGCTTTGATGCGAATTCCCACGATCGCCAGTTGCGGTTCGAACCCGCACCATCTTCACGAGAATTGAATCGCTACGGTGCGTACTGGCTATAGGTGTTGCTGTATTGTGCAAGTATCGCCCCGGCAGACAGGAAGAGCTCGGCTTGCACAGTGTGTGTTCCATGGGTCACTGTCAGGACGTTGGTGAAGGAACCGGATACGTATGAACCATCGGATGGCAGTACGCCTTGGTATGTGCAAATGCCTGCACCGGTGGTTCCGTCCAGGCTCGTGCAGATGCCCCATGCGTTGCCGGTGCTTGTCTGGCCACCAGGTTCCGCGAAGCTCGTCACCACAATCGTGCAACCCGCGGTATTGCCGCAGTTGATGGTGACGGGGCTATCAATCGCCGTGAATCCGGAGCCGTCGCTTGCGCTGGGCGCACCGATGTCGACATATGTGTGAGTCAACTTGTGATTTACGGCAGGCGGTAAATTGGGCATTCTCTGGCCCAGGATCGGGCTGCCCGCGACGGATCGCTCTTCGGCTCGAACGTGGTAAAGAGTTCCAAGCAACGCGACGGCTAAGGCAATTGCAATACAAATTGGGATCAATTTTCTCATAGGTTTCTCCTTGAACTGTTTCCTTTCTATTTTGGATTCTGGGGCAAGGACTGTGCAGCTATGGTCGAATCTCCCGAGTGAAGATTCTTCCCTAAACGCACGGGCGAAGTGTATACCACAACCGATCACTGTCAAGATGCAAGTATTTGCACTTCCCTATCGTTCACGAACGGCTACGTAGCGAGGCATCGGGGCCGTCCGCCTAGCTCGGTCGCATTCAGCGCTGCTCGCGGCCTCCTCCAGCTTCCGGTCGCGCTCTGCGTGGATCGTGCACTGCCGACCCGTGAGCATGTCGGTCGGCGTCACGTACCGACGGCGCGGTGCAACCGCACATGGTTATTGTGATCTACGCACTGTTGAATCAGGCGTTTAGCGTCTTCCAGCGACAGTGGCTTTTTCTCCCGGCATGCCTTCCCGCTTCAGCGATTCACCAAACCCGCCACTCTCTGCCGAAAACCTGTCAAGCCCCCAAAACCACCCAATTCCCCGCAACCCACTCATTCCACGGCAAACATAAAGTTTAAAATTTGGCGGGTTTACCCCCTCCAATGTGCTAGTCTGGACTTATAGATAGTTATTGAGGCGCGGGCTAACTCCCGCGCCTTTTCTATTTTGTGCACAATGTGCGCAGACGGGTTCGCGGGTTTGGGCCCTCCACTCGCACTCGAAAACCGCAACCCAATCTAAATCTTAAGGAGAAAAGATCAGGCGCAGCCTAACCGCTGACGCCTTTTCTTATTTGTGCCATGAAAAACTCTGCAGTTCGTTTCGAGCGAGGCACGGCATCGCGCAAGGGCGAGAGGCTTATGGCTTATCGCGGTCACACAAAACGTAAAGGTGAACTCTCCGAGTTGGCATTCGCATACAAGGCGGTGAGCATGGGCTTCGGAGTTTCGAAGCCTTACGGGGACAGCGAGCGCTTCGACTTTATCGTGACTTCAGGACGCCGGGTGTGGCGAGTGCAGGTGAAATCCGTGTACAAAGCCAGCTACCGGGGCTACGGCGTACGCGCTTGCGGCAACAGAAATCGCGGTGACGAAATGTACACCGCAGATGAGGTCGATGTGCTTGTGGTCTATCTGGTGCCCGAGGACGTCTGGTACATCATCCCTATCCGAGCGCTCGGCAAGCGCTATTGCCTCTATTTCCATCCCAATGGGAG
>DATHPO010000203.1:0-4917 GCA_035483835.1 Terriglobales bacterium
ATCTTTTGCTGCGGCAAGAATGACTTCGTTCAGCTTGTATTGCTGCCCTTCCCGCAGCGCTAGCTCGCGGTAGATATTTTCGATCATCACCACTGCGCCATCGATGACGATTCCGAAATCAATCGCGCCGATGGAAAGCAAATTCGCGGCAACGTCGTGCGCATGGAGCACGATGAAGGCAAACAAAAGCGAGAGTGGAATGGTGAGGGCAACAATCACGGCAGCGCGGAAGCTGACCAGGAAGAAAATCAGCACCACCAAAACCAGCACCATGCCGCGAAGCAGGTTCGCCTCCACCGTGTCCGTCGTCAGGTCTACCAGTTCACTGCGGTCATAATAAGGACGAATTTTGACGTCAGGCGGCAGGATCTGGTGGTTCAGTTCGTTGGTTTTTGCCTCAACTCCTTTCAGGACGTTCTGCGTCTGTTCTCCGCGCAGCATGAGAATGACGCCCTCAACCGCATCGTCATTTTTCTGGAATCCGAATTCTCCCAGGCGAGGCGCGTGCCCAATAGTTACATCTCCCACATCGCGCACTCGGATGGGAACACCTTTGTTGGCGCCAACTACGATGTTCCCTATGTCGTCTGTGTTCCGGACCAGCCCAATCCCGCGAACGTAGTAGAACTGCCCGCCTTGAGAATAAAAGCCGCCGCCCGCATTGGAGTTGTTGGCCGCCAAAGCAGCGGTGACTTGAGGAATGGTCAAGTGATAACCGTAGATGCGCGCCGGGTCGAGCAGGACCTGATATTGCATCACGGTTCCGCCGAAACCAGAGTCGTCAGCCACACCGTGAACCGATCGATAAGCTCTCTCAATCACCCAGTCTTCAATCGTTTTCAGTTCCTGGGGACTGCGGTCGGAACTCTCCAGCACATAGCGATACACCAGGCCGCTCGGGCTGAAGAGGGGCGCGAGGCTTGGAGTTACGCCGGTTGGCAGCGTAGCCTGAGCGAGTCGCTCAAAAACGATTTGCCGGGCGAAATAACTGTCAGTGCTTTCTTCGAAGGTGAGGATTACATCGGACAATCCGTATAGCGAGATGGAACGCATCACCAACATGTGAGGGACGCCGTTCATCTGGAGCTCGAGTGGAAGCGTGACCAACCGTTCGACTTCCTCCGCAGCATGGTCTGGCCATTGGGTGATGATTTCGACCTGCGGAGGCGAGAGATCAGGATAAGCGTCGACGGGCATCCGCTGAAAAGACAGAATTCCCCCGACCGTGATGAAAGCGGTCAGCATGAGCACTAAAAATCTCTGCCGCAGTGCCGCTTGGACGATTCTGTGAATCATTCAGTTGTGATAGACAAATCCTTGCCAGAATTCTTGGGACGTCGTTCCTAGTATGCGCAATCCGGCTAGCGTTGCAGCGAGTTCGCAAACTGCAGGAACAAACTGCCATCTCCGATGACCCGATCGCCAGCTTTCAAGCCGCTGGCAATCTCCGTTTTTCCGTTCAAACTTTCTCCGAGCGTCACTGAGCGTCGGCCAAACTGGTTCACGGACTCCGCGGCATATACGAAAGGCTGATTCTCGCTATCGCGCAGGACGGCGGCATCCGGGAGCGCGATGGCATTGGGGATCGTGCCGGCGTTTACCGTTGCAACCACGTACATATCTTTCTTCAGTTTTTCTCCAGGATTGTTCGTCTCGACGCGCGCCGGAAGGGTGCGTGTGCTCGGATCCAAAGAGGCAGCCTCGTAGGAAATGCGTCCGTGGAACGCTTCGGGATAAGTGTCGGTCTGAATTGTGACCTCGTTTCCTATGTTCACGTACGGCAAGTCCTTCTGATAGACGTTGATCAACACCCAGACCGTGCTAACGTCGGAAATCATGAAACATTGGGTGGCGCCCGGTTGAATCAGTTGTCCCACAGATACATCCTGCTCGACGACCAGGCCGCTGACCGGCGCTTTTAGCGGAACCTCAAAAGAGGGCGGGGCTTTCACAAGGGCGTCAGGATCAGTGATTCCCAAGACTTTCAATGCCGCTTGCGCCGCAACCAGGTCGCCGCCGGCCTGCACCTCGGCCGATTGCGCCTGTTCCACATTCTGTTCCGCGATCGCGTGGTGCTGGTATAAGTCCTGAGCTCGGGCGTTGGCCTTTTGTGCGAGGGCATAAGCATCCTTGGCCTTCAGATAGTTGGAACGCAGCTGCGAGTAATCAGGACTCGCGACATACAACATGGGATCGCCCTGACGTACGTTCTGCCCGGGAACCACCACGACACGGCTGACCGGTCCGCTCACCTGCGTGATGACTGGCGTGGTACGAAAACTGTTGTAAGCCACGGTCCCAGTCAGCCGGAGGGTTCGAGTCAGCGTTGTGGTCTGAACGGTTAGCACCTGCACGTGCGACATCTGTTCCAGCGGAATGGTAAACAGTTCCGGGTGGTCTGAGTTTTTAGTCGAGTTGGCGGCATTTGACCCTGACCCCTGACAGCTGCCGAGCGCCATCGTGATCGCCGACACGGCGGTCAATGCAGCCAACCGCCACCAAAGCCGCTTGCGAGAGTTCATGGCAGGTTCCTCGTTCCTACTGCTTCCTTCAACTGCTCGAGCGCCGTCATGTAAGAAGCTAGTGCCTGGCGATATGCCAACTGGGCGGCCCGGTAGCTACGCTCTGCGTCGAGGAAATCCAGCAGGCTGGCGGCGCCGCGCTTGTAGGCATACTCGCTGATGTCGCGCGAGTCTTTCGCCTGTTTCAGATATCCGGAAACGTAAAGTTGGACGATTTCGTCGTTGCTCCTGATCGCCTCGTAGGCATTGCTAACGTCTGACAGCACCGTATCGCTTGCCGACAGCTGCGATTCCTGGGCCTGCGTAAGAGCGTAGCCAGTACGCGCGATCTCGCCCTGATTTCGATTGAAAATGGGAAGCTCGAAGCTGGCGAAGATTGAAGCGGTATTCTGTCCTGCAGTGTGGGTAAAGTCGAAGGTGCCGTTCACGTCGACCTTGCCGTTGGCTTTTGCTAGGCGAATTTGGCTCTGGGCAGCGGTTACGCCGAGCAGCGCGGCCTGAAAATCGGGACGCGCTTTAAGCGCCTTAACCTGCAAATCCTCAAGGTTCGCTTTCAGCGGTTGATATGCCAAGTCGCCAATGACGTCGTAGTTGGCCGGAACCGCCTCGTACCCAAGAAACTGCCTGAGGCCGACCAGCGCCTGCGCCTTCGCGAGCCGGGCAGAAGACACATCGGTTTGAAACTGCAGGAGCTGAAGCTTGATCTTGAGGTAGTCGCCTTCGCTAATGGCACCCGCATTGAACTGGGCCTCTGAAATATCGACCGTCATCTGGAAGCTCTTCATGTCCTCCAGTGCGAACTTCAGCGTTGATTCAGCCAGCAAGACGCTGACGAACTGCTGCCCTACGTTAAAAGCGAGCGTGCGCTCGGCGTCCGTGACTTGAGCGCGGGTGACCGCGGTCTGATCCCGCGCGGCTTGCAGCCGGCTCTGCCGTTTGTGTCCGCGTTCGAAGAGATAGGAGAGGCCGAGATCGAACTGCTGCGCCAGGTCCAGGTCTTCGGTCGAAAAATCGCTGGGAGAAAAGATGGGGATGAATTGAGCATCGCCTCCGAGAACAGGATTGGGACGCAGGTTCGCCGTAATTTCCTGGGCCTGGTTCTGGAAGATCAAGGTACGCGTGGCTTTGAGCGCATGGTTGTGAGCTAATGCCAAATCAATGGCCTGATCCAGACTGATTAGAGTCGCCACTTGCGCCACACTCTCCTCTACTGCCAGGAACAAGAACACGGGCAGAATGGCGAAGGCGAGAAACTGTCGGAAGCCCGTCAATATCGCATCAAAGCGATCGATTCTGACAGGCAACTGCCCGCGAGGCGAAGGCGGTTTGAAGCGTCGTAAGCTCAATTCGAATTCCAAATTCTCCATACAACATCGTTGGGGCGGCAGCGCTCAACGAAAGCGATCCAGTCTGGCTAGCCGGCGGCCCTACCTTGCCACTAAAGACGTGCTGAAAAACTCAGATCACTTTTCGGGAATACCGAGAAACGAGAGCACAGAAAGCGCTAGAGACTAGCAGGAGGAGGACGTACGTACAACTGAAATGACTCGAGAAAAGACCGCGGATGCATCTGCGGCGGCGAGATCTGGAGGCCACGGCGGAAGATGGCAGAGAACGCAATGGACAGCACGATGGCCGCGACCGACTGCGCCATCAAGCAAGTCAGGCACAACGTAGTGTTGGCTGAATCCGCACGCAGCTGTGTCCCGTCCCGTGCGTCGAACGATTGGAAACCGCAGGAATGAGCTACCTGGGCTACCGTGGCGACCAGTAGCAGAGCAACACATAAGGAAGCCAGCAACTTTGCGCCAGCCGTTTTTGTAAGGATGTTCACAATTGCCGTCAGATGGAGCATACCGCCAACCTGCCACAATCTCACAGGTTACGAGAGTTATCGGTGATTCTAGCACTCGAATGGCTTTTGATTGAACCCTTCTTTCGCAGTGAGCGTCTGAAGCCGTGAGAGATCGAGACAGTCCACCACCTTTGCTATTGACTAAGCCGTTTCTGATCGCCGGTGAACAAATCCCCCAGGCCAAGAATCATCGCAACTCGTCGATGGCCATGGAGCAGTTGCAGCCCGTGATCTGGTACTGGGCGGATTGGCTCCGGCGCCGCAAACTGGCGAAACTGAACAAAGCAAAAAAAAATATGCATGAAGTGGACGGAAAAAGCGTGCCGTGAAATTGCCTCAATTGATTCTGCCGGATAATGGGCAATCCGGAGGTTATCGGCCCGTCCGTCAGATTAGTACCGACAAACGTTAGAACCCTATCGGGACTGCCCCGAGAGGAAGAGCCGGATTGTCCGTGAATGTGTGGCTCGGGGCAGTTTCGATAGGGTCGTTTGAACTGAGCCGCTAGCGTTTGCGGCGGACGCGGTCGGACTATGGGAA
>DATHPO010000204.1:0-2004 GCA_035483835.1 Terriglobales bacterium
TTGTTGGCCTGATTTCACTTGGAAAAATGGGGACGTTCCTGCCTTACCTCGTCGGTGCTGCTTCCCGACTGACACGTTTGATCACCGATGCCTCGAACGAAGATGTCCTGAATCCCTACCGCTCCCAAGGCATAGAAGTCATAAGTACGTAAACCAGCGAGGTTTCAGAAGCGCTGTTGGGAGGCGGTACCCGGTTTCCGTTGCGATGGTCCAAGCCTCAATGTTCGCCGAGCCAAGGGTCCCGAACTGCCAAAGGCCCTCGTCGTCGAAATCCCATCCGGTTTTTCAGTGGCGATGTGGCGCGAGAATCTCGCTCCCAAGGAGTGGCGTAGTTCATGCGCCGTGCCACACTGGAAAGTGGCCTGTTTGCGATCCAAGCCCAGATAGTAGACGTCCAGAGAATTTTTATTACGTAGAGGACGCGTTGCGTAGATACCCCAAAATCCCACTGCATGGTTAGGTGCGTTGTCGAAGAACCCGGGCTTATCCAAATCTGGGCGGACGGCGAATCCATCGATTTGCCACGAATTGGCCTTGCCCCTGAGCAAGAAACCATCGAAGCTGAGACGAACATTCGGGCCTTCTCGCAGATCCACGAGGCGCCCAGAACCGTATTCCAGTTCAAGCCTGCCCGCGCGCGCCGCAAGGGAGTTTTGCCCCCAAGTATTGCCGATCTCGAGGAAAGCCGCTTGGAAGTCGAGTTTCTTTTCATCGATTGGCCGGGGGCCGCCGATGCGGAAAGAATTGATGCCGCTCTTCAATTCCACGAACGAGCGAACGTGTTTGCCGTAATGAACATCGAAATAAAGCATGTAGCGTTCATTGAAATAGCCGTTCATGAAAGGCTGTTGGCCCAGTTGTCGTTTCCGATCTGTTCCCAAACCTCGCGAGCCTCACCACCAATCGATAGGAACCAGTCATTGCGACCGGGACGCAGACGAATATATTTGATGGGGTCCCAAAAGTCCTCGCGCTCAGCGGGATCCGCGAGAAAACTCCAGTCGTCATCCTCGCGAAGCAAGTGATAGATCCGCTCCGGTGCCGGGGGCTCAGCGCTAGGAACCGATTGCCCCTGCGAGAGTCGCGGTGTCGCAGAAGACACAACCATAAGATCATCAACGTTCGCATGTATCTGTTTGTTCCAACCCCGGGTGTGGCACTGCGCATGGCGAATCATCGTCAGAAGTTTTTTGCGGGTCTTATTTCTTTGTTACAGAATGGATTTCCGCGATGTACCCTCCCGGAAACTGCGCGACCACGGCTTCTCGTTCATCGGTTTTATACGGAGGTACCAGCACTTCGACGCCGCTTGTCTTCGCCTTGGTGAGCGTGTCCGCCAGATCCGCTACCTCGTATCCGGTCATTTCTCTGCCATACGGATAAGGAAGGTGCCCGTCGGTGACCAGAGCGGTCAACTTGCCAAACTTAGATTCGATCCTGACTCGCCGATAATTTTCTGCTGGCCGTCCGATTTCGACACCCGGTGCGCGCGGTTCATCAGAGACTACACTCCCTTGAGAGAAGGCGACAAAGCTGCGTACAAATGCATCCACTCGGTCCGGTGAGACATAGACGCGATTCTCGGGAATGGTTTGGAGCGGCTTGTAGGATGGCGCGGTGGTGTGCCAATACAGTTGCATGTTCACGCCACCCGAGAATTGAACGATTGCGTCTCGACCGATGGGGTCGTTGAAGGCAGCGACTAAGAGGTCTGCGCCGGCGGCCCTGGCGGAGCCGATCGCCTGGTCCAGATCAGTGACCAGATAGCCTGTGCGCTCTAACCCGAATGGGTACGGGACCGGCGTCTTGAAACCAAAGACTGAGATGCTGCCGACCGGAGTCAGCACCAATTGGGACATGGTGCTGCTTGGCGTCGGGGTTACGGTGAAGACGCCCTGCTTGGTTGTTGTGCCACCGAATGTGGCAATCAGGCTCGCAACAAAACGATCAAAATCCTGAGGAGCCACGTAGACGTGAGTCGTGTCGTACTGGGGTCCGACAGCC
>DATHPO010000205.1:0-14794 GCA_035483835.1 Terriglobales bacterium
TTCTGGAAGTGAAGGCGTGGAGGGCGCGATCAAGTTTGCGCGCGCCCATACTGGACGCTCCGGTCTGCTATACACCGAGGGGGCATTCCACGGATTGACATGTGGAGCTCTTTCCCTCATGGGAAATCCGTTCTGGCGCGAGGGGTTCGGGCCGATGTTGCCCGGGGTTGAACAGATCCCGTTCGAGGATGCTCAGTCGCTGGAAGCAAAACTTAGCACCAGACAGTTCGCAGCGTTCATCGTAGAACCAGTACAGGCGGAGGGTGGAATCCGGATTCCGCACCGCGAGTATCTGCAAACCGCGCAGCAACTCTGCAAAAAATACGGGACTTTATTCGTGCTCGATGAAGTGCAGACTGGGATGTTCCGCACGGGAGCGTTCCTCGCGGCACATCACTACGATCTTGATCCCGACATCGTTGTGCTCGCGAAGGCTTTGAGTGGTGGTCTCATTCCGATTGGTGCTGTGCTGATGTCTGACGAGGTATACAAATCAGTTTACAACTCGTTGAAAAGAGCCATCGTCCACACCTCAACTTATAGCGAGAACGGTCTTGCCATGCGGGCGGGCTTGGCGACGCTTGACGTACTGGAAACAGAATCTTTGGGCAGACGTGCAATCCTGATGGGAGATGAACTTCGTCGCCGGTTGCGAGAAACTCTATCTGGGTACGAGATGATAAAAGATATCCACGGAATCGGACTGCTATCGGGCATCGAATTCCAGGCGCCTTCGAAGATCAGCCTCCGTGTAGCCTTCGAGGCATTCCAGCGAATACACCCTGGGCTGTTCGGCCAGATGGTCGTCATGCGGATGTTCAGGGACGAGAAAATATTGACCCAGATTTGTGGCAACAACTTCATGGTCCTCAAGGCCGCTCCGCCGCTGATTGTGGAAGAAACTCAGATCGATCAATTTGTCGGTGCGATGGGACGGGAAGTGGAGCTAATCCATTCATCTTCAACGTTTTGGTCTGACGCGCTGGATCTGGCCCGACGCGCACTCAACTTCTGAGGGATTGCATGCATCTTACTTCGGAGGATACAGTTTTGGGGAGGTCCGAAGGGATGCGGTTGCTATTAGTGGAGGATGACCTCCACATCCAGCAATTTCTAAAGCGCGCGTTGGTGGAGGCAGGATACCAGGTGGATGCAGCCGTTAACGCAAAGGCTGCAGAGGCCTTGGCACTTGAGGGAGTTCACGACGCATTCATCATTGATCTTGGCCTTCCGGACATGGATGGTCTGGATCTGATTGCCCGCTGCCGGGCGCAGGGCAGTTCCGCGCCTGTCCTCATTCTGTCGGCGCGACGCTCGGTTGATGAGAGAGTGCGTGGGCTGGAACACGGCGGCGATGATTATCTGACCAAGCCATTTGCCCTTCCCGAACTGTTGGCTCGACTAAGAAATCTGCTGCGACGCTCCGCACCTCAGACTGAATCTACGCGCCTCCAGGCAGCGGATTTGCAATTGGACCTCGTCCGGCGTGAGGCCCGTCGCGGCGATCAATTGTTGCAATTGACTCCTCAGGAGTTCTCCTTGCTCGAGTATCTCTGCCGAAACGCGGGACGCGTGGTGACTCGCACTATGATCCTTGACCACGTGTGGCGAATGAGAATTGATCCGGCGACGAATGTTGTGGACGTTCACATTTACCGCTTGCGCAGCAAGGTGGATCATGCAGCGCTGAAGCCCTTGATTCATACCATTCGCGGAGTAGGGTACGTGCTCAAAAATGCCTAAGCGACTTCGCACCACAGCGGCGTGGCGAATTTCCATCTGGACGGCGACAGCATTCGCCATCGGATCGGCTATCGCATTTTCCATTGTTTATCTATTGGTGGCACAGAGCATCCGTCAGCGAAGCGACGCGTGGTTGATCGGCGAAGCGGATACGCTGGCGCAGGTGGCCGAAGACACGCCGCGAGACAACCTCTATGACCGGATCGTGGAAGAAGTCGCGGAGCTCGCAACGCAGGAGATTCCGGAAGAGCCCGGCACCAACGGGAAGCGGCAAAATTCCGTTTTCTTCCTCGAGACTGACCCGAAGACGCACGAGATTCCGTTATGGGTCGGTCCCAATGCTAAAGAGGCCTTTCTTCAGGCAATTCAGACGGCGAACCTTACCCCTGGCGAACCGCAATCGATTCGTATTTCGGGATGGAAGCAGCCCTTTCGAGTGGTGGCCCGGGTCCATAACGATGGCGCGGCAGTATATCTCGGGCTTTCCGATCGTGGCGCGCGCCATCTGCTGCACAAGCTGACTCGCAGCTTCGCGGCGGTTTGGAGCGGGATGTTCGTGCTGGGCTGTGTGATTTCTTATTTCAGTGCGCGGCGAACCCTGCTCAGAGTCGAGCGAATAACAGAAGCGGTTGCGCGCATGGGAAGCGAGGACTTGAAAGAACGGTTGCCGGAGTCGAAGAACTCGGATGAAATTGCGCGTCTCTCAGAGACCTTCAATCACATGCTTGACCGCATTCAATCGTCGGTGAGCCAGTTACGCGCAGTCACGGATGCGGTGGCGCACGATCTGAAGAGCCCGGTCACCTCGATTCGCGGAACGCTTGAGTCGGCCTTATGCGATGGCACAAACGACAGATTGCAAGAGTCGGTCGGAGAAGCGATTGAAGGTCTGGACCGATTGCTTCTGCGTTTGAACACGACGCTTGACTTGGCAGAGGCAGAAGCGGGAGCTTTGCGCCTTGATCGCAAACCCTTGGATTTATCTGAGGTGACCAGGCAGTTGGCAGAAATATACCGCCCGGCTATGGCCGAACACAATCAACGACTCATTCTCGACCTGGAATCGAAGGTGGTGATCGACGCGGACGTTTCTCTCATGGAGCGGGTTGTCAGCAATTTGCTCGAAAATGAGCTTATGCATCTACCGAACAACTCCGAGATTCTGATCCGGCTGCGAACCGAGCAGGGAGCCGCTGAACTCACCATTCAAGATAACGGGCCCGGATTCCCCCTCGAAATTCATGAGAGGGCATTCGAGCGATTCGTAAAAGGGAAACAATCTCCCGGACACGGCTTAGGGCTCGCCTTTGTCGATGCTGTGGTTCAGGTTCATGGTGGATCAGTGAAGATCGGAATCGCGCCCTCTGGGGGTGCGCTCATTACGATGTCTCTTCCGGTAGGAGTTTTCCAGCCTGCGTAATTAGCCGAGTTTCAGCGAACCTTGCCGTCCCCAGATTGCGCGCCCTGTACTACGCGTCCACTCGCGACAATTTCCAAGTCGACCTTGTCGCTGACCCGCAGAATAAAAGTGCTGGGATTCTTCATGCCCCATTGCACATAGGGAATCACCAGCTGGGTTTTGAGATTAGCGGAGCCCCCACTGATTTGCAGCGGTATGACCAATGTAATTGGATGATCGCTGCCGTGGATGCGAAAGGTCCCGTCGACTTGAATCTCCGAGCTGCCCTGCGGTGAGAAAGGTCCGGACATCTTCGTCGGCGTGAACGTGGCATCTGGATACTGCTCGCTCTGCAGGATCTCCTTGTGCATCTTCCCGTCGCGCGTGCTGTTGCCGCTCTGCCCGCTCTTGACGTCAACCAGGACCGAACCCGACGCCGACCCGTTGGAAGGATTGAAGTGAATCAGTCCACTCTTCATCGCAAAGGTTCCATGGACAGTATGGAGCACGTCGGGCAGTGTAAATTCAACTTTGGTATTCGCAGGATCCAGTTCGAGTGTCATCTCTTGCGTCCACAGGTCAGAAGAACATCCCGCGACGCAGAGAATGGCTAAGAAAATATGTGAGGAGATCATTCGATTTCGAAGGTTCACGATGAGAAGCCTCGGTCCTTTGTAGAAGAGTTCCGTCACGTTTGTGCAAATCCTCTTACAATCTCATGCGCGAAGAAGATGCCACCCAAACGACAGGGTTTCCTCGATGCCGATATGAAATAGAGGCAACTCCCCCGTGTGAACCGCGAGCATACGCGCAAACACTGTTGGACTTGCTTCCAAAGCACGCAAGCTGCGGGCGCGAAGCCAGTTATTGCGATCCAGGAGCAACATCAGGTTCGCCATCATGCGTGGAAGACGTTCGATCCGTCGATGTTCGCTCTGATATTGAGCGAGGTCATCGTTCAAAAAGGCCTCACCTAAAGCGTGAGCTTGCTGGAAAGCCATCGAAAGGCCATCTCCGGTAATAGCATCGACCGAGCCTGACGCTTCTCCGACGAGCACCGTCGACCCGCGGTAAACCGACCGCAAAGCCCGCGTGGTAGAGACTGTCCCTTGCTCGCGAGTGACGCGATCAGCGCCCTGAAGCCGAGCATATATTTGGGGGGATACGGAGAATGCATCGTCCAGTCTTAATTTCGGATTCCGGCTAAGAAAAGCAACGCAGACTTCCTCCGGACCGACTGGCGTGACGTATAGTTGTCCGTGTTTCGTCCAGTAAACTTCCACAAACTCCGACCATGGCACAACGCGATAATGACGGCGAAAGCCGAAGCGCGTCGATGGCGGGGTGCGAAACGAATCCAGACCCGACCAGCAGCGGACTCGGGAATTCTGGCCGTCTGCACCTACTAGCCAGCGGTACCGAACATTGATCCCGTTTATCGTGACACCATCTGGTACCAAGCCAGTGACGCGAGCCCCCCAATGCATGTCGATGCCAGCTGCGGCAGCCTTATCGATCAGAATCTCATGCAGTTTCGTGCGGCGTGTACCGAGTCCAGGACCTCGTGCGAACCTGGCTTGCACCGAGGACTTACCGTCCGAGAAACGAATCCCTTGAAACGCCGATGCCGCATCTGGTGGAAGGTTTACACCCAACTTCCTTAACGCCGCCAAGCCGTCGGGCATAATCCCTTCGGCGCACGCTTTGTCGATTGGCGGTTGAGCAACGTCAGCGACAGTCACAGAAAATCCCCGATTGCGTGCCGCAATTGCAACAGCCAAACCGGCTGGACCTCCGCCAACGACAAATACATCTGTTTCGATTGCCATTTTTGTCATTTGCTCTTTACCGCTCGAGAAGGACTAGTTCGGAACAGAATCAGGCCCATGGCGCTCTAGAATACTGAGCGTGCAGGCTCGGGGCGGCAATGATTCGTGAGGTCTTGTAGGACTAGAAGCACAGAGGTGGAGGAAAGGTTGCCCACCCTCGTAGGTTGTGCTGGGAAGTACCAGACACCTCCCTTGAATTTCCACTTTCCGGTGGAGGCGATCCAGAATCTGAGGTCTCTCCAGCTTGTCAGACCAGCGGCTCTTCAACGCTTCACGAATGACGTCTTGGCTGTAATAATTCTCAGGAAATGCGCTCGCGACTCCGCAAATTCTCATTCTTAATTAAAGATCCTCCGGCAAATAAGGGACCTGGAAGGCCACCTTCGTTAACCATACCCCATTGGGATAACCGGCGAATTGCTGCTAAATGACAATTCATTCATAGATGCGACAGAGGTAATCTAGAGTATTCTTAGTCGGCGAGGGCGGAAGTCCCCCCCTATGAATGGCATGCGGACCAGAACTCGGAACCCGGAAAGTGCACCGATCATCGTACTCAATTCGACCCGATCTCAGGGCAATCAACTCGCCACGGGGGTCGAGTGAATAGTGGCGATACCTGCAAGGACCTCCATTTGCCGCAGGACAGCCGAGAAGTCCTCTTCTTTATTATTGCGCGCCAATTCGTCGGAGTTGACGTGAAAAGCGGCCTCTGTCGCAGGCATGCGAAACTGCTCTTTTGCCGCGGCGGCCAGAATCAACTGGAAGTCTTTATTCATCAGGCGCAGTGGGAACTGCGGATCGTAATCGTTGATCGCGATCCTCGCCAGCTTTCCGACATGCGCCGGAGCGATCACAGCAGTCTTCGATAAGACTTCAAGTAACCGTTTGCGGTCGAGGCCAACTTTCTCCCCAAAGGCCACCGCCTCAGCGATCGCCTGCATGCCAACTCCCAACAATGTGTTGACGACTAACTTCATCGCGGTGCCAGAGCCAGGACCGCCCAAAAGGAAGTATTGTTTTGCAATCGCCTGGAATATGGGCTCAGCGGCACCGAATAGTTCTCGGTCGCCGCCCACCAGCAGCGTGAGAATGCCTTGCTCCGCGGCCGGAGTGCTGCCCGAGATGGCCACGTCCAGTACTTCGACGCCTTCTTTCGCACCGAGCCTGTGCAGTTCGCGTGAGCTTTCTGGAGAAATCGTGCTCATCTCAAGCACAACGGTTCCTGCCCTTGACCCGGCAAAGACTCCCTCAGTCCCGGTATAGGCGCTGCGAACGGCTTCATCATTGGTCAGGCACGAAAGAATCACATCTGCAGTGCGCGCCAATTCAACAATGTTCTTAGCAACGGTACCGCCCTGTGCACGGATGGCACCAGACTTGGAAGTATCGACATCGTATACGGCGAGTTGGTATTCGTGATCAAGCAGGCGTTGGGCAATCCGGCTTCCCATGTTACCCATGCCAATGAATCCTAGTTTCACCTGATCTGGAGTAAGACGTTTCATAGGGTTGTCTCCTTCGTTTCCTCAGTGTTGGATATTCCATCTTTGAGCACGAGCCGCGAAGAGTCTCGTATCGACCAGGTCGTAAGAGATTCCGTGGAAGGCTAATTTGTTCATCGCGATCCCACCAACTCGGGGACGCCAGAAAGCTCTTCGTATTCTTCTTCAGCTAAGCGCAGTGAAGCTGCGGCAACATTCTGCTCCAGATGTTCAATGGAGGATGTCCCCGGGATTGGCAGCATGATGGGAGATCGCCGCAGAAGCCAAGCCAGTGCTATCTGCGTGGGGCTCGCACCATGTGCACGCGCGATTCGGCTAAGCACCTCGCCGGCAACTTTGCCTGCTCCGAGTGGAAACCAGGGGATAAAAGCAATTCCGTTACTTTGACAATAGTCCACAACGTAGTCCCATTCACGGTCGGCAAAGCTGTAGCGATTCTGCACGGAAACGATCGGGACAATTCTGCGCGCTCGCTCGATGTGCTCTTGCGTGACGTTGGATAACCCGACCAGCCGAATCTTGCCTTCGTCTCGCAGTCGAGCCAGAGTTTCCACCGACGCGTCGAAGGGCACGACGGGGTCTGGAATATGCAGTTGATAAAGGTCAATGCGGTCCAGGCGCAGTCTCTTGAGGCTGCCCTCCACGGCTTCGCGAAGGTGAGACGGGGTTGCATCATGGGTCCATTGATTCGGGCCGGGACGGTTCCAGCCTCCCTTGGTTGCAATCACCAAGCCAGGCGAGTAAGGAGACAACGCTTCGGCAATCAGTTCCTCGCTGATGTGCGGGCCATAGGAATCCGCGGTGTCGATAAAATTTACGCTCAGTTCCACGGCACGGCGAAGAACCGCTAGCGCGTCTTTTCGATCTTTTGGCGGGCCCCAGATGCCTTCGCCGGTAAGGCGCATTGCTCCAAAGCCGAGGCGATGGACAGAAATTTCACCGCGAAGCGAAACACTACCAGCAAGACTTGCAGAAACTTCCTTCTTGTTCACGATAAACCTCCTGAGTTTATGTTTCAAAGTCTTCCTGCGCCGACAGTCACTGCGCCATTCCATCGACTGCCAGCACATGTATTCCGCCTACATCAATCACCCTGCCCTTGAGCACGATCCCAGGAATGCCTATCCGGTCGAGTACTTGCGCGAATGGCATGCTGTCCAGACCATACCGGTCCCGAATTGGACTTTCTATTTGAATGTGTTCTTCGCAACCGTGCCGGTATGGTTTTGCCCTTGCTCGCTTTGCTGGCCGTCGGAACTCATGTAGCTAATGCGCCAGACGGAGTTCGAGCCGTCATCCGTTATCAGCAGAGATCCATCCTGAGCCACTGTGATGCCCACGGGCCTTCCCCAGACGCGACTGTTGTCGACCACAAATCCGGTGACAAAATCTTCGTACTCGCCGCTGGCCCGGCTTGTTTGATGGCGAGGTATGCGAATGACTTCATATCCGGCGCGCACCGATCGGTTCCATGAACCGTGCTGCGAAGAGAAAATGTCACCCCGGTATTCAGCCGGGAATTGCGTGCCTTCATAGAACGTCATCTCGAGTGATGCGTTGTGCGGCTGCAACAGCACGTCGGGAATGAGAACCTTGTCTTTTAGCTCTGGATGCTTGCCCTCGTGGCGCGGGTCTTGATGGCTGCCGATGTACCACCACGGCCAGCCATAGAAGCCGCCCGCCTCCACTTGTGTGATGTAGTCGGGCACAAGGTTGTCTCCCAATCCGTCGCGCTCGTTGACCGAGCACCACAACTCACCCGTCTTGGGATCGATCGCCAGCCCGCCTCCTGCGTTACGGATCCCATACGCGTACACTCGCATCTCTGAGCCGTCAGGGTCGAACTCGAGTATGTCGGCTCGATTCTTTTCATCCGGAGTGGTGTCGGGATCGTCGACATTCGACGACGATCCGACAGCAACGAACATCTTCTTGCCGTCTGCCGTGAACTGCACGTCGCGCGTCCAATGCCCTCCGCCGTGTGGGAGGTCTGCAATGTGCTGCGGTGGTCCGCTCGCTTTCAATTCTCCATTTTGATACGGAAACCGGACCACCGAGTCGGTGTTGCCGACGTATATCCATTGCGGATTGTCTCCTGGAGGGTAGAAGGCGATGCCATAAGGCTGATTGAGTCCGGTGGCAAAAATGCCCGCTGCTTCGGGTTTACCCTCACGTGTAGTTCCGCGGAACACTCTGATCTTTCCGCTGCTGCTTTCTGCCAGGAAAACGTCGCCGTTCGGTGCGGTCCGGATTAACCTTGGATTATCGAGTCCGGTTGCATATTGCTGGACGCTGAATCCGGCTGGCGCCTTCGGCCACGCACCTTGCGGACGAGGCACGATCTTCGGTGCATTGCCCGCTGAGTCAGTGGCATACGGCGCTGGAAGATCTTGCGCTGTGATCTTGCGAACCTTTCCAGGTTCCTCAAAGCGGAAATCGGTGTAGGGCGGTTGCGGTGGCGGAGCATTCGTCGTGATTGGCTTCGTGTTGGCGGAGGCGGAATCGGCCTTTTGTGCACTCGGTGAGTTCTTGAGCGACTTCAAATAAGTAACAATCTGCCATCGTTTCTGCTCGGGCAAACTGCCCCAGGCTGGCATGCCATTATTGACAGACCCGGTTGTGATAAACCAGAAAACCTCTCCGTCGGATGCTGTTTGCGTGGGTCCTTCGGCTAATGCCGGGATGTTCCCGGTGCCGCGTCCACCGATTCCATGACAGGAGCCGCAGTTCGTGTTGTAGAGTCTTGCCCCAGCTACAACGGCTGCGTGCTGCCCCGCATACGGATTCTTTAGTTGCACGCTGGATGGGGGCGCGTTATGAAAGTGCGCGTCTTGCGCTGCCAGCTTCGAAGCCGGCAAGATCCACGGAATAGCACATACTGCCGCGGTTATGAAATACGAGCGGGGACCGATTTTCAAAACTCTCCTCCGGGGGTCGGTGCTGATTGCTTGTGCAACCAGGGAACCATAGAGTTTGTGTACCGGATTTTGGCGTTCCATCTTCGTTAGACCGATTTGCAATTTACTCGATCTGTCCTCAACAGAAGCAAGTTCCTGGCCATTCTGCGAGGGTGTTTCTGTGCAGCGAAATGTGCATTTGCGGGAACCTGATGTCTCATCCGCGCTAGTACAGACGACACCCAAGTAGTCAACGACAGGGTCCGTCCGTCGACGCTGCTGTCGAACTGTGGACACTCAGGAAAAAGATTGTCTTTCGTCCTACCTCTAAACTGAAAGCGCACCTGGCTTTTTGGTCCATATGAGTCGATACGGCGTGGCACGTAGAATGCTTGGCTATAGGAAGAGGGAACCTAAATGGTGAAGCTCAAGGTAAATGCTGTCGATCGAAGCTTTGAAGGCGATCCTGACATGCCGCTGTTGTGGTACTTGCGCGACATATTAGGGCTGACGGGGACAAAGTTTGGCTGCGGCATGGCCCTTTGCGGCGCGTGCACCGTGCATAAGAACGGCGAAGCGATCCGGTCGTGCATCACGCCAATGAGCGCGGCGGCGGGTAGCGACATTCGAACGATCGAGGACCTTGGAGCAAACGAGCTCCATCCGCTTCAGACAGCGTGGATGGAGGTGAACGTTCCCCAGTGCGGATATTGTCAGTCCGGCCAGATCATGCAGGCGGCTTCTTTGTTAAGGGACACTCCTCATCCCACGGATCAGCAAATCGATGATGCCATGGCGGGCAACATCTGCCGCTGTGGAACCTACCAACGGATTCGACAGGCGATCAAGCTGGCAGCGGGGAAAATCTCATGAGCCACATCGAAAACGTAAGTCGGCGAAGTTTCCTCAAAGGAGCTTTTGGAGCGGGAGCGCTTGTCCTCGCGGTGCGGTACATCCCGCCGGTTTTCGGCCAGGCAACGCCAACAGATGGTCAAACCGACGCGGACCGGGCAACCCTTCATCCCAATGTCTTTGTGGGGATTCAGCAAGACGGAACCGTCTACATCGTGGCGCACCGGTCAGAGATGGGAACAGTCATCCGCACATCCCTGCCCCTCGTAGTTGCGGACGAGCTGGATGCTGACTGGAAGCGCGTGAAGATCGACCAGGCGATTGGCGATAAGCGATACGGAGACCAAAATACGGACGGCTCGCAATCTGTGAGGAGATTCTTTGACACCATGCGTGAGTGCGGTGCTGCGGCGCGCTGGATGTTGATCAGGCAGCAGCGGCACAGTGGAATGTTCCCGCCTCAGAGTGTTCCACAGACCTCCATGCGGTGGTTCACAAGTCAACTGGTCGACGAGCGGGCTACGGTGAGCTGGCCGCCGCGGTGGCACGTCTTCCCGTGCCAAAGAAAGAACAGCTCCAAATGAAAAGCCCTTCCGATTGGCGGTACATCGGAAAGGGAATGACCAGCGTTGACCTGGAAAAACTCTGCACAGGAAAGGCGAAGTTTGGAATGGATGCACGCATTGATGGCATGGTATACGCGTCGATCGAGCATCCTCCGGTCTTCGGGGGCAAAGTAAAGAACGTTGACGATCAGGAGACGCTGAAGGTTGCGGGAGTGCACCAGACTGTTAGCATCGATCCATTCAAACCTCCCGCTGCCTTTCAGCCTTTGGGCGGCGTCGCCGTCATTGCCGACAACACCTGGGCTGCGTTTCAGGGCCGCAAGAAGCTGAAGATCACCTGGGACAATGGACCAAACGAATCCTACGACACTGTTGAATACAAGAAAGAGCTTACGGATACAGCGCACAAGCCAGGGAAGCTTATCCGGAGCGTGGGCGACGCCGACAAAGCATTCCCTACGACGAATGTGTTTGAGGCTGACTACTACGTTCCGCTGCTGGCCCATGCTCCTATGGAACCGATGGTGGCGCTGGCGGAATTCAAGGACGGAAAAGTCACCGCGTGGGCGCCCACACAAAATCCTCAAGCCGTTCAGGCAATCGTGTCTTCCGAACTCGGCATTCCGAGCGGGGATGTGATTTGTAACGTCACATTGCTAGGGGGCGGCTTTGGAAGAAAATCCAAGCCTGATTACATTGCCGAGGCAGCGGTTTTGTCCAAGAAATTGGGTCGTCCGGTAAAAGTTGTGTGGACACGGGAAGACGACGTTAAGTTTGATTACTATAACGCCGTGGCTGCGATGTACCTGAAGGCAGCCGTCGACGATAAAGGAAAGCCCACGGCGTGGCTGCAGAGATCTGTCTTTCCGCCCATCACTTCGATCTTTGATGTGAACGCCGTTTATGGCGACCCGCCCCACCTGGCACAAGGTTGGACGGATCTTCCCTATGATTTGCCCAATATACGCATCGAAAATGGCCCGGCGCAGGCTCATGTCAGGATAGGCTGGTTGCGATCGGTGGCCAACATCTACCACGCTTTTGGAATCCAATGCTTCACCGATGAACTGGCCCATCGGGCAAATCGCGATCCCGTGGAGTATCTGCTCGACCTTATCGGACCACCTCGGACTTTGGACTTCACCAATGTGCAGTATCCAAACTATGGTGCGGATTACAAAACGTATCCCTGGGAAACAGGCCGCCTGCGGCGGGTTGTCGAAATGGTCGCCGACAAATCCGGCTGGGCCAAAAGCAAGAGCACAAAGGGCCACGGGATTGGATTTGCCGCCCATCGCAGTTTCTTGACTTACGTGGCTACGGTCGTTGAAGTGGAGGTAAGTGATGACGGCGAGATCCACATCCCGCGTGTTGACACGGCGCTTGATGCGGGGCTGGTCGTAAATCCGGAAGCAACGCGGGCGCAATTCGAAGGCGCGGTGGTTTTTGGCACGAGCATCGTGCGCAGCGGAGAAATTACGGCCAAGAACGGCGTAATCCAACAATCCAATTTCAATGACTACCCTGTTGCCCGGATCAACGAGGTTCCGGCTCAAACTAACGTTTACATTACGGAGAGCTCGGCGCCCCCCGCTGGTGTGGGAGAACCAGGAGTGCCGCCGTTTGTCGCCGCTTTTTGCAATGCCATTTTCGCAGCCACTGGCAAGCGGGTCCGCGATCTGCCGCTCTCCACTAACAGCAATTTCGGATAAATCTTGTCAGGATACGGTGGAATAGGAGATTTTCCCATGACCGTAAACAACGGTGATTCAAATCAATCATGCTCCGATCATTCTGATCGGTCGTCGTTGCAAGAGATAATGATCGCGAAACATCATCCCACCGTGAGCAGGAGAGAGTTTCTTGGTATGACTGCCGCGGCATCCCTTTTTTTGGCTGGAAGGCTAGACGGAGCCGCAGAGAAGGATGGTAAAAACGGAATTCCATATCGAGCACTGGGACGCACCGGTGAAAAAGTCTCACTGATCGGGCTCGGCGGGTACCACCTGGGCAAACAGAGCGATCCCGAAGAGAGCATTCGCATCATTCGTACAGGACTCGACGAAGGAATCAATTTTCTCGACAACTGCTGGGACTACAACGGAGGAGAGAGCGAAATTCGAATGGGCAGAGCGCTGCGCGATGGTTATCGCCAGAAGGCCTTCTTGATGACCAAGATCGATGGACGAAACAAAACCGCGGCTGCAAACCAAATCAATGAATCGTTGCGGCGGTTGCAGACGGATCGAATTGACTTACTGCAGTTCCATGAAGTGATTCGCGATTCCGATCCAGACCGCATTTTCGCCGAAGGCGGAGCGATGGAGACAGCCCTCGATGCCCGGAAGGCGGGTAAAATTCGTTTTATCGGCTTCACAGGCCACAAGAGCCCGGACATTCATTTGAAAATGCTGGCTACAGCCTCGAAGCACGGCTTCACGTTTGATGCGGTTCAGATGCCACTCAATGTGATGGACGCTCACTTCGACAGTTTCGAAAAAAAGGTCTTGCCGGTTCTAACCAAGGATGGCGTCGGAGTTCTCGGCATGAAACCAATGGGCGACCATTTCATACTGGAGAGCAAAACGGTTACACCGGTCGAGTGTCTGTACTACCCAATGAACCTTCCAACCAGTGTCGTCATCACTGGTTGTGATTCGCTCCCCATCCTTCAGCAGGCTCTACACGCCGCCCGCAGTTTCCAGCCGATGGACTCGTCCCAGGTTGCGGCTCTTCTCGCAAAAACGGCAAAGGCTGCGGAAGGAGGCCAGTTCGAACTTTACAAAACCAGTCATCACTTTGACGGCACCGTCGCCAACCCACAGTGGCTCGGCTAGAAAAGGAAGAATCTTACCGTCGGCGCGGCTAGAACTGCGGCAGTGAGTCTGGCCCCGACGATGCTTGCCCAATCGCATCTTGACCGCTCTGGAGGGGTCGGGAGATCCCCAGCTTCTGCATCTTATGAATCAGTGTAGTGCGCTTCAAGCCAAGTTTGGCGGCAGCGCCTTTCGGGCCGCCGATCACCCACCCCACGCTTTCAAGCGTGCGCTGAATCAGAGTGCGCTCGGAGTCCTTCAAAGTAGTGACTGGTGTAGTAGCAGCAGCGGAAGCGACGGCAACAGCCTGAGTCCCCATCGCCGGCAAAGAATTGGGAAGCACACCATTGTTTGAAAGGATCACGGCACGTTCGATCAGGTTCTGCAGTTCGCGAACATTCCCTGGCCACGGGTACGAGCTGAGCGCAGACATAGTTTCGGGAGGAATGTGTTCAATTTCTCGACCCATCCGCCGTCCAAAAACCTCGACAAAATGCGTTACCAACACCGGGATGTCTTCGCGGCGCTCCCGTAACGGTGGCAGCAGGATCGGAAATACATTCAGGCGATAGTAGAGGTCGCTGCGGAATTCGCCCCGATTCACCATCTCAATCAGATCCCGATTTGTTGCAGCAACCAGCCGGACGTCCACTTTGTGAGTCTTAGTGCTCCCCAACCGCTCGAACTCCTGTTCTTGCAAGACGCGCAGCAGTTTGGGCTGCAACGCCGGCGGAATATCACCCACCTCATCCAAAAAGAGTGTGCCTTTGTCGGCGAGCTCGAAGCGGCCAATCTTTTGCGCAATGGCCCCGGTGAATGCGCCCTTTTCGTGGCCAAAAAGCTCACTCTCCAGCAGGTCTAAAGGAATGGCAGCGCAATTCAATCTTATGAACGGGCGTCCACACCGCAAGCTGAGATTGTGAATCGCGTGGGCGATCAGCTCCTTGCCGGTGCCTGTTTCGCCCTCGATAATAACGGTGGAATCCGTAGGAGCGACACGTTCGACCTGTTCGAGCACTGCTTCTAGGGCAGGACTATTGCCTATCACCTGCTCGAATCTGCGCTCATAAGAAACCTGATCACCACTTCCAAATCTTTCGAAGGCTGCCACAGAGGACCTCCTGGCGCGGTCTGCACACTTCGCTATCGGGGTTAACTCTCCAGAGCTGCTCGAACAATCCCGAGCA
>DATHPO010000206.1:0-9253 GCA_035483835.1 Terriglobales bacterium
GTATGGCCCCGTTCGACCAATACGTGATGGCGGACCGCACCGCCGAGATAGCGCTGGCACGCACCGCCGCCCCTGTGTCGATATCCCGTGATGCAACGGTTGTGATTCTTGGGTCCCATGGCTATGAAACCGCTGTCGAAGGCAAGAACGGGTTCGTTTGCATCGTAGAACGCGCGTGGATGAATCCGTTCGACAGTCCCGAGTTTTGGAACCCTAAGAATCGAAGTCCGATTTGCTACAATCCGGCCGCCGCTCGGACGGTGCTGCCCATGACTTTGATGAGAACAAAATTGCTATTGGCCGGAAAATCGAAGGATGAAGTCAAGCAGAGCATCAAGGCCGCGATTGAGAAAAAGGAACTGCCGGTGCTCGAAGCTGGCGCGATGAGCTACATGATGTCCAAGGACGCGTATCTTACCGACGCGGGCAACCACAACATGGCCCATCTTATGTTCTACACGCCGCTCGGTACCGTATGGGGCGCGAATGTGGTGGACTCCTCAAATGAACTGTCAGAACCGTTCCCAGGATCCCCGCTCTTGCTGGCTCCATCGTATAAAGGCAACCCGGAACCGATCGACATGTTCCTGATGCCCACCGGCATCTGGTCCGATGGAACGCCTGCACCGGCAATGTGAACAACGCCAGAATGAAGCGAAACCGAATGCAATGGTGCAATTGATGCCACCTCCAAAGGGAAAGAGGAGGTCGGATGGAACGGCTTGATGCTTACTGACGTCCGCTCTCGGCGGTGCAATCTCGTACAAATTAACGGTGAAACATGCAAAAAATAACTCCATTTTTGTGGTTTGACAGTAACGCGGAAGAGGCTGCGAACTTCTATACTTCGATTTTCAAGAACTCGAAAATCCTGAACGTTGCCCGTTACGGAGATGCCGGTCCGGGACCAAAGGGATCCGCAATGACGGTAACTTTCCAGCTTGAAGGGCAACAATTCATAGCATTGAACGGCGGCCCGCATTACACTTTCTCTCCAGCCATATCGTTCTTTGTTAACTGCGAGACGCAAGCCGAAGTTGACGAGTTGTGGGACAAGCTCACGGCTGGCGGAAAAGACGTCCAATGCGGATGGCTGCAAGATAAATTCGGCGTATCGTGGCAAATTATTCCCAAGCAATTGATGGAACTGATGAGCGACAAAGATCCGGCGAAGTCGCAGCGAGTGTTCAAGGCCATGCTGCAAATGAAAAAAATTGATGTTGCAGGCTTGCAGCGAGCCTGTCGCGGTGAATAAATGCGCGGCGAATAAATGCGCCGCGACAAATAAAGAGGAGCGAAGCATGAGCAAGGTACGGGTTCTCGTGGGTACACACAAAGGCGCATTCATCCTGACCTCCGATGGCAAGCGCGACAAGTGGGAGGTTAGCGGTCCGCATTTTGCGGGCTGGGAAATTTACCACATGAAAGGATCGCCCGCGGATCCAAATCGCATTTATGCCTCGCAAACCAGTGACTGGTTCGGACAAATCATTCAGCGCTCCGACGACGGCGGCAAAACCTGGCACCAACCGGGAACGCCCGCCGGCCAGCCCGCTACGCCTGGTCCTCCACAGAGCGAAAGCAACAAGTTCGCATACGACGCGGCCGCCAAGCCGCTCACCACGCATCAGTGGTATGACGGCACGCAACATCCATGGGAGTTCAAGCGAGTGTGGCACCTGGAGCCGTCGCTGACTGATGCCAACGCAGTTTACGCCGGCGTGGAAGATGCCGCCATTTTCCAGTCGACCGACGGCGGCCAGAACTGGCACGAACTCCCCGGCCTCCGCGGCCACGGCACCGGCCCCAAGTGGCAGCCAGGCGCGGGCGGCATGTGTCTGCACACCATCATTCTCGATCCCAAGAATCCGCAGCGAATGTGGATCGCTATTTCGGCGGCGGGCGCATTTCGCACCGACGACGGCGGCAAGAGTTGGAAGCCGATCAACCGCGGTCTGCGTTCCCAATACATCCCCGACCAGGATGCCGAGGTCGGGCATTGTGTTCACCACATCGCGATGAACCCATCGCGGCCGGGCGTGCTCTTCATGCAGAAGCACTGGGACGTGATGCGCAGCGACAACGCAGGCGACTCGTGGCACGAGGTCAGCGGAAATCTGCCAACCGACTTCGGCTTCGCGATTGACGTTCACGCGCACGAGCCAGAGACGATTTACGTTGTCCCCATCAAAAGCGACTCGGAACACTTCGTGCACGAGGGCAAGCTGCGAGTCTACCGCAGCCGCACCGGCGGACATGAATGGGAAGCGCTCACGAAAGGCCTGCCCCAAAAAGACTGCTACGTGAATGTTTTGCGCGATGCCATGGCCGTCGACTCGCTCGACAAATGCGGCATATATTTCGGTACCAGCGGCGGGCAAGTCTACGCGTCGGCTGATGCCGGGGATAGTTGGGCTCCCATCGTCCGCGATTTGCCAGCGGTGCTATCTGTGGAGGTGCAGACGCTAGCGTGAGTCCCCAAACGGGGCTATTTGCTTTCCCTTGGTAAATAGATATACAATGACAATGTAGATCACTTTTTATCGGGGGCGTATGCAGGTTTCCAAGTGGGGTAACAGTCTCGCGGTGCGGCTACCATCAGAGGTTGTAGAAGCTCTCAATTTGAAAGAGGGTGACCAGATCGAAATTAGAATCGCGGACACGCGAAAATTTGAAGTGCGCCGCGATCCTGCCCGGCAGCGGGCTCTCGACCGCTTACGCCGGCTGCGTCGTCCATTACCCGCTGGGTTTATATTCGACCGGGCCGAGGCGAATGCCCGCTAAACGTTTCCTCGACACAAACGTATTGATTTACGCGGTGGCGAAGAACGATCCTCGCGCTTCCACAGCCGAGGCCCTGCTGGCAAGCGGCAGCGTTGTAAGTATTCAATCATTGAACGAGTTTGTCTCGGTGGCACGCCGCAAGCTTGGTATGCCGTGGAAACAAGTAAATGAGTTCTTGGATCTCATTTGCATTTTGTGCCCTGACCCAGTTCCAATTTCGCTCGATACACATAAAGCAGCAGTGGCCATTGCGGAAAAGTACGGATATAGCATCTACGATGCGCTGGTTGCTTCCGCAGCTCTGGAGGCTGGGTGTAAGACGCTGTACTCCGAAGACTTGCAGGACGGACAGATCATCAATCGGCAACTTACGATTCGGAATCCATTTCGATGACGATTGTTCTATTTTGTTCCTGCTGGAGATGGTGGAACTTGGCTGCGCAGCACCACTACATCTCGAAGTTTCATCTGAACCTGTTCTTGGATCCTGATTCGCTGGAAAATCCGTGAGGAGAAAAGGGCGTCGGTCACTTTCTGAACTGGTAGAACCGCCTAATTAGTCCAATGATCCGCGTCATACTTCCGCACCACCTGCGAACGCTGGCGCACGTTGGCGCCGAACTGGAACTCGAGGTCAAGGGTCCGGTCACGCAACGCTCGGTTCTCGACGCCCTCGAAGCCAGCTACCCCATGCTGCGCGGAACCATCCGCGAGCACGGCACGCAACAGCGCCGACCGTTCCTGAGGTTCTTTGCCTGCGAGGAGGATCTCTCCCACGAATCGCCGGATGCTCCGCTGCCTGACGCCGTCGTCTCGGGGGCGGAACCGTTTCTTATCATAGGAGCGATTGCCGGCGGCTAGGGCCCAACTCGCTAAAGACTGGTAAGACGGAATCGGAGCGAGTACCCTATTCGTTCATTTATCTATCCGTCCGAATCCATGAAGGAGGGACGTCCATTGAAGCGATGGATCGTGTGCGCGCTTCTCTCGTTCGTACCAGTCAACTTTGTTTCCGCCCAGGAACCGAGCCAGAAAACGACTGATCCCTATCAAGCAACTTTGGATGGGCTGCAATCGCTAACCGCCCTACCGCTCCCCGAGTGGCGGTTTCACGCGGACGTACCACATCCTGAGGATCCGTCTCTAGATGATTCCGGCTGGGAGACCGTAAAAGTCGGGGACAAGTGGTCGACCGGGTCCCGTGTGCTGCGGCGCTGGATCGAAATTCCGCAGAAGATCAATGGTTACGCAGTGCTGGGCGCCCGTGCAAAATTAGACTTCCGATTCGATTTCAATTGGAACAACAAGGGCCCGGTCACGATCGCAGTGTTCTCGAATGGATCGCTGGTGTCGCGAGGAGACGACGACATGCAGCAGCCAATCCCGCTCACGGAAAACGCGCAGCCCGGGCAGAAGTTTCTGATCGCGGTGCGGATCGACGCCCCCGATGTTGAAACTGAATTTCATCACGCTCAGTTGATTATTGAACCTCCCGCCAATCGGCCCGACCCAGCGGTGCTGCGAGTGGAAATTCTGGCGGCGCGTCCGATGATTGCGGCGTATGAAGAGGGTCGCGCGGAACCCCAGCAACAGCTCGACGCGGCCATCAAGGCTATCGATTTTTCGCCACTCGATAAGAACGACCAAGCGGGATTCGACGCGTCGCTGCGCCAGGCGCAAGACAAACTGCAATCGTTGAATCCGTGGTTGAAACAGTTCACAGTTCGTGCTGTCGGGAACTCCCATATCGACATGGCGTGGTTGTGGCCGTGGACGGAAACGGTCGAAGTCGTGCGCAATACCTTTCAGAGCGTTCTGGATCTGATGCGCGAGTATCCGGATTTCAAGTTCACCATGTCCTCGGCTCGGACTTATGAATGGATGCAAGAAAAATATCCGGACATGTTCGAGCAGATCAAGCAAAGGGTGAAGGAGGGACGCTGGGAAGTCATTGGCGGCATGTGGGTCGAACCCGACTTGAACATGCCGGACGGCGAATCGCTGGTGCGTCAGATTCTTGTCGGCAAGCGATATTTTCAGAAGAATTTTGGTGCTGACATCAAGATCGGCTGGAATCCGGATTCGTTTGGATACAACTGGCAGCTTCCCCAAATCTATAAGAAATCCGGCATCGATTATTTCGTGACCAGCAAATTACTGTGGGCTACCGACTACACGAAGTTCCCCTACCGGCTGTTCTGGTGGGAAGCGCCCGACGGGAGTCGTCTGCTGACATATTTTCCGCACGAATACGCCAACGACTTCAACCCTGAGCAGATGACAAAGGACCTGTCGCTCTATGCCCCGCTGATTTACGGGACTAAAGTCACGGATTCGCCGCAGATGCTTTACTTGTACGGAATCGGCGACCACGGCGGCGGTCCGACTCGCACCATGCTTGATCATGCCAATCGCCTTCGGGATCCGAACACCGTCTTTCCCAAGATTGACTTCAGCACCGCAAAAGCATTTTTCGCGGACCTGAACCAGGAACTCCCAAATCTCAAAGTGCCTACCTGGAAGGACGAACTCTATTTCGAATATCACCGGGGCGTGTACACCTCGCAAGCGGACACGAAACAACGAATTCGGCATGATGAAGAACTGATGCTGGACGCGGAGAAGTATGCATCCGTGGCCTCCCTCTTCGGCCGGCCGTATGCACAAGATCAGTTCGAGCTCGCCTGGAAGAATCTGCTCTTCGACCACTTCCACGATGTCATGCCCGGTTCTGGCATCGCGGTGAACTATCTCGACGCCAAGCGAAATTTGGAAGATGTTGCCCGTTCTGCCAACGAGCTCACGCATGGCGCGCTCGACGAGATTCTGGCTCACATTAATACCAAAGGAGACGGTGCGCCGATTGTGGTTCTCAATTCCCTTTCGTGGCCGCGCGAGGAAGTGATTGAGGCGGAGGTACAACTTCCCGGCCAAGCTCAACATGTTGAAGTGATCGATGCCGCCGGCCACCGGGTTGAATCCCAGCTGTTGACGATGGACTCTGCAACGAACCGGGCGCGTTTACTTATCCTCGCAGCCACACCCTCAATCGGCTACAAGACGTATTTTGTGCGCTCCACCCCGAAGCCGACGAACGCACCGGACGTCTACAATGGCCGTCTAATGCAAGCCGTCAGGGCGTCTGGTGATACGATGCAGAACGGTGCTATTCGGGTCACCATTGACTCACAAACCGGATGCATCACCAGCCTCTACGATCTACGAAATCAAACAGAAGCGCTAGCTCCCTCGGAAACTGACACAGGAGGCCCCAAGACATCCGCTTGCGGAAACCTTTTGCAGGCCTTCTACGACAAACCTCAAAAATGGGATGCCTGGAACATCGATGCAGATTTCGAGAAACAACGTTGGGATCTGGATAAAGCTGACGAGGTGAAGCTGGTTGAGAGTGGGCCACTGCGGGCCATCATCCGAGTGACGAAGCATTTCCAGAATTCTACATTCGTGCAAGACATCACAATGTACGCCGGCGTGCCGCGAGTCGACGTGAAGATGCAGGTCGACTGGCACGAGAAGCACATTCTGCTGAAAGTTGCATTTCCTTTGAGCGCACACAGCGACAAAGCCACCTTTGAGATTCCCTACGGATCGATAGAGCGTCCGACTACGCGGAACACAGCAGCCGAACAAGCCAAGTTCGAAGTGCCCGCGCAGCGCTGGGCCGATCTTTCTGATACCAGACACGGCTTCAGTCTGCTTAATGACAGCAAGTACGGATACGACGTGAAGGGCAACGTGCTCCGCCTCTCACTGCTGCGCTCGCCGGAGTGGCCCGATCCGCATGCCGATGAGGGTCATCACGAGTTCACTTACTCCTTGTATCCGCATGCCGGAACCTGGCGGGACGCTCAGACCGTGCGCCGCGGATACGAACTGAATTACAAGCTGCTCGCCATTCAGTCGCAGAAACACGATGGAGCACTGCAGGCTGAGCATTCTTTCGTAAGAATCGAAGCGGACAACGTGGTGCTCACCGCAGTCAAGAAATCTGAGGACGATGATTCTCTTGTCCTGCGTTTCTACGAGTGGGCTGGGAAAGAAGTGGACGTTAAACTTCACCTTCCGGCAGGAGCGCAGTCGGCGTCAGAAACGGATCTGATGGAGAAATCGATTGCTGAACTTGCCGTACACGATGACATCGTCACGGTGCATACCAAACTTTATGAGATCAAGACGATAAAGGCCCGGTTTGCCTCACGCGCTCCGTAGGGAGAAAGCTAGATTCCGAGCAAGTTGGTTTTTAGCTTCACGTATCCGTGCTCCTGGGCCCAGAGGTTGAGAGGGATGGTTGCCAGTTCGTCGACGACCGGCACCGCGAGGCCGTTCTTCGTGAGATCCACTGTCTTGATGTAATGCTGGCAAGTGTCGCACCCTTCGACGCGCACGTGGTTGAACTCGGCTGCCGTGTACACAGCAAGCTTCTCTACAGCTTCTTCGCCGCACGAAGGACATAGAATTCGCCGGAACGCCCAGTCCGTCGAACATAGCGCGCAAATCAGAAATCGTTTTGCTCCGTCTCCTTCCGGACGCAGCACGCCGACTAGAGGTTTTCCTCCACAAAAAGGACAGAGCGCAAGACTGTCGTTAACCGGTTTGTGCTCACTGCGATCGGCAATACATTCCGCGTATGGTTGTAGAAATATCCAAGCGAGCAGTGCCTCGGTTTCGCTGGGAGCGGGTTGAGAATTTGACAATTTCCGCCAATGAAAGGCGAGCATCTCCTCAACTGCGGCGGCCGGCTGAGTCCTCAACCTAGCAGCAGACTCGGCAACTGGACGAGGGCTGAAAGCACTCACGCGGGACAGGAACTCGGGAAACTTGGGCAACAGCAGCGGGAGATTGAGATCTTCATTGAATAAGCCGGCAGCCTTTTTCCCTGAACCATTCCCGCGCGCTGCGTCGACGTGGGCGTAGAGTTCCTTCTGGAAGGTGGCGATGCCTTTGTAGAAGCGCAACGCCTCGGCCGCGAAAGGATGTGCGGATGTCAATTCATCCGCACGCTGAATACGTTGATCCCACTTGGATCGCTTCATTTCGGCGGGGGCAGCTTGCCGGTGACCTGTTCGTACCAGAGGCGATGGTGCGTCTTCGCCCAGGCGACCGAAACTTCGCCGCGAATGATTGAAGTAAATCCGCCGCGAATCATGGCCGTTCCCATGTAAACGTGAATGATGAAGCCGCCAATCGTGGCGAGTGCGGCGACAACATGCACGGTGACACACAGAAGTCGGAGCCAGTGCAAACTCCACGGGATCGATTCCACGAACCACAGCCCAAGCCCCGAAAGCGCCAGCAAAATCACGCCATAAAACATCAGCCAGAAAAACACTTTCTGTCCCCAGTTGAAGCGACCCTCGGGCGGAAGATTCTGGTCGTCGTTCTCGATGTAATGCTTGACCGCCTTCTTCCAGCGCAAGTCCGCTTCGGTCGTAGCCATATCGCCGCGCCACATCTTGTACATCCAAAACATAGATGCCGCGAAGGCGAGGCCAATCCAGGGATGCCAGAATCGTGCAGTTGGTCCGCCGCCCACCAGCGCCGCGAGCCAAAACATGTATGGGGACCAGAAGGCCAGGCCGGTGATCAAACAATAGACGTAGAACAGAGCGCCCATCCAGTGATGAACGCGCTCGACCAGCGTGTAGCGGAGGATGCGTTCTCCGGGTTCGCCCGTAGTTCGTTGCGAGGAAATGGCGTGCGAACTCACGGCTGTCCTCCGTTTTCGTGCTTCTCGGAATCAACTTCCTTCGGACCATAGCGGAAGTAGTGGAGAGTCACGCCCAGAATGCCGCCCAGCATGGCCAGGTTCCCAATCCACTTCGCTGGTCCCTTCCAGAACTTCACCACCCAGGGAATGTGCGGGTCTTTCGGCAATCCGCCATACGCTTCGGGATTGGTCACATCGTGGAGAACGTAGATCACGCCCGTTCCTCCCACGCCCGGCGGATCATAAATACCGGCCTTCTCGATACCGAAGTTCTCGCGGAGCTGCTTGGCTCGCGTCTCGGCCAGGTCCTTCATGTCATCTTTCGTGCCAAAATGCAGGCAACCCGTGGGGCAAGACTTTATGCAGGCCGGTTCCAGACCCTCGCTCACCCGATCCGAACACAGCGTGCACTTGAACATCTTCTTTGTGGCCGAATTAAATTTAGGGATGTTGAACGGACAGCCGCTGACGCAATATCCACAACCAATGCAGTTCGCCTGCTGAAAATCTACGATGCCGTTGGAGTATTGCACGATAGCGCCGTCCGCTGGACACGCCGCCAGGCAGCCCGGATCGGCGCAGTGCATGCACTGATCTTTACGCATCAGAAGCGTGACGCTGCCGTCCTCGCGTTCGTGCTCGTTGAACTTGATCAGGTTCCAATAATTCCACGTCGTCTCCGGCATGGTCTGATAGCTGTTGTCAAAGACAGTCTCGCTGAAGGTGTAGCCGTTCCATTCC
>DATHPO010000207.1:0-56073 GCA_035483835.1 Terriglobales bacterium
CCCCAAATCATCGTTCCGTTGCTTCTCACGGCGAGGTCATTCTGGGCGACTGCGATAGTCGTCGCGGCAATCAACAGGAATACCACCGAAACCAGAAATTTCTTTGAGAACATGTGCCCCCCTTGGACTGAATAGTTTGGGCTACGCCGGATAGGCGCGGATTCTCCAACCCGGCGCGGCCCAGCGCATGATATCGAAGGCGCGTGAGGCGGGCAACTAACTGGCGGCAAATTCGAACACTCGAACTGGCTAGCTTTCAGCTTCCGGGGGCTAGGCTCGTTTGGCATTCTGGCGCGCTCGCGCGATTCCCGCCCGTAATCCTTGCCGGATGCTTCGCCCGTAGCCGGACGAATCCATCGCCTTCATGGCTGCCGCGGCGGTGCCGCCTGGTGTCGCGGCTTCGTGGAGAAGTTCGGTCAACGGAGTCTTGCTTTCGCGCCAAGAGAGAATCCCATCCGCGAGGGCGTGGGCTGCTGCCGTCATTGCGATTTCGCGATTGAGTCCCAGTCTTTGAGCCGAGGCTGCCAGCGCGGCGAGGGTGTGGTAGCCGTGGCTGCTGGAAAAGGTGGCGGTGAAAACGTCGAACTGGCTCTCGGGAATTTCGAGCACACTGCCCACTTCCGCGAAGAAGTCTTTAACGCCGCGCCTCGCGGTTCGAGAGAAAGTTGAGTCGAAAGTCAGAGCCGTGAGTCCGCGCCCGCTGCGGCACACTGGACTGGGCATGGCTCGTGCCCAACGCGCAGGCGACGGCAATCGCGCTCGCAGTTTTGAAAGCGGGACGCCAGCGGCCAAACTGACCAGCATCAGCGGACGACGCGGTTTTTCTTTTTCGAGCTTGGCGATCTCCAGCAGCAGATCGCTGACTGAATCCGGCCGGACGGCGATAAGGAGCAGTTTCGCTTGCTCCACGGCTCGTTGCAGGCTCAGTTCTACGGCCACAGCGTATTGCCTTTTTAGTTGCCGCAGTTTTCCCGGATTGCGATCGTGCACGAGGATCGGCTTGCCATACTTCGCAAGCCGCAGCCCGGCCACAAGCGCGTTCGTAATGCGTCCGCCGCCGAGAAAGACAATCGCCTTGACGCCAGTTTTCGTTTTCATATTGGATCCATTTCACGTCAGGCGCGCGCAAGCGTGGTCGGCCGCTTCGACCAGCGCTGCCACGTCCGCTTTCGTGTGCGCTGTGGAGATAATCCAATGCAGGCCGTTCGATGGAGTCATGTAGATGCCGCATTCGAGCAGCAGGTGCACGAATCGGGAGTAGCGCGCGGTATCTGCGTAAGCGCAGTAGTCGCGGTAATCGTGGATGGCATCGCGCTCGGTGAAATAAATCTGGAACATGGGACCGAAACCCTGCACGATGGCTTTTATATTCCGGCGGCGAAATACTTCGCGCAGGCCAGTGATGGCTTCGTCTCCTACGGAGTGCAGGTTGCTGTAGGCGTCGTTGCGTGAGAGCAGGTCGAGGTTCGCTGCCACCACTTTCATGGTGAGCCGGTGTCCATTGAACGTCCCGTAATGCAGAACCATGTGATCGTTCCAGCGCATGCGATCGAGAATCGATCGCGGACCCGCCACGGCGCCGACAGGAAAGCCAGCGCCTAGCGCTTTGCCGAACGTGCTTATGTCCGGTTGGATTCCGTAATACTCCTGGCATCCGCCAGGCGCGTAACGAAAACCGGTGACTACTTCGTCGAGGATCAGCAGCACGCCATAGTCTCGGGTCAGTTCGCGCAAGCGTTGCAGATAGCCGTCGCGCGGCAGGATGCAGCCCATGTTCGCCATGATTGGCTCGGTGATGACGGCGGCCAATTCGTGCCCGTGCTTCTGCAGGATGCGCTCAAGAACCGCGATGTCGTTCCAGGGGGCGAGCACGACATCGTCAAAGGTTGTGGGCGGAATCCCTTCAGAGTCGGGGATTCTTGCTGGATTTTCCGGCGGCCCCAATTGTTCTGGTGGATGCCCATGCGCGTTCAGGAGAAACGGATCGTACCAGCCGTGGTAGTGGCCTTCGAACTTCAGGAACCTGGTTCGGCCCGTGTGCGCACGCGCCAGGCGGAGGGCCAGCATGGTCGCTTCGCTGCCGGTGTTGGTAAAGCGCACGACTTCGGCGGAAGGCACCATGCTGAGGAAGCGCTCGGCGGCTTCGACTTCGGCAGAAGTCGCTGCCGCGAAGTGCGAGCCTTCCGCCATGGCTTTGGCAGCGACGGTCACCAGTTTAGGATGCGCGTGCCCATGGATCAGGGCGCCGAAGGACATCATGAAATCCACGTACTCGTTGCCATCAGCATCCCAGACGTGCGAACCACTACCGCGCTCCAAAAAGAGTGGGCCACCAGAGTATGCGGCGTTGCCGCGCGACGGCGAGTTTACTCCGTCGACCAGGGATTGTTGGGCGCGCGCAAACCACTGCTGTGAGCGGGTTCGGTCGCGAGTTGCGGTGATCGGTGCCATTCGGTTTTAAGTCTGTCCGTCGAGGATTAGTCTGCTATACCGCCGCCGTCCACTACCAAAGCCGCGCCTGTCATGAACGACGAATCGTCGGAGGCAAGGAATAGCCCTGCCCTGGCGATTTCATCTACCGTTCCGATTCTTCCCAAAGGACGATTGGCGCAGCCTGCAAGATAGTCCTCCCACTTCAAACCGCGCATGCGTGCGTCCTCCGGAAGCATGGGCGTGTCGACGTCGCCGGGGCAGATGCAGTTTACGCGAATCCCCTGCCTTCCGTGGTCGATCGCCATGGCTTTGGTTAACAGAACCACTCCGCCTTTCGAGGCGCAATACGCAACCGCCTTGTCACCGCCCACGATGCCCCATCCGGAACTGTTGTTGATGATTACCCCGCTGCCTTGCTGAATCATCGGATGCAACGCGAATTTCGACATGAGGAACGTGCCTTTCAGGTTGATATCGATTTGCAGGTCCCACTCTTCCTCGGTGCACTCGAGCGTGGTGTGCGGATAGAAAACGCCGGCATTGTTGAACAGGATGTCGAGCTTGCCGAAGGAGTTTAGCGTTTCGTCCACGGAGCGACGGCACTCGGCGGCCTTGCGAACGTCCGTGCGAATGAAAATTGCGTTGCCGCCGCGCTCCAGGATCTGGGCAACGACCGCGTGGCCGCGCGTTTCGTTCCGGCCGGTAATCGCAAGGTTGGCGCCCTCTTTGGCAAAAAGGATCGCGGTTGCCTGGCCGATGCCGGAGGATCCACCGGTGATGAGGGCGACTTTGTTTTGTAAGCGCATAGACATCTTCTATGATCCCGCCAAACCGCCCCCGTCAACGACTAACGCCGTCCCAGTGACGAACGACGACGCATCACTTGCGAGATAAAGCGCGGCTTGTGCGATTTCTTCTGGCTGGCCGATTCGCCCCAACGGGCGGCGTGCAGACTGTGCCAGGAAAAGATCTTCGCGCTCTCCCAATTGCTGGGCTTCATTGCGCAGCATACCGGTATCGGTGTCGCCGGGACAAATGCAGTTCACACGAATCTTTTGTGGTCCGTGATCGATCGCCATGGCCTTGGTCAGGAGCACGACGGCGCCTTTCGAGGCGCAATAGACTGCGGCACGGGGGCCTCCAGCGAGGCCCCAACCGGACGCCGTATTGATGATGGATCCCCCGCCTGCCTTTGCCATGGTCGGGATTACTTGCCGCGACATCAGGAAAATCGACTTCACATTCACGGACATTACCCGATCCCAGTCTTCCTCGCTCAGTTCTACCACCGAAGCGCGGCGCATGATTCCGGCGTTGTTGAAGAGCACGTGAATGCCGCCGAACTCTCGCAGGGTTCGTTCCACGACGCGGTGGCAGTCAGCAGCCTGGGTGACATCTGCGTGCTCGAAGAAAGCGTGGGCCCCGCTTCGGGCGATTTCCTCAGCGAGCGCCTCTCCATCTGGGTTGATGTCTGTAATGACAACCGCGGCGCCTTCGCGGGCGAACAGCTTGGCCGCTGCTCGGCCGATGCCTGATGCGGCGCCAGTGATGAGAGCGACCTTGCCCGCGAGGGATAGGGGCGTGCTGGAGAGAGTCATTGGAATGGGTTCGTTCTGACTGCGGGAAATATTTCCCTCAGCGGCTAAAGCCGCATTTCTTAGGGCCTTGGGCGGCACGGCCGAAGCCGTGCCCTTCCCACAACACCAAATCTTCTGCGCCTTCCCCCGCGATTATCTGTGAAAGCCAGCTTCAGCCACGAAACTACCTGCTTGCCAGCCCGCCTGCGGTTTCGGCGCCGTCAATCGTGTAGACCTGGCCGGTTATATACGCTGCATCGTCCGACGCAAGGAATGCAAATAGGGCGGCGATCTCTTCCGGCTTGGCGTGGCGCCGCAGCGGAATCTTGCGATTCACTTCGTCGAGCATCGCATCGGTGTATTCGGCGCGTTGCATAGGGGTCAGCACGTAACCTGGCGCGACGGCGCACACCCGTATCTTGGGCGCGAGTTCCAGCGCCATGGTTCGAGTCAACTCGATCACCCCTGCTTTGGTCGCGTTGTAGTCGGCGTAGTAAGGCTGACCTACAAATCCGTTGGTCGAAGCGGTCTGCAGAATTACGCCGCCGTCCTGCTCCCACATATGACGTGCCACAGTCTGGGCCATGTAGAAGACGCCGGTCAGGTTCACCGCGATGACTTTGTCCCACTCTTCGGGAGTGATTTTGAGAAAATCGTGGCGAATGCTGATGCCGGCATTGTTGATCAGCACGTCGACTCCGCCCATGATGCGAAGTGCGTCCTCGAATGCCGCCTCGACTTGCCTGAGGTTGGAAACGTCCGCAGCGAGCGCTCCGGCCAAGCCGGGCAGGTGCTGCCGAATTCTGTCATTTGCTTTGGCGTCTCGGTCGAGCACGCATACGGCTGAACCCTCTTCAAGAAAGCGCGCGGCTGTGGCCGCGCCGATGCCGCTGGCGCCGCCGGTGATTAAGACACGCTTGCCGTTTAAGCCTCGCATCGGTTCCAGGATGCTACGGGTGAAAGGAAATCAGTTCGCAGATTCTGGTTCTCAGTTCTCAGATTGGTTTTCCGCGAAAGAAGTAGACCAGTTCGATAATCAGAATAATAACGACCATGAGTTCCAGCACGAAGGCACGGCTCTGGTTAAACTGGTCGACCATGAAGCGATAGAGTTCCTCGGCGGTTTGTACTTTCTGGGTGACCAGATCCTTGTAATCGGGAACGCCTACTTTTGAGGCCGCCAGTTTGTACAGACGAGCGGAAAACATGTCGCTGAGAAACTTGATCGCGTTGTCGGCGTGCTCGGTGAGTTCGTTCACGTCGAGCAAGACGGTATGCAGTTTGGTCGCGGCGCGCGCCAAGCGCCAGCGCGCCAGCATTCCGGTGCCCTCGTCAAAGGAGTCGTAAACGCTTTCCAGTTCGCGAGTAAGGAACTCGTCGTAGTGGCGGAACTCGAGCAACTGCGAGTTGGCATACTCGAGCAGCTGAATGGCGGTCTCCGCGCCAGCGGCACTGTCATACAGGAAGGCGGCGTTCCAACTGATTACTGTCAAGTCGTTGGGGTAATACGAGATGCGCGACTGCAGAATTTCGTTTTGTTCCCCCTCGGAGAGTTGTGCCGTTTCTCCACGAACGATCTGCGCGATGCGTGCGCCATGCGAAGAAACCAGCTCATTGGCTGAAGGACAACCGCTGATCTCACGCACATGAAAGATGAAGTAGTCCTCGCTTAGCCAATCCGGATACGGCTTCACCAGCGCTGGGGTTGCTCGCTCCAGTTTCTGGTGCGCGATGCGCGATGCGTGGCCGGCGAAATCGACGTCCCATACCCAGCGACTGCCGAGGCGAACCAGAGTGTCCCAGTCGCCTTGGAATGGCAGCTCGAGCACCACGCTCACCACACCGTAATCGTAAAACTTGATCTGGCCTTCGAGATGCTCGCCGCTCTCGAGGATCAGTGGATCAATTGGCTCGACCACCGGAGGACGCTGGTAACGCACATATCCCGGAGCTGGATGTTTCAGGGTAGGCTGTTCCAGCGTGCGCGCACCGAAGATCTCGCGCAGCTTGTCGAGCCGTATCTCCTCACAGACGTCGAATTGAATCAGCACTAGAACGGAGCCGCGGAGCGAGGCGTCAGCCGTCGGAGGCGCTTTGGTCTCCCCAGACGTGTCGGCGATCGTGAGTGCGGATTCAGTGTCCCGAATCATAGTTGGACCCTGCGCAGAAACAGGAGGAGGCTAACCGGGGCCTCGACGGGATATCGTTATTCTCCCAGAATCACAGCGGTCTGGCGAGACATGCCGCACAATAAACTTTCTTTTCAATAACTTAGAAACTGGCCAAGCCATCCGGACGAGGCGTCCGAGGCTTAGGTGGGCATCGCGAGAGCCCGGGTCGAATTATGCTGCGTTGCCATCTGAATAACTTCTGCCAGGTGCAAGGCTTGCCGATTCGTGCATTGCCTGATCTGCTCGCGGCAACTGAAGCCGTTTGCGACGATCAGACAGTCGGACGACGCTTCCCGAACCGCGGGCAGAAGTTCGAGTTCGCCGATGGCGAGTGACGTTTGGTATTTGTCTTGTTCGAAGCCGAAAGATCCGGCCATGCCGCAGCAACCCGGCGCTGGGGTTTGAAAATCGATCCCCATCTTGCGAAGGACGGATTCTTCATCGGTCATTCTCATAATTGACTTGTGGTGACAATGGCCGTGGACCAGGGCCTTGCGCGCCAGTTTCGGCAAGGGGAAATGGGCTGCCTTTTGCTCGAGAAATTCGCTCAGCAAAAATGTTTGCTGCGACAACCGGTGGGCCCGTTCGTCGTTAGGAAACAGGTTCAGGAGTTCGTCGCGAAACACTGCGGCACAGCTTGGCTCCAGGACGACGATAGGAACGTCCCGTTTGATTTCGACTTCCAGCGTGCTAAGAATCTTGAGCAGCAAATTCTTGGCGCGGTCTAACATTCCCCAATCGTAGAGCGGACGTCCACAGCACAGATTGGCTTGGGGCAGCTTTACCCGGTAGCCAGCGGATTCCAGAACCTCCACTGCAGCCTTGGCGGTATCAGGGAGGAAGTAGTTGTTAAATGTGTCCGGCCAGAGGAGCACGGGCATTGCTTGTGGATTGCCGCGCTCTCGACGGCTGAACCAATCACGGAAGGTTTGTGGTGCGAAGGCAGGAATGCTACGTTCCCGCGGAATACCTGCAACGAGCTTAGAGATATCGCGGAGCAAAGGTAGTTGTGTGGTCAGATTGAACAGTCCCGGCGCCTTTGACGCAAGCCGAGCCCAGATGTCGATATTTCCGAAGGCGTAAGCACTGCGTGGACGGCGATGTCCTTCGTAGTAGTGGGCCAGGAACTCTGATTTGTAGGTGGCCACATCGACGCCGACCGGGCAATCGCTCTTACATCCTTTGCAGGCAAGACACAAATCGAGCGAGTCCTTCACGTGCTGATCGCGCCACCCGTCCTTTATTAGGTCGCGCTTGGTCATCTCCCAGAGCAGGTGGGCTCGGCCTCGGGTTGAATGCTCCTCTTCGCGAGTCACACGGAAGCTGGGACACATCACTCCGCCTTCATCGTGGCGGCATTTCCCCACGCCCACGCAACGCAGCGTGGCATTTGCCAGACTGCCTTGATCCTCCGGAAATTGAAAGTGCGTCGGTGGCTTCCACGGCTTGTAGTCGGCGCCCAGACGCAGATTCTCATCCAGCTTGTAGGGCTCAACTATCTTGCCCGGATTCATTTTCCATTCCGGATCCCATAGCGCTTTGAACTCGCGGAATGCCTGTACCAGTTCCGGACCAAACATTTTCGGTAACAACTCCGCACGCGCTTGCCCGTCGCCGTGTTCCCCGGACAGCGAGCCACCATAGCTGACGACCAAATCTGCTGCCTCCTCCATAAACTTGCGGAAGTTGGCGATACCTTGCTTGGACTCGAGATCGAAGTTGATCCGCATGTGCAGACAGGCGTGTCCGAAATGTCCGTAGAGAGCGCTGCGGTAGCCGTAGCCCTTCATCAGTTTGCAGAGATCGCGCAGATAGCTGCCGAGCTCTTCGGGAGTGACGGCGGAATCTTCCCAGCCCTCCCAGCCGGGGGGCTCCCCTGGCACGTGGGAGATGGCTCCCAGAGCCGATTCGCGCACGTCCCAGACGCGCTTCGCTTGTTGTCGATCCGGGAACAGTCTCATCTTTGGCGGACTCGTACTCTGGCTTAGGGCGCGCATGAGATTGCGGGCTTGAGATTCGGCTTCCGCGGCAGTGCTCGCGCCGAATTCGGCGAACAGCCAACCACCACCTTGAGGCAGAAGAGCAAGCCCGTCCGCATTCAGATGCCTTCGCCTGGTGAATTCGACCAGCAGACTATCCACGGCTTCGAGGCCGATCGGATGATGAGCCATGATCTCCGGTACGCGATCGGCGCACTGAAAGATATCGGGATATGCGATGACGAGTAACACGCGTTCCTGCGGACTCTCCACCAGCCGGCAGGACGCTTCGAGCACGGTGACGCAGGTGCCTTCCGATCCCACCAGAGCGCGTGCCACGTGGAAGCCGTTTTCCGGGAGCAGATAATTCAGGTTGTAGCCGGACACGCGGCGCGGAATATTTGGGTAACGTTTTTGGATGAGACTGGAATATGTATTGCGCAACCTCTTTAAGCCGGAATAAATTTCCCCACGACGACCGCCTTCGGCAATGATCTTCTCGACCTCTCCGTCGCTGGTCTGGCCTACCCGCATGCGCAAGCTATCGTAGGTAAGAATTTCGAGTTCGTCGATGTTGTCATCAGTTTTGCCTGCCATGACTGAGTGCACGCCGCATGAATTGTTTCCTATCATGCCGCCCAGGGTGCATCGGTCGTGGCTGGCGGGATCGGGTCCAAACGTCAGCTGGTGTTTTTCCGCGGCGTTTCGCAGCCTATCGAGGACTACGCCAGGCTGGACCCGCGCAATCCGGCGTGCCGGATCAATCTCGAGGATGGCGTCCATGTACTTCGTGAAATCGAGCACCACGGCGACGTTGCAGCACTGTCCGGCGAGCGAGGTTCCGCCGCCCCGGCAGAGAATCGGCGCGCCATATTCGCGAGCCAGAGAAATGGTCGCGATGACATCGTCGATATCGCGGGGCAGAACTACTCCGATGGGAACCTGGCGATAGTTGGATCCGTCGGTAGCGTAGAGAGCGCGACTTCCATCGTCGAAGCGAACGTCACCACGCACGTGGCGGCCGAGGGCAGAGGCAAGTCCACTCGCATCCACTACGGCAGATTTGGCGGCACTCGCGAGGTCGGCGAAGTTGCTTGGCATGTAGCGGGAGACGCTAGGAGGAGTTGCTGCCGGTCACGTTCTTGCCAGTCACAGTTGCAATGTTTATCCGGGTCTTACTGCCTTCCGGCGCAATGTTGATCGTGACGATATTTTTCTTGTCCGTGGAGACAATCGTGTAGTGATTCTGATCCTTCGTGTTGACGGAGGCATTTGGAAGTTTTGACGAGTAGAACGCCGCCACTTTATCTGTTGAATCGTCGCTCTCGAATTGTGCCGAGACGGTGTGCATTCCTCCGATGGTGGCGCTATTCCCCTGTAGGACGCGCGCGCCAGGATACGGGTCGATGCCGAGATTGCGGACGGCTTCGTCGGGATTGTTCGTGCTCTGTACCGAGCCGAAGGGAGTTTCCACCTGAACATTGCCGTCTCTATTTCTTATGCGACTATTGTGCGCGACACGGTGGATGACAAACACGAGCGTTCCAATTCCTAGAACACCTAGCACGATGACGCCGGCTACAAGTATCAAAATGACTTTGAGCGCGCTGCTCCCTTGAGGCGGCGTCACCGGGGCAGATGGTGCGGTGGCTCCGATAGCAGCGGCCATGGGTATGGCGGCACCACACTTAGGACAGAATTTTGCGCCGGCTTCCAGAGTTGTGCCGCAAGAATTGCAGAACGCCATAGGTCACCTCGTCCGCCCAGCCCTCGGTAAAAAGCTGTGCAGAGAGCGGAGTATATCCCAAATCTGCATTGGAAGTGCGGGACTGCATCAGGTCCAGAGACGCGTGGCGTAGTCGGCCATGCTGAGCGCCAGCAAAAGGAACAGCCAGAAAATCGCGGAGACAATCACGATCTTGGTCAGTTTTTCACTGGTGTACTTGACGTGCATAAAGAACAAAACTACGAGCAGAGCCTTGACCGTAGCGATCACCAGCGCCACGACCGCGTTGAACGGCCCCAGGTCGACGAAGGAAACCGCAGCGGTAATGACAGTCAGACACAACAGGGCGATCCAGATCGCGTAGTAAAACTTGCTTGACATTATGTGCTCAGACATGGCTGTTCACCCTTATCGGTGTCGGTCGATCAAATACAGCAGCGGGAAAAGGTAAATCCAGACAATATCCACGAAGTGCCAGTACAGGCCGCCGATTTCGACGGGAGTGTAATACTTTGGGGTGTAGCGTCCCTTCCACGCATAGTAGGTCAGGAAAACAAAAAGGCCCACTCCAATGATCATGTGCAGGGCGTGCAACCCGGTCATAGCAAAGTACAGCGAGAAGTAGATTTGCTCGTGCCGCGGGTCGATGTGGAGCTGGGGATAATCCCTCACCAGGTCGTCTACGTTGAAGGAGTTCCCCGGGATGTGATGCTCTTTGTATTTGTCGTACCACTCGACTCCCTTAATGCCAAGGAAGGCAAAGCCGAATACGATGGTCAAAAGCAACAGAAAGACCAGCAATTTGCGTTTGCCCATCTGTGCTGCGCGCACGCCCAGTGCTACGGTCAGGCTGCTGCAAATGAGGACGGCTGTATTGATGGTGCCCAGCCAAATATCCAGGCTGCGACTGCCGGCGGCAAATTCGTTGTAATACCAAAAGCGATAAATCAGATAGGCGCAGAACATGCCGCCGAAAAACATGATCTCGGTGGCCAGGAACAACCACATTCCGAGAGTCGCAGCATCGCGCTGCTGCTCCGCGTCGGCAAAGTGGTGCAGCAGTTCGGGGCCGTGTTGCTCGACCGCGATCGGGCTATCGCTCAACAGACACCTCCGCGGGAGCAGGGATCTCTTCGTAGTTGTAAGCTTCCCACGTCACTTCTGGCCCTTCCTCGAAATTGAAAGTAGGCGGCGGCGAAGTGGTCTTCCATTCCAGCCCGGCAGCGCCCCACGGGTTATCCGTGGCAATCTTTCCGTAGCGCATCGACCACAGGAAATAGATCATTGGCAGAACGTATCCGACTGCCAGTATGGTTGAGCCGGCGGTCGAGAGCACATTCAAGACCTGGAACTCTGGTGGATATTGCCAGTAGCGCCGGGGCATTCCCATGTAGCCGAGAATAAATTGCGGGAAGAAGGTCAGGTTGAAGCCAGCGAATACGAGTAGCGCTGCCAGCCTTCCCCACCCTTCCGGATACATGCGCCCGGAGATCTTCGGCCACCAGAAGTGCAGGCCACCGAGATAACCCATCACCGCGCCACCGACCATGATGTAGTGGAAGTGGGCGATGACGAAATAAGTGTCGTGCACGTGCACATCGATTCCCAGCGCGGACAGGAACAGGCCGGTCAGACCACCCATGGTGAACAGACCAATGAAACCAAATGCATACAACATAGGAGTGGTAAATGAAATCGAACCTTTGTACATAGTCGCGGTCCAGTTGAATACTTTGATCGCGGAGGGGACCGCAACCAAATAGCTGAGGATCGAAAAGATCAGCGCCGAATAGAGCGAAATGCCGGCGACAAACATGTGGTGGGCCCAGACCAGAAATCCGAAGACCGCAATCGCAATACTCGACATCGCTACGAAGTTGTATCCAAAAATGCGTTTGCGCGTGAAACATGCGACTACTTCGCTCTCGACCGCCATCGCCGGCAGAATCATGATGTAAACCGCCGGATGAGAGTAGAACCAGAAGAGGTGTTGAAACAATAGCGGGTCGCCGCCGCGGTTTGGATCGAAGATGCCCAGATTGAAAGCGCGTTCGAACACCACCAGCAGCAGCGTGATCGCAAGCACCGGTGTTCCGAGCAACTGAATGATGCTGGTGGCGTAGTGCGCCCAGATGAAGAGCGGCAACCGAGACCATGTCATACCCGGTGCTCGCATCCGATGAATAGTTACGACGAAGTTGAGGCCCGTGAGGATGGAGGAGAATCCCGCGATGAAGATTGCGATTCCCGCCTCAATCACGCTGGTATTGCTGAAAGCCGTGCTGAAGGGCGTGTAGAAAGTCCAACCAGTGTCTACGCCGCCGGTGAGGATGCAGTGAACGTAGATGACTCCGGCAATGATGTATAGGTACCAGCTCAGCAGATTGATACGCGGAAACGCCAGGTCCTTGGCGCCGATCATCAAGGGAACAAGAAAATTCCCCAGCACAGCGGGGATGGAAGGAATCAGAAAGAAGAAAATCATCACCTGGCCGTGCATGGAGAAGAGCTTGTTGTATGTATCTGCCTGCACCAGATCGCCTGCCGGGGTTAACAATTCGAGCCGGATCAGGAGGGCAAAGAATCCTCCGACGAAAAAGAAGAACGTGATCGAAGCCAGGTACAGAAGCGCGATGCGCTTATGGTCCGTGGTCAGGAGCCATGAGCGGATGCCGTATTCCTGATTCAGATAATTTTCGCGTTCAGCAGTAACTGCTACGGTAGCCATTGCTATTCCTTAGGGTTTTGCGAACTCGTGCCGACGGCAGCAGGGCTGGGTTTGCCTTCCGCACCTGACGGACCCGGGCTCAACGACTTGATATATGCCACCAACGCATTCAACTGTTCCTCGCCCACGAGTCCCTGAAAAACCGGCATGATTGGCTTGAATCCGCTGACGATTTTCGCGCTTGGACTCAAGATTGATTCGCGAATATAGTTTTCATCGGCCACGACGGTTCGCCCATCTTCGAGTTGCACGGGCTTGCCAAAGATTCCGACCAGGTTGGGTCCGCGGCCCTGCGTATCGGAGCGATGGCAGGTGGGGCAACCCAATTGCTGAAAAAGACTTTCGCCGCTGGCTGCAAGCGATCCGGTGGTGCCGCCACCAGAGAGCCATGCCTGGTATTGCGCCGGTTCCATGACCACCACTTGTCCGATCATGCCTGAGTGCATGGTGCCGCAATATTGCGAGCAAAACAGATGATAGACACCTGGCTTGGTCGCGCGGAACCATGCGGTTGTGTAGCGCCCCGGTATTACGTCCTGCTTGATCCGGAAAGCGGGAACATAAAAGCTGTGGATCACGTCCTGCGAAGTCATAATGAGTCTGACGTCGCGCCCTACCGGCACATGTAGTTCGTTAATCTCGCGCTGACCCTCCTGGTGTTGGAGCTTCCACATCCACTGCTTGGCGACGACATAGACTTCAGAAGCTCCCTGGGGTGGAGTTCGCTCATGGAAGTAAATGACCGCGCCCCAAAGGAAAATAACCATGAAAATTCCGAGAGGAATTATCGACCAGGTTATTTCCAATGCGGACGAGCCATCAATCTGCTCCGCTTCGACTCCGCGGCGCTGACGATACTTCGTCGCAAACACCAGGATCATCGTGAAGATGGCCGCGCACATGAACGCCGACAACGCCAGCAGAAAAATGTAGAGTGCGTCTACATTGCCGGCCCCGGCAGCGGCGCGAACAGGCCAAAGTGGAAAGTTATCGAACATAATTAGTCGTCGCTCGTTGGTCTTTGGCCGGCGGCCGATTCCTCGCAACGGTCGAATTCATTCGGAACATCACGATGAGGAATGTCCCGAGGATCAGCACCGTAGCGCCTGCTGCCAGTTGCAAAATCCTGCTGATGATCGCTCCATACTTCCCCGTGTTCGGGTCGTAGTGATAGCAATAGAGCAATACCTGATCAACCACCGTGCCGATTTTATTCTCTGACGCCTGAATCAGTCCCAGGCGGAGATCCTTGGGAGCAAACTCGACTCCGTAATAGTATTGAGCGATTTTTCCCTCCGGCGTCAGCACCATAATTGCCGTCGCATGAGCAAACTGGCCGCTCCGGGGATCGTACTGATACTGGAATCCCGCCGCCTTGGTGAGCGCATCGATCGAGGCGGCTGGTCCGGTCAAAAAATGCCAGCCCTGTGCCGCACCGGGGCGCCCGTAGCGTTTCAAGTACTCTGCTTTCTTTGCGGATGCCATCTCTGGAGTTTCTTTAGGATCGAAACTCACTGTGAGAACGTCAAACTCCTTTCCCACGTCGAACTTCAATACCCGCAGTGCGCTTTCGAGTCCGCTCAACACTTCTCCGCACAACATCGGGCATTGGTAGTAAACCAGATTCAGAATCATCGGCTTCTTGCCAAAATAGTCTCCCAACTGGACCGCCTTCCCTGTTTCATCGCGAAAGGTGAGGCTGGGCGGAATCTGATCGTTCAACCGCTGCTCAATGCCCACGTTCTTCAATCCGGGCGGACGCACGTTCGCAGGCGGCGACAGGATGCCCTGCGTCATACCCTGGCCCCACGAAGACGAGCTGAGTGCACACGCCGACAACACTGCCGCCGTGATCAACCTCGAAATGCTCGACCTTACTGGACTGCGCACTGCCAATTCCTTTCCATTACTTCGACCCTGGTGGCTTGGTCTGACGCGATGTACCGCTCGTGTCTGAACGTTCCGCGGCTTGATTCGCAACATTCACCGCGGACGGTGGAACCGTTCCCGCTTTCGGCGTAGTCGGCAGTCCGCGTTGCGCTACCAACTCCATGGCTCGCTCGATCGGAATATGAACTACTCCTGACTTTTCGTCGACCCAGCCATAGCTGTTTAGCGTTTGCTCTTCTTTCAGCCGGAAATCGTTGATCTCAATTCGCTCGTTTCGCTCCAAGCGCGGTTCGGGAAACTTTTTGATCTCGTCCGGCGATACGATACGGGTATTGATGTCCACCTGCTGCACCAGTGGGCTCTGCTGAGGGTGACGTGCTCTCTGGCGCGCATCCATAAATTTGTACAGGCCCAAAACCACCAGATAAACCAGCACTCCTCCCACAACCAGGCTGATCAGGAACGCATAGATTGCCTGGGCGCTCAGGTCCTGCCGCTCGAAGCCTTCTTCCCCGTGCACGTGTTTTAGGTCCTCACTCATGTGCTGGTTCCAATACCTCGCTCGCGGCCACATCGTAGGCGGGCAGAAGCGGCAGAGAACTTAAATTGCGGAAGAAGTAAGCCAGCCAAAATCCACCAATCGCTACCGGGACCACTACATCCGCCAAGGTGAGGCTCAATGTTTTTGAAAAGTTGGGCTCTATGATCCAGAAAAGATCAAGGTAGCGCATGACCATGATCCAGGTTGCGAGCCAGACCAAGCGCCGTACGTCGCGTTTGAAGGGGCGCGAAAGTAAGAGCACGAAAGGCACAGCGAACTGGAATATTACGAGGAACAGTCCAACGAATCCCCAGCCGCCGTTCAATCTCCTCATGTACCAGGTGATTTCTTCCGGCAAGTTTCCCGCCCAGATGATGAGCCACTGCGAGAATGCAAAGTAGGCCCAGACCATAATGAAAGTCAGCATCCACTTTCCGTGGTCATGGACGAAATCAGGTTTCAACAGTTCTGACATCGGCTTGTAGTTCACCAGAATTCGCTCCACGACAACGGCGAAACACATCGCCGAAAGCAATTCGCCGATGAGGATTAACAATCCATAGATCGTGGAAATCCAACTCGGGTCGATGGACATTATCCAGTCGATGGCGGCGAATGAAATGGTGAATGCGTAGAGAATCAGGCCTGGTCCGCTTACCGCCTTGAAACGCGCGGTGTTGTCGCGCGATGAAGCACTGTCCTGTTCCTTCGACCATCTGGTGAGCAAAAACGACAACAGATTCCAGATGCCAAGGTAAATTATCGCGCGAATGATGAACCCTTGGACATTCAGGTAGGACTTGGCGAGATCCTGCAAATGTTCGCGGAGATGTTGGTCCGCGATGGAATCCAGCGGCCGCGCCCACACGTAGAGTTTTGGCATTCCGAGAAGGATTGGAATGAACAGCACTGCCATCAGTGGCAAACACCGCATGGCTGCGCCCAGTATCCTGCGGATCACCATGCCCCATCCGCCGCCGGTGAGGTGCCGGATCATGAGAATCGCCATCGATCCAAGAGTGACTCCAAGCCAGCACATGTAGCCGAGCAGGTACGCCCGGAAGAACTCGTCCGGACGAACGAACGCGACGACCAGGGAGATGGCGGCGAAAATGAGGCCGATAATAAGCGAGCGCCGTTGGATGGTCTTCACCACCGGCGGTGCCATCAGGTCCAGATTGTTCGCATGCGCGGTCATTTCGACTCGGCTCCTTGTTCGCCACTATCAGCGGGCTGGAGTTCGGGCAAAGTTGCCCCCGAACCGGGGTCGCCGCGAAACACTGGCGCCTCGGACGGAACTTTCTGTCCCGGCGCTACATCGCTCATAGTCGCTCCCTGGCTCAACTGCAGAGCTCGGATGTAAGCCACAATGCACCAGCGATCGCGGGGTGGAATTTGCGAGGCATACTCCGGCATCGCGCCAAATCCTTCGGTCATCACATCGAAGAAGTATCCCAACGGCGCTTTGCGCAAGCGTTCGGTGTGATAAGACGGAGGAGCACGAAAGCCTCGCTGCACGATCATCCCGTTGCCATCGCCGAGGCGGGAGTGACAGGGAGCGCAGTAAATATTGAAGCGCTCACGGCCGCGGGCGAGCACATCCTCGGTGACAGGGAAAGGCATGTAATCGCCGGGACTGTTACCGAGTTTTCCCGTATAGAAATACACGTCTTCAGCCAACTGTCCGCGTGCCACCGTCCCTTCGACCGGAGGCCGGGCCGAGCGCAAGTCCGCATAAAAGTCACTCTTGGCCAGCGGCTTGAAGCGAGGTTGGTCTTGCATATCCTGGCGGCATCCGGCCAGGATCAGCGTGGCCAAAAGGATGGAGTACTTGCATCTTGCCGGTCCCGCCGGGCGAGGACGCCCAGCCTCCATTTTCGGCGAGATTTTGCGAAGGCTCAGCATGGCTTCAGCTGGGCACCTCCGAAATCGATCGCGGAGCCAGGCCCTCAAGAAATCGGCGGGTTTCGCTCGGACTGTACTTGGGATCGGTAGAAAACACGATCAGGAAAAAGCGATCTTTGGTCGCGAAGGCGAAGCGTGGCACATTGAAAACGGGATGGTACGGCATAGGGAGACCGTTCAATGCCAGCATGCCAAACACCGCAAAAATCCCCCCGAACAGAATCGTCATCTCGAAAGTCACCACAATGAATGCCGGCCAGGAGTGATAAGGTTTGCCTCCCACATTGATCGGGTAACTCACAACTGAAATCCAGTACTGCAGGGCGTATCCCGACAAACCTCCCAGCAATCCACCGATCAGCACGACGAGCGGAACGCTGTTCTTATGAAACCCAATGGCCTCCGCCAAGCCTTCCACGGGAAACGGACTGTAGGCGTCGATTTTCAGATAACCGGCTTCGTGGGTGCGATGAGCCGCGTCCACCAAGTGTTGGGCGGAATCAAACTCGGCCATCATTCCGTAAACGGGAGTGCGTTTCATTCCTTCACCTCCGCTTCGGGCAGCAAGGTGCGCATTTCGAAGATCGAGATCATCGGCAGGATGCGCACGAACAGGAACATGGCGGCCAGGAACATTCCGATGGTGCCAATGTAGGTCATCCAGTCCCAGCGCGTTGGGTAATACATTCCCCAGGACGACGTCAGGAAATCACGATGCAGGCTTACCACCACAATGATGAATCGCTCCAGCCACATCCCGACCAGGATGACTCCGGATATAAGGAACAAGGCAGTTGGACTGGTTCGTAGCTTGCGGATCCATAACACCTGCGGGACAAAGATATTGCAAGCCAACAGCGCTAAGTACCAGGGAGCATATGGGCCGTGCAGGCGGTTCCAGAGGAGGAATGCATCGTAGCGGTTCCCGCTATACCAACCCATGAACCCTTCAATGGCGTAGCCATAAGCCACAATCAAGCCGGTGGCCAACATGACTTTTGCCGAATTCTGCAAATGGCGTTCGGTGATGAAGTCTTCGAGGCCGTAGAACTTTCGGATGGGAATGGCCAGCATCAGCACCATGGCGAAGCCGGAATAAATCGCGCCGGCAACGAAGTAGGGAGGAAAGATGGTCGTATGCCAGCCGGGAACGATTGCAACCGCGAAATCGAAACTGACTACGGTGTGAACTGAGAGCACCAGCGGAGTCGCGAGTCCGGCGAGCAGCAAATAGGCAGTCTCATAGCGATGCCAATGCCGCGCCGAACCGCGCCAGCCCAGAGCCAACATTCCGTAGATGATTTGCGCGGCGCGATTGGTGGATCGATCCCGCAGCGTGGCCAGATCTGGAACCAGTCCGATGAACCAGAACAATAGGGAAATCGTTGCGTAGGTGGAGACGGCAAAGACGTCCCAAACCAGCGGACTACGGAACTGCGGCCACACCTTCATGGTGTTGGGATAAGGAAAAAGCCAATACGCGAGCCAGGGACGGCCCACGTGAATCAGGGGAAAAAGGCCAGCAGCCGACACGGCGAACAATGTCATGGCTTCGGCAAACCGGTTAATCGAATTGCGCCAGGATTGGCGCAACAACAGTAGGATGGCCGAGATCAGCGTGCCGGCATGCCCAATTCCAATCCACCACACGAAGTTCACGATGGCGAAGCCCCAGCCGATCGGGATCGTTACGCCCCAAATGCCAACGCCGCGGACAAATAAATATCCGACGGCGAACAACATCATCATCGTGAGCAGAAAAGTGATGCCAAAACCAAGAAACCAACCGTTGGAAGTGGGGCGCGTGAGGACTATCGAGCTGATCTTGTCGGTGACCGTGCCGAAGGTGTATCCGGGCTCGATGACCGGTGCTCGTTCGATCGCCGCGGGTTGTCTTGGCTCGTCCATCTCTCGATCGTGCTCCGCCTAACTTTCCAACTCCGGATTCGGATTGCGAATCTCGGCCAAATATGTGGTTCGGGGCCGCGTATTCAGGTCGGCCAGCAAACCATAGTTGCGCGGGATCGCCTTGAGCTTCGAAACCCGGCTGTTGGGATCGTTGATATTGCCAAAGGTGATCGCATCGGCTGGGCAAGATTGCTGGCAGGCCGTCTGCAGTTCACCGTCCTGGATCGTGCGGTTCTCGCGCTCGGAATCAATGCGGTGCTGGGTAATGCGTTGGATGCAGTAGGTGCACTTTTCCATGACGCCGCGGCTGCGCACCGTGACGTCGGGATTGCGCATCATCTTGAGTTGCGGCGTCTCCCAATCTTGAAAGAGGAGGAAATTAAAGCGCCGCACTTTGTATGGACAGTTGTTAGAACAATAGCGCGTACCCACGCAGCGGTTGTAGACCATGTCATTCAGGCCTTCGGTACTGTGTACGGTCGCGCCCACGGGACAGACGACCTCGCAAGGGGCGTTCTCACATTGCATGCAAGGAACGGGCTGGAAATACGCTTTGGGATTGTCGCGGTCGCCCTGGTAGTAGGCATCCACGCGAAGCCAGTGCATGTGGCGGCCGATGACAACTTGCTCCTTGCCGACCACGGCAATGTTGTTTTCCGACTGGCAAGCGACCATGCAGTTGTTGCAGCCCACGCAAGCATTCAAATCGATTGCCATGCCCCAGGCGTAGAGTTCCTTGTCATACGGATACGGTTTATACAAAGTCAGCTCTGCCGGAGATTGTTCTTCCCTCGCAAATCCTGGCTCCTTGCGATACTCATCGAGACTCGCAGAGCGCACCTGCGGGCGCGAGCCTTCCGGCGTGTCCATCGTCTGGTAGCCCTGAGTCGTAGCCAGCTTGTAAGTGCCGCCAGCCTTGGTGATATTTACGCCGCTGGTGAACCATGGCGTTGAGCTGCCACGAAGCGGGTACATATCGAAACCGGCGCCGGTCCCGGCTCGGCCTGCGCGCTTGCGTCCGTAGCCCAGGAAAACGGTGACCGAATTGTCAGGATGGCCGGCTTGAATCCAGATTGGGGCGGTCACCTTCTTGCCATTCAATTCCAGATGGACCAAGTCCTCGCTCTTCAGCCCCATCCGCGTGGCCATGGCCGGCCCGATGAGCACTGGGTTGTCCCAGGTCATCTTCGACATCGGTTTGGGCAGTTCCTGCAGCCAGCCGTTATTGGAGAAGCAACCGTCATAAACGCAGGGGTCGCGGCGGAAGTTGATCTCGATGGCTTTCGCATCGTTGACTGGCGACGGCGTAAAGGCCGCCGATTTTAGGCTGACTGACTTTAGTGCAAACGTTGTTCCGTCAATCCATCCGTCGTGCAGTGACTTTCGCCAGAAGGCGTCGAAGTCCGCGCCTGGGTGCTGCTTCTTCCAATAGCCTTGTACGACTTCGTGGCCCGTGGCCTCGGCTTGCCCCGCAAGCAGCGCGGTAAGTTCATACGCACTCTTGCCGCCGTAGAGCGGAGCAATCAGCGGTTGCACGATGCTGACGGTTCCGTCGTAGGCACGAGAGTCGCCCCAGGATTCAAGGTAATGCGCCTCGTTCACATGCCACTGGCAGAGCTCTGCAGTCTCGTCCTGATAGAGCCCGAGATGCACCCGCATCGGAATATTCGTGTTCTTTAGCGCATCGGCGAAACCAAGGTCGGCAGGTGCATCGTAGGCTGGATTCCCGCCCAGGATGAACAGCATGTCTACTTTGCCGGCGCGCATGTCAGTGACGAGATCTTTGAGCGAGTCGAATTGATCGACTGGGTTCGCGTCGACGGGATCGGTATAGAAAACGGTCTTACCGACATTGCCCAGAGTCTGATTGATTGCATGCGCCAAAGCGTGAACTGCCGGAGGCTGGTGATCGCCGACGATGATGACGCTCGACCCACTATGAGATTTCAGGTCCCCGGCGACGGACGAAACCATCTCCAAGTATTCGTGTTTAAGAGCCCAAGTTGCCTGAGAGCCAGGTCCCTCGACCGCTATAACGTCGCCCTTCGATTGCCACTGCCTTTGCAAGTCGCGAGCAAAAATCTCAATGTCAACCGCCCGCAACGGCAACCGGTGATCCGACTTCGCCCCGGTCGAACTCATCGTGCTCTCGATCACATACAGGCGGTTCATGTTGCCGGCATCGGGATTGCGGCGCTGCGCGAAATCGCGGATGTAACGCGTGCTTCCCGGAAATCCGGCGTACAAGAAATCGGCGTCGAGCGAGACGATCACATCGGCATTCTCTAGCTTGTACTGCGTTTCCACCGGCTGGCCAAAGGCCATCTTCGCGCCTTCGAGCACATTGTCGCGATTCACCGGCTCGTACACATGCCACTTCGCTTGCGGATACAACTTGAGCACCGACCGTAATTGATCAGCCAGCGCGGGTGAAGAGACCGTTCGCGTCAGGATGCGGATGCCCGCTCCCTGCACGGCTTTCTGCGCGTTGAGCGGTCCGCGGAGCGCTTCGAGGAATCCTCCCCAGGTGCGCACGTCGCCCAAATACGCGATGGTCTGCGAGCGGTCGGGGTCATACATGCCGAGGATCGAGGCCTGTGCGAACACGTCCGTTCCGCCAAGGCTGGCGGGATGCTGCGCGTTGCCTTCAATCTTGGTCGGACGATAGAGATGACTTTCGACAAGAATCGGACTCGCGTATCCGCCCAGCGTGAAAGCTGTGGCATAGAACATCGGAACGCCGGGAATTACCGCTTCCGGCTGCCGCACATAGGGAACAATCGGCTCCAGCGGCTGTTTGGTGCAGGCCGTCATTCCAGCCATTGCCAGCGAAGCCCCCATCAGCTTCAGGAAACCGCGGCGCGAAACCGAGTCTAACCATTCTGACGCGCCCTTAGGAAACTCCCGATGCATCATCTCCTGAAACTCGGCGCTGCCGGCGAGTTCTTCCAGGCTTCGCCAATATTCCGGACCTTTCGTCCCGGCGATTTGGGCGCGAGCTGTTTGTAGATCGAGCTTGTCCTTCTTGCCCGGACAAACCTCCTCGCGATGCTGCTTATTGTTCTGCTCTTCCATTTTCTTATTCGAACTTCACCGGTGACACGTCGAACAACTCGTAATGTCCGTCACCGTTCGCAACTTATACTTCTTCACCAAATCCGAGCCTAGCGAAAGCTGATCCGTATAAACCTTCCCGTCCAGCACCACGGGTTTGTCGCTCGACGGCTGCTCGTAGCGCATATTAAACACCTGGTCGCGAGGCCGCAGATTTTTCTCTGGTGCGCGATGGCAATCCAGGCACCACTCCATTTGCAGGGAAGCGTAGTTGAACATCAGCGGCATCTGGTCGACTGGACCGTGGCAGGTGTTACAGCCCACGCCCTTGTTGACGTGAATGCTGTGGTCGAAGTAAACGAAATCCGGGAGATCGTTGACTCGCGTCCATACCAGGGACTTGCCGGTGCGAAAGCTCTCGCGCACCGGTTCGAGCAACGGCGCCCCCGTCCAAATTTGCGAATGGCAGTTCATACAGGTCTTGGTTGGAGGAATCCCGGCGAACGAAGATTTCTCAACCGAAGTGTGGCAATAGCGGCAGTCAATGCCCAACCCGCCAACATGGTGCTGATGGCTAAAGGGAACAGGTTGAGGCCGCACCACTTTGGCGTAAGTGATGTAGGGCGACCGTTGCAGTTCGAGCAGCGCCCACAGCAAGGCCGAGACCAGAAATACTGCCCCGTAAATCGTGGCACGGGAGATTGTGTTCGTACTGCGATGAAAAATCTGCATCGACTTTCAGTGCAGCAGGGATGTCGAACTTCATCCCCAGTTCAATACCGCGCTGTTCGGAGCAAGCAGTCACAGAGGGCTGTGATGTCGCACATGAAAACTCGTGATTATAGCAGTTCGCGACTCATTGTGATTGAGCAACAATTCAATTCCAGCGTAATCGAACAAAATTATCGCATCAGGAAGAGCCTGCCGAAAAGTTTAACAAAATCGCATCCTTACGCTCTACTTCGAAAGTCTTATTGCAACCCGATACCTCGGATGAGACGAACGAACTTACCGCAGGTTCATGACGAGCAACTTTGGTTCAGTCATGTCCTCGATCGCGTAACGTAAGCCTTCACGCCCTGATCCCGATTCCTTGATACCGCCGTAAGGCATGTGATCAATTCGAAACGTCGGCACGTCCCCGGCCATCAACGCCCCGACTTCGAGTTCTTCGTAGGCACTGAATAACAGCTTGGCATCCCGTGTGAAAATCCCTGCCTGCAAGCCGTACGGAGAATTATTAATCTGCTTCAAGGCATCAGAAAAATCGTCATAAGACTCGATAGTGACGACCGGAGCAAAAATTTCCTGGCAATTCACCTTCATGTCCGGGCGTGTCCGGGTCAGGACGGTCGGTTCGAGTATTGAACCCTGACGTTGTCCCCCGCAAAGCAAGCGGGCACCGCCACGGACAGCCTCCTGAATCCAATCACTCGCGCGGATAGCATCGCTTTCGCGAATCAGCGGGCCAACATCGGTTGACTCTTCCAGCGGATCCCCCGTCTTCAGTTTCCTGACCCCGGCGACAAAAAGGTCTGCAAATCTTTCGAGCACCGACCGCTCGACCAGGATGCGCTGTACCGAAATACAAGATTGTCCGGCATAAGCGAAACCACCAGTCACGCACCGCTCGGCCGCGTAAGTCAGATCAGCATCACTGTGAACGATGACGCCCGCATTTCCTCCCAACTCGAGCGTGACCTTCTTCTTGCCCGCTCGGCTTTTGATATCCCAGCCCACCGCCGCGCTGCCCGTAAAGCTGATCAGTTTCAGGCGCTCATCGATTACCAGCAGACCAGCGTCCTCGTTGGAGAGCGGAAGAACGTTCAGAGCACCGTCCGGCCAGCCAGCCTGCTGCACCGCCTCAGCCATAAGCAAGGCCGTTAGCGGCGTCTGCGGAGCCGGCTTCAGCACCATCGTGCAGCCACAGGCAATCGCGGGAGCGACCTTGTGCGCCACCAGATTGAGTGGAAAATTGAACGGCGTGATCCCGGCGATCGGTCCCAAAGGAAAACGGCGCACAATTCCCCAACGGCCCGCAGTAAATTCCTGCCAATCGAGCGGCAGATATTCGCCGTAGATGCGCGTGCTCTCTTCGGCAGCTACAGTGAATGTAAACACGGATCGTTCCACTTCACTTCGCGCTGCCTTAATCGGTTTGCCCGCTTCCTGGGCCAAAGTGTGGGCAAACTCTTCCTTGCGGTGGGCGATATTCTCGGCCACCCGGCGTAGCACGCGTTGCCGTTCAAATGCCGGAAGCCTTCGAGTAGTACCGAAAGCTTTTACCGCGGCCGCGATAGCCGCCTCGGCGTGCTCGCGCTTCCCTTGAAACACGCGGCCGACAACACTGCCATCGTAGGGAGCTCGAATCTCGACTGCGTTGCCATCCTCAATCCATTTACCATCGAGGAGGAATCCATGTGTTGCGACGGGAGTTGCAGTCATCTGTGCCATGGCGTAATTCTTGCGCCTCCCCCAAACGCAAAGAAAAGATTATAGGCTTTTTGAGCGATGCGAGAGTGACCTCAGGCGATAATTGATTCCGCTAGGCTGCCATCAGGAAGACGGACCGTGCTCACATCTATCGTGGAAAGCAGCGAGTTGTTGTGTAAAAGGGCGTTGTCGCCCGTTGAGCTGACGAAGAGCTGCCTCGCGCAGATCGAGAAGCTCAACCCCACGCTGAATGCCTTCATCACCGTAACCGCCGAGTTGGCTCTAACCCAGGCGCGCACCGCCGAAGCAGAAATCTTGCGCGGACATTGTCGCGGGCCTCTGCACGGGATCCCGCTGGCACTAAAAGATCTTATCGATACTGCTGGCATCCGCACTACCGCCGCCAGCGCCTTGTTCAAAGATCGCGTCCCGGCGGAAGATGCCGAAGTGGTCCGGCGTCTAAAAGAGGCTGGAGCCGTCCTGTTAGGTAAGCAGAACTTGCACGAGTTCGCGTACGGCGGCAGTTCGATAATCAGCTACTACGGTGAAGTTCATAATCCGTGGGATCCCGCGCGCATCGCCGGAGGATCGTCAGGAGGTTCAGCCGCATCCGCGGCTGCGGGTCTTGGATATGGCGCCATTGGAACGGATACTGCCGGCTCTATTCGCGAGCCAGCTGCTTTGTGCGGAGTCGTCGGACTGAAGCCCACTTACGGACGAGTCAGCGTTCGTGGCGTAATCCCGCTCTCGCTGTCGCTCGATCATATTGGCCCGATCGCGCGCACGGTTTCAGATGCCGCGGCAATACTGCAGGGGATCGCAGGTTACGACGCAAACGACGCGCACAGCGCCGACGTGCCGGTTCCTGACTACGTCGCAGGTCTTCGCGATGAAGTGAAGCAGTTGAGGATCGGGGTCCCGAGGAAGTTTTTCTACGAAGACCTCGACCCGGAAATTGCTTCTGCCGTAGAACAGGCAATAGGCGTATTAAGAATCGTCGGCTGCAATCTGTCCGAGATCGAGATTGAAGTGCCTATTGATCGGACATTGCAAACTGCGGAGGCCTACGCCTACCACGCGGAGTTTGCCTCGCAGAGTCCCGAACTGTACCAACCGGAAACGTTGCGCCGCATCCGAAGGGGCGAAGACATTGGTGTCGCAGAGGTTGAGCAGCGGCGCCGTGAGCTAAAACAAATCCGCAGCGAGGTCCACAAAATATTTGAAGACGTGGACGTTCTTGTAATACCTACTACGCCGGTTCCTGCGGGTGCGATCGATGAACTCAAGAAGGACCCGGATCTCCTCCGTCCGCACGAACTGGTGCTGCTCCGGAATACCCGCCCGGTAAATGTGTGGGGACTGCCCGCAATCTCGGTTCCTTGCGGATTCACCACCGCAGGCCTTCCGATCGGGCTTCAAATCATCGGTCCGCAATGGCGGGAAGATCGAGTTCTGCAGCTTGCATACGCCTACGAGCAGGCCACGGATTGGCACAAACGCAGTCCGGGATTGATCGAGGGATAACGCTACTCGACTCGGCGATGAGACCCTCCACACGGAACGCCCAGCGCAGGACCGCAGCAGGGCCGCATCTTTAAACTTCCTAACGAGGCCGATTGTTAATATGTTTTGGTGCCAACTAAGAACGCCAAAAAGCCTCGCTTGACCATCCTTCGTTCTGAACCCCTTGCTCGCATTCCGTGGCTGATTCACGGATTTAGCACGCGAGGCGGCGGCTTTTCACGCGCTTATGGCGGGCGCACTCTCAATCTCGGATTCACCAAACAGGATTCCAGCAGCGCGGTCGAACGCAATCGAGAGGCTTTCTTGCGGCAACTCGACGCCACCGCCGGCAAGAAGCCGTGGCCTCTCGTCACCCTGCGCCAGATTCATTCTGATCTCATCTACTGTGTCGACGGCGTGCCGAAAGAGCCTTTGGTCGGGGATGGCCTCATCACCCGCGCGCCTGGCGTTCTTCTTGGCATCCAAACTGCCGATTGCCTGCCGGTTATTCTGGTCGACGCCAAGCAGAGGGCCGTGGGAGTTTTTCATGCAGGATGGCGCGGTACGGTCAAGCGCATTGTCGAAAAGGGAGTGGGAGAAATGCGCCGCTGCTTTGGCAGCCTGCCCAAAAATATTAAAGCGGCCATCGGCCCCGGGATTCACGCCTGCTGCTACGATGTTGGACCTGAAGTGCGCCAACAGTTCGAATCGCAGTTCACTTATGCGGAGGATTTGTTCCGTGAAGTCAAGGAATCCGATCCGGTTCGCGAAAAGTACCCGCTGCTATTTCTGACGGCGCGGGCTCCGGGACACAGCGAACTCCCAACGAAAATCTTCCTCGATCTGGTCGAAGCCAACCGCCGCCAGTTGATGGACGCCGGAATCCCGCCAAGGAACATCAGCCCATCGACACAATGTACTGCCTGCAGTCCAGACCTCTTGTTTTCTTATCGGGCGGAAAAAGGAATCACCGGCCGAATGATGGGTGTTGCAGGAGTCAGGCCTTCTCAGCAAAAACCAACAGACCGCTAAGTGGACCGGTTACGAAATCTCGGGCATGGCTGGTAATTGGTGGTACAGTTTCAGCCTTACTGAGGCGGAACGCAGACGGGAAGACATCCTGCTTTATCGGAGGCGGCTATGTTCTTCGGCATGGGCTTGGCGTACATCATCATTGTCGGACTGATTGCCGGTTGGGCGACGGGCAAAATCATGAAGGGCACGGGCTATGGTGTGCTGATGGATATTCTGCTCGGGATCGTCGGCGCCCTCATCGGAAACAGGATTTTGGCCATGCTCGGCATCTTTACGACCGGCGGATTGATTCCGAACATTCTAGTCGCAATTTTCGGCGCTGTTATCCTGGTCGCGATCGTTCGAGCCATCAAAAAAGCCTGACTGATCGCTACTTCTTGGCCTTTTGAAGCCGCTGTTCGAGCGCCGCGACCTCGTCCTGCAGGCCCTTCGGAAGATGGCTGCCGAACTTGGCGAAGTGCTCCTTGATCAGCGGAATTTCCGCCAACCAGCCCTCGACATCGACACTAAGCAGTTCGTCCAGGTAAGCACCTTTAATGTCGAGGCCTGTGGTGTCGAGATCGGCGAGGTCGGGAACTCGCCCGATCGGGGTCTCTTTCGCGTGCACTTTGCCGTCGCAGCGCTCGAAAATCCATCTCAGCACCCGGCTGTTCTCGCCATAACCGGGCCACAGGTATCTGCCGTTCTTATCCTGGCGAAACCAGTTGACGTAGCAGATCTTCGGCAGCTTGGAGGCGTCGGAATGCTCGCCGATCTTGAGCCAGTGCGCGAAGTAGTCGCCCATGTGATAGCCGCAGAACGGAAGCATCGCCATGGGATCGCGGCGCAACTGGCCGACTTTGCCGGTGATTGCGGCCGTAGTCTCGCTGCTCGCAGTAGCCCCGAGGAACGTGCCATGCTGCCAGTTGAACGCTTCCGTGACCAGCGGAACAATTCCGGCGCGGCGCCCACCGAACAGAATGGCATCAATGGGCACGCCCTTCGGATCCTCCCACTCGGGAGCAATCACGGGGCATTGCTTGGCCGCAGCCGTAAAGCGCGCATTGGGATGGGCGGCTTTCCGGCCTGAATCCGGTGTCCACGGCCGCCGCAGCCAATCCACCAACTGGGAAGGCTTCTGTTCGGTCATTCCTTCCCACCACACGTCGCCGTCGAGCGTCATCGCGCAATTGGTGAAAATAGAATCGTGAGCCACGGTGAGCATGGCGTTGGGATTCGATTTCACGCCCGTGCCCGGCGCCACGCCGAAGAAACCGAACTCGGGATTGATGGCGTACAGCCGGCCATCGGCGCCGAACTTCATCCATGCGATGTCATCGCCGATGGTCTCGACCTTCCAGCCGGGAATCGTCGGGATCAGCATCGACAAGTTCGTCTTGCCGCAAGCCGAGGGAAATGCCCCGGTGAAATATTTCGCTTTGCCCGCTGGGCTGATGAGCTTGAGGATGAGCATGTGCTCGGCCATCCAGCCCTCGTCGCGCGCCTGCACCGACGCGATGCGCAGCGCGTGGCACTTCTTGCCGAGTAACGCGTTGCCCCCGTACCCAGAACCGTATGACCAGATCTCGCGCGTTTCGGGAAAATGACAAATGTACTTGTGCTCGGCATTGCAGCGCCAGGTCGCGTCCGGCTGATTGGGACCGAGCGGGAAGCCGACCGAGTGCAACCCGCGTACAAAATCACCCTCTTCTCCAAGAGCCTGAAGTACGCGGGTGCCAACTCGGGACATGAGATGCATGCTGGCCACCACGTACGCCGAGTCGGTGATCTCCACTCCGATCTTCGCAATGGGCGACCCGATCGGACCCATGCTATAGGGAACCACGTACATGGTGCGGCCCACCATTGAACCGGTGAAGAGCCCGGTGAGCTTCTGCTTCATCTTCGCCGGATCTTCCCAGTTGTTGGTCGGGCCGGCTTCCTCTTTGGTCAGGGAGCAGATGAAGGTTCGATCTTCCACGCGGGCTACATCCGCTGGATCCGACCGGACCAGCACACTGTTGGGGCGCTTCGCCGGATCCAACGGGATGGCCGTCCCGGTTAGGATCATCAGCCGCTGCATCGCCTGATATTCCTCCGGCGAGCCATCGCACCAGTGGACCCGATCGGGCTTGCACAACTGCGCGACCTCTTCAACCCAGCGCGCCAGTTTGGGATGCCGACGATCGTGCGCGGCTGATTCAACTTCTACCGTGATACTGGCCATGGTGATGTCTCCGATCTTACGAACTGCGGCGACGCGCTAGAACCGCGTAGCCAGGGCAGAAGCTGTGGAGTTTCCTACCCGACGGGCTGAGTGCCAACTTTCTCTTCCACCGCCGCGTCCAGATGCTCAAGCGTCTGCGCTACGGTTAGCGAATACATTTCCTGCCCCACCCCTTCGCCGGATTCCAACGCGTTCTTCAGATAGTGCCCGGCAATCTCTACGGCGAGTGGATCGGTAATCAATTTTCCGGTGCGCTTCTGGTATTCCACCCATGCGGGATGCGGCAGTGCAATCCATATGGGACGGCCATCGACCAGAAACTTGACGTCCACGGCGTCCGCGTGCCGAGTGGCAATCGCTACGATCAGTGCCTGATAAATACAATGCACGTCCTTCTTGGTCCAGCGGTCCACGGTATGAAAGTCTTTGTACATGCCTTTAAAACTATATCGGACCACTCGGGACGGTAGCAAACCGGCGAACCTGCGCGCAAGTTGAATTATGATAAACGCTTGCCCGAATGCTGCTGGCTGACTCTTTAGAAATACCATGAAGAATCTCGGCATCCTGCTCTCCGGACGCGGTTCAAACTTCGAAGCCATCGCCAGGAATGTCGCCGCCGGGCGTATTCCTGATGCGCGCATCGCCATCGTTATTTCGAACAAAACTGACGCGCAAGGAATTGAAACCGCTCGCGGTCTCGGAATTACCGCGCTGATAATTCCGTCCAAGAGTAAGGACCGCGACGAGCATGATCGTGAGGTCGTAGCTGCTCTGCGGAAGCACCAGGTGGACCTGGTGTGCCTGGCAGGATACATGCGGCTGCTCTCTCCGTGGTTCGTGCAGCAGTTTCCGCGGCGCATTCTCAACATTCATCCATCTCTGTTGCCGTCGTTTCCCGGCTTGGAGGCTCAGGAGCAAGCCTTCGCCTACGGGGTGAAAGTTTCAGGCTGCACTGTGCACTTCGTGGACGAAGAACTCGACCACGGCGCCATCATTCTGCAGAAGGTTGTTCCGGTGCTCGATACCGACGACGAACATACCCTGGCTGCCCGGATCCTCGAGCAGGAACATATCGCGTACTCAGAGGCGATCAATATTGTTCTAGACGGAAAGTTTGACGTTGTGGGGCGGCGGTTGAAGGCGCTTTAAGCGTACGTGGGGACGGCCGCCCGCGGCTGTCCGCCGAGCGAAGCTCGGCGGAACATTGCTTATAATCAAAAGTCCATGCCAAACTTTGCCCCCGTCGACGAGCAGTTAGCCTACATAAAAAAAGGCAGCGCGGAAATCATTCGCGAGAACGAACTGCGTTCCAAGCTGGAAAAATCCCGCGCCACCGGTAAGCCACTGCGAGTGAAACTCGGCATGGATCCCACCGCGCCGGACCTGCACCTCGGGCATACTGTGGTGCTCCGCAAGCTGAAGCATTTTCAGGATCTCGGTCACATCGTGATCTTCCTGATCGGCGATTTCACCGGAATGATTGGCGATCCGACAGGGCGTTCAGCTACGCGTCCGCCGCTTTCTCGCGGACAGATTGAGCAGAATGCCGAAACCTACAAGGCCCAGGTCTTCAAGATTCTCGACCCGCAAAAGACGATCATTGATTTCAACCGTCGCTGGTTCGCGAAGTTTACCGCTGACGACTTCATCCGCCTCGCAGCCAAATACACGGTCTCGCAGATGCTCGAGCGCGAAGACTTTCACAAGCGATTTCTGGAAGAGAAGCCGATCGCTGTACACGAACTGCTGTATCCGCTGGCTCAGGGCTACGACTCGGTGGCCCTCGAGGCCGACGTCGAACTCGGCGGTACGGATCAGAAATTCAACCTACTGGTGGGGCGTGAACTGCAGCGTGCTTATGGCCAAGAGCCGCAAGTGGTGCTGACCACGCCGATTCTGGAAGGCCTTGACGGTGTGCAAAAGATGTCGAAGTCACTAGGCAACGCAATCGGCATCCACGAGCCGCCGCTCGAAATGTACGGGAAAATTATGTCAGTCTCCGACGAGATCATGTGGAGGTACTACGAGCTGCTAACAGATGTGTCGATGACCGAGATCGAGAAGATGAAGCGAGAGTCCCATCCGATGCAGGCGAAGAAAGAGCTCGCCCGCCACATCGTGGCGGATTTTCACTCAGCCGATGCTGCGACGAAATCTGGCGAGGACTGGGCCAAGCAGTTCCAAAAGGGCGAAGTGCCGGAGGATGTGGAGGAAGTTAGTGTTGGAGTTGAAGAAGTGGGCGGATCAGTCGACGCTAGTTCACGGGCCCTGTTAAGGTTGGATCGACTTCTCGTTAAGTGCGGACTGGCCGCATCCGCAACGGACGCCGCCCGAAAGTTAAAGCAAGGTTCAGTTAGGATTGATAACGAGGTCACTAACGACCCGCGAATCGTGCTTACCCCCCCGCCACCTAGGAAATTGGCTTTGAGAGTCGGCAAGCACCTGAGAGTTGCGGTCATCAGTTGGTGACAGCCTGTTCGATGAGAACAGTTCGTGGCGGATTTTTTTCAATATGGAGGCCAGATGGGCGTAGCTGGTTGCAGTTATATAATTCTCGGTTGAAAAGAAACCAACTGCGAGTCCAGAGCGCACATCTAACTTGGCTAACCAAAACAGTCTTTTGTTGTCTAATTCATCTTTCGAACCACGAGTACCGCTCGGAGATTGCGAATGCAAGACGATCCACTGAAGGAGCCCAAAGCAAAAGTCGACGACAACTCTGGCGTTTCCCGCCGCGACTTCCTGAAGATTTCCACCATTTCCGCCGCGGCCGTGCCGATTCTCGGAACCAAAGTCGTGCAAGCTGCGGGTGAGCCGGTCAAGGTTTACGGTCCGGGCAAGACTCCGGTCGAGCTCACCATAAACACCCAGAAACACACCCTCCAACTTGAACCCCGTGTCACCTTGCTCGACACGCTTCGCGATCAGCTCGACATCACCGGCGCTAAGCGGGTGTGCGATCGTGCAGAATGCGGCGCCTGTACTGTGTTGATCGACAGCAAGCCGGTGTATGCGTGCTCGGTTCTGGCAATTGAAGCGCAGGGCAAATCCATCACTACGATCGAGTCGCTGATGCAGGGCGAAAATCTCAATCCCATCCAGCAGGCCTTCGTCGACAACGACGCTTCGCAATGCGGGTTCTGCACGCCAGGATTCGTTGTCGCCTTCAAGGCTGTGCTTGATAAGAACCCCAATGCGAGTCCCGAAGAGATCCGCCACGGCCTAAGCGGGAATGTCTGCCGGTGCGGCACCTACCATGGAATCCATCTCGCCATTGCGCAGATGGCGCAGAAGGGAGCGTGAGCCGTGCCAGACTACAATTGGCCTGATGCTGAACATCGCGCTCTGATCGGCAAGCGCATTTCGCGCGTGGATTCGCCGGTCAAAGTTTCCGGCCGTGCCAAGTACACCTACGACTATCACGGCGCGAACATGCTGTTCGGCAAGGTTCTGCGCTCGCCTTACGCGAAGGCGAAGATCATCAGCATCGACACCAGCGCGGCGGAAAAAATGCCGGGTGTAAAAGCGGTCGAGATCATTCAGAAAGTTGGCACCACGGCTCAGTGGGCGGGAGACGAAATCGTCGCTGTGGCCGCAGTCGATGAATCCACGGCAGAAGACGCGGTGCGCCTGATCAAGGTTAGCTATCAACCCATGTCATACCTGGTCAGCGACGCCGAGCCCCCTGCCGGGGCTGGCGAAGCCGCAGGCCCGATGAGCGAAGACGACCTTGACGATGCCATCAGCAACCAAATGCCCGACGCGCAGCTGATTCAACATCTTCAGGAGCACGGCGTCAGCTTTAAAGTCGACGATGACTTCTTAAATGACATGAAGGGCGAGGGCGCGTCCGAGGCGGTTCTGGCGGCGATCCGCAGCGCTCCCTACCACCAGGCATCGGGCGGCGGCCATTCCGCCTATCAAAAAACTGCGGCACAAACCAGCGGAGATCCCGACAAAGCGTTCGCCGAGGCCGAGGTTGTCTCGGAAGGACTGTACGGTGCTTCGGTAATCGCTCACTGTTGTCTCGAGCCCCACGGCTCGGTCTCCGAGTGGACCGACAAAGATCATCTGTTCACTCACATTTCGACACAAAATGTTTCCGGCATCGCCGCGCAAATGGCGGAACCGATGGGGATCTCCGCGGCCAATATTCGAATTCATCAAGACAACGTTGGCGGCGGCTTTGGCAGCAAGTTTGCCGCCGATCGCTGGGACATGGCCGCAGCGCGGCTTTCGAGGAAGGCGGGCGGAAAACCGGTGCGGATCATGCTGGAGCGCGACGCGGAACTGAAAGTAGCAGGCGCACGGCCTTCCGCGTATGCTCGCGTGAAAGTCGCGGCCAAGAAAGACGGCACACTCACTGGATGGCAGTCGCAATCCTGGGGAACAGGAGGGCCGGGCGGAGGCGGCGCGCCGCCCATCCCGTACGTTTTCGGCATTCCGAACTTGCACAAGGAGCACACCGCAATTCGCAATAACATCGGCCCCGCCCGCGCGTGGCGCGCTCCTAATCATCCGCAGGCAGCCGTGATCACGATGGGCGCACTCGATGATCTGGCTGCAAAGCTCAACATGGATCCTCTTGATCTTTGGGTGAAGAACCTTGAGATCACGGGGCCGCGTCGCGACGTTTATCGCGAAGAGCTAGCTATTGCCGCCGATCTGATGGGCTGGAAAGAAAAATGGCGTCCTCGGGGTCAGAATATTTCAGGTGGCATAGCCCGCGGCCTCGGGCTCTCGATTCATACTTGGGGCGGACGGGGTCACGAAAGCGATTGCGATCTCACCATCCATCCGGATGGCTCGGTCGACATAAAAATGGGAACCCAGGACCTCGGCACCGGCACTCGCACGACGATCGTAATCGTAGCGGCCGAGACCTTGGGCATCCCCATTGAAGCGATCAATCTCTACATCGGCGACACTCTCTATCCTCCCTCGGGCGGCTCGGGCGGTTCGACCACGCCAGGCGGAGTTAGTTCCTCCACTCGGCGAGCCGCTGTGGACGCACGAGAAGCGCTCCTCGCTAAAGTTGCGCCAGCTCTCAACGCGCAGCCTGCCGATCTGGAGTGCGTGGATAGCACGGTGCGAGTCAAGAATGATCCCAGCCGTTCGTTGAACTGGAAACAGGCCTGCTCCAAAATTGGTGCCATGCCGGTTACAGCGCGCGGACACAACGATCAGGTTGCCAGCAAGAATCATCCTGACCTGACCAACAGCGGCGTGGGCGGCGTAGGAATGGCCGACGTTGAAGTAGATACCGAAACCGGCATTGTAAAAGTGAAGAAGATGGTAGCGGTGCAGGATTGCGGCCTCATCATCGACCTCAAGACCGCCGAGAGCAGTTGTTACGGCGCAATGGTGATGGGCATCAGCTACGCATTGTTTGAAGAGAAAGTCATGGACCAGGCGACTGGCCGCATGCTGAATCCGAATATGGAATTCTACCGGCTCGCTGGGCTCAACGACATTCCCGAACTTGTGGTCCATATGATGACTGGCAAGGGCTATGACGAGCGCGGCGTGATCGGATTGGGCGAGCCGCCGGTGATTTCTCCGGGAGCCGCGATCGCCAATGCAGTTGCGAATGCGATCGGTGTGCGCGTTTCGTTCTTCCCGCTCACGCCCGACAAAGTGCTCGCTGCACTAAGCCAAACTCAAAAGGCAGGTGCATAAATGCGATCGTTTGAATACGCGAGTCCGGTCACCAAAGAACAGGCGGTTGGGCTCTTAGGCACGACCTGGGGCCAGGCGGAAGTCCTTGCAGGAGGAACCGACCTTCTGGCTTTGATGAAGGATGACGTGGTCCATCCCAAGCGCGTCGTGAACATCAAACAGATCAAGGAAATGACCGGAGTCTCGGTTACGCCGCAGGGACTTCGCATCGGCGCGCTCACAACCCTGGGGGAGCTGGCGGACAATGTCAATGTGGTTAAGGCCTATCCCGCATTGGCTGAAGCGATCAACGACGCTGCCAGTCCGCAGATTCGCAACATGGCTACACTTGGCGGCAACCTCTGCCAACGTCCGCGCTGCTGGTATTTTCGCGGTGGTCTTGGATTGCTGCCGAAGAATGAGTCGGGCAAAGACCTCGTCGCTGAAGGCCAGAATCGCTACCACGCGATCCTGGGTAACGACGGCCCCGCGAAGTTCGTCAGTCCCTCATCCATCGTTCCGGTGCTGATGGCGTACGGAGCTGCGATTCGTGTGGTCGGGGCACATGGCGCCCGCGATCTCGCCCTTCAGGACTTCTACGTAATCCCGAAAACCGAAACTCAGCGGGAGCACGACCTGAAGCCGAACGAGATTGTTGCGGAAGTGATCCTGCCTCCGGTGCACGAAATGAAAGTCGCACATTATGAGATTCGACAGAAGCAGGCCTTTGACTGGCCGCTTGCCGTCGCCGCCGTTGGGCTGACCATGAAGGGCTCGCAGCTATTTGGGTCTCGCGTGATACTCGGCTATGTCGCGCCCATTCCGTGGCGCTCCGGCGACGGCGAAGTGGCGCTCAATAATGCAGCCCGCATCCACGGCGGTATTTCGGTGGAGGTGGCCGCAGCGGCAGCCGAAGGCGCACTTCAGAACGCAAAGCCGCTCAGTCACAACGCCTACAAAGTTCAACTCGCGAAAGTTGCCGTCAAACGAGCCATCTTGAAAGCCGCGTCGGAGGGTGCCGCATGATCAGCCGCTCATCTCTTCAAGAGTCCGATCGTTTCAACACCAAACATCCCGATCTTTGCGCGTCCCTGCGCTGGAAGGCGCAATTCATACTCACCGAGCCCGATCCGACCGTCCCTCCGTCGAATGAAGGCCTGTTCTGGTGCATCCACACCCAGACTTGCATCGGCCCCGACGGCAAGTTGGCGGAGCCGGGCAACTGCTCGTCCTCTCGCCGAAAATGCCACGGCACGGGAAAATGCGGATAAGAAAACCCGGCCCGGCCGCCGCAACCTGCCATCCCGCTGATGCATAATATGAGCACGGTCGGGCCCTCGTCCCCGGGAGCCCGCATTCATTGTGGGGGTGGCTGTATGAAGCGCTGGATTCGCGCGCTCAACGTTGTGGCTGTCGGATTCCTCACTCTCTGTCCAGCTTCCGCGCAAACCGCGCCCTCTACCACCCCAACCGCGGGTAACGATTATTCTTTTACTGTTTCGACCACTCAGCCGTGGACTGATACCGGCGTGGAACTTCAAGCGGGAGATGTTCTGGAGATCACCGCTGGTGGAACAGAGAAATGTGATCCTCTGGGCGTGAGCGGCGCTTCCGCTCAAGGTCTTCCGATAGCGAGCGCGCTTCCAGGCGCTCTGATCGCTAAGCTGCAGGCGCAGGGAAGTCCGGTTCTGATCGGAAGCAGCAAGGAGGTTAAGGCCGATGCTCCCGGTCACCTGTTTCTCGGGGTCAACGCCGCGGACAAGCCACCCTGCAAGGGAAGCTTCGCAGTTAACGTGCATCGCCAAGTCGGGGCAGCGTCGAGCCGTGGAGATGTTCTCAAGCAGCAGTTGGTGACTGCCGCAGGGATCTTTCTCGCCGGACAATTAGGCGTCGGCTCTGCGAACTCAGCCGCGACTCCGGCGTTGAAAATTTCTAATGCTCCCCTGGACTCTAGTCTTCGTAAGGACATCGATGGTATGCCACGCCGCGTCAATGATCAGTTCAAGAACCTCGGGGACATGGTGAATTTCATTCTCATTGGTTCGCAACAGCAGGTGCAGGCCGCACTTGACGCAGCCAACTTCCATGTAGCCGATACCGACAACAAGAAGGCCGTGCTCGAAGCCGCGATGACGACTTATGAAAATAAAGATTACCTGGCAATGCCGATGAGTACGCTCTACCTTTTCAACCGGCCCCAGGACTTCGGTTACGAACAGGCTGAACCCATCGCCATGGTCGCAAGCCGGCATCACTTTCGTTTGTGGAAGGCGCCATTCACGTGGAACGGACAAACCGTATGGGTGGGCGCCGGAACGCATGATATCGGTTTCGCCAAGGACAAGCGCAACGGGAGCGTGACGCACAAAATTGATCCTAACGTGGATGGCGAGAGGGAAAATATTGGCGCGAGTCTGGAAAAAGGTGGCAAGGTGAAAAGTATGTCGTACTACCTCCCGCCTAATCCCGTACAGCAAGCGAAAAACGCCACAGGCGACGGCTATACTTCGGACGGACGGATTCTAGTCGTGTTCGTGCAGTAGGAAGGCGCCAGGCTTCTGGCTTTACGTTGCAAGAAAAGGTGAACCTGAAGCCTGAAGCCTGAAGCCTGAAGCCTGTTGCACTCCCTCCGTATGAGATAATTTTTCGGATAGAGTCTTGAGGAGAAATATGGCTGAGCGCACGGTACTCTGTGTCAAGCTGCACAAAGAACTTCCAGGGTTGGATGAGCCACCCTTTGACACGGAATTTGGAAAGAAGATTTACGAAAACGTCTCCAAGCAGGCGTGGCAGGGTTGGACAGAATTCTGCAAAATGTTGCTCAACGAGTACCGCCTGAATCCGGCTCGCCGGGAGGACCAGGAGGCCATCGTCAAACAGATGGAGCAATATTTCTTCGGCGAAGGCGCTGCCCCGCCCAAGGAGTACGTGCCGCCCGTGCAGAAATAGCCGCACTGCTGTCGGTCGAATCACGCCGCGACATCGCCTCACGCGATCACAGACAATAGTTACCTTAGCAGATACTGTTTACCGCATTGTTACCTGTATTTCATCATCCCGTAACATTCCCGCACTAGAAATGAGGTATGGATCCGCCCGTCTACGATACGCTGATCCTTTCCGACGTCCATCTGGGCTCGGAGTGCAGTCGTGCCCGCGACGCCACCCAGGTGCTGAAGGACAATCGCTTCCGGCGGTTGATCCTTCTAGGCGACATTTTTGCTGACCTCAACTTCGGTCGCCTCACCAAGGAACACTGGAAATTCCTCGGCTACATCCGTAAACTTTCCAATCCCAAGCGCAATGTAGAGGTAATCTGGGTGGAAGGAAACCACGACCAGGGCCTGACCGACATTATGTCGCACCTGGTTGGCGTGCGAGTCTACCAGGAGTATGTCTGGCACTATGCGGGGATGAGACACCTGGCGATCCATGGCCATCAGTTCGACCGCCTCGTCGCCAACAATTTACGGCTCAACTATCTTGGGACTTTGCTCTATCTGCGGTTGGAGAAGCTCGATCTCAAGGGCAAGCCGGTGGCGCGGTTTTTTGATCGCCTGAACACGCGCTGGCTGCGGATGTCGACGAAAGTGGCCTCGGGAGCGCTGTTTCATGCACGGTTGAATAAGGTCGACCGAATTTTCTGCGGACACACCCACGTGGCCATGCAGAAGGAGCGCGATGGACTGCACTATTACAACGCCGGCGGATGGATTGATTCCAAGCCAACCTACATCACTATCGACGAAGAGGGAGTTCGGATTCATGAATACCAGGAGCGACCTGACCATCGTGATTCCAGCGAAGAACGAGGCGAAACTGATTCCACGCTTGCTGAATTCGCTGGCGAATCAGGATTACCCGGAGATGCCGAATACGAAAATATTGGTAGCTGATGCCGGCTCGACTGACGGCACCCCCGAGGCAGTGATGCAATTTCGTGATCGGCTGCAAGTCACCGTGATTCCTGGAGGCTTACCGTCGGTCGGCCGCAATGCGGGTGCTGCGCTCGCTGACACCCAATACGTCCTCTTCATTGATGCCGATGTCGAACCAACCTCGAATTCTTTGATCAGGCGGGCCGTGGAACTCGCACAGAATAAGCATCTCCATTGTGTTACGACGAACATCATCTGCCGTGAGGGCAACTGGCTCGATAAAGCTATTTATCTCGGCAACGACTTCTTCCAGCATCTGTCCCGGCTGCACCAACCTTTCAGCACGGGCATGTTCATGCTTTTCGATAAGCGGCGTTTTGATGAACTCGATGGCTTTCACGAGGAAGTGCACTTTGCGGAGGACTATCTTCTAAGCAAGCAGGTGGCGAGAAACAAGTTCGGCATCGTTGGCGGAGGCGTTTACACCACCAACCGGCGATTTCAAAAAATGGGACACTTGCGTGTGATCTGGCTCTTCCTGTTTACCGCAGTGAATTTCTGGAACCCAGGCCATTTCCTGCGCGACCACAAATATTGGCAGACCTGAAAAGTCTGCGGAAGTCCAAGATCTGGACGAGCTAGCTTAGATGCCTCTTGCCCGAAGTGAGGATGTAAGAACGTGTCCTTCTGGGAGCCTCAAACTTTTAACTAGATTTTCACAGTCGCGCAACCAACCCACAAACGTCTAATCGGTATCATTAACCTAACAACCAAAAAGTGGGAGTCCGCGAGCGCTTCGTCAGGCCGGATAAGGAGTGCACATTGAAGTTAGATCTGGAAACTCGCGCTATCGATGATGTCATAGTTCTTCACTGCAGGGGCCGTTTTACCTATCGCGACGAGGCCACGGCATTCTCGCAAAAAATATCCGAACTCCTGCCTCAGGCACGGCAGATCGTGGTCGAACTTAGCGGCCTGGAAATAATCGACAGCGCTGGTCTCGGTGAGTTGGTAGTCGTACACATGTGGATCAGAGCCAGTGGATGCTCGCTGAAACTGGCCGGCGTCAATGCCCGGATTCGACAGTTACTCGAGCTTACCAACCTGCTGTCCGTTTTCGATGTACACCCTACTTTGGACGACGCCTTGCTCTCATTCCAGGGGAAAGTTGCTAAGACCGCGGTTCAAGCCGCCTAGCGTGCTGGCGAATCCGTGCAGTCGGCGTGGCCGAGCATAAACGTCCCAGGCCCAATGCCCGCTAGGAACGTCCTGCGCGTTCATCAATCGATAACGGGCCACTTCCAACCAACAGGAGAAAGACCAACCCGAGCAGCATGCAATAGTCTGTCCGCGCTTCATGGACTGTGCTCCAAAAGCCTGCTCGAGCCAGCATAGGAATTTTGGTCGTGACTATGGCAACGCTGATGTCGATGAGCAGAGGAATAGCAGCCAGTCGCGTGATGAAACCTATGATTAAGAGCGTTCCACAGACGATTTCAACAACCCCAACAAAGGGCGCGAAGAACCGCGGAGCCGGGATGCCAATCTTGACGAAGCGTCCCACGCCGAGAGCCGCAGGAAAGAGAAACTTTTGAATACCCTCCGACACGAAAACAGCGCCTACCAGCAATCGGATGAGAATAGTGGCGTGCGGAGCGTTCGTCTTGAGCAAAGGATTTGGCACCTCAGGCGTACTTCATCAGAACCATAAATCCGAAGTCCATGTGTAGCTGCTGATGGCAATGAAACAGCGTATTTCCCGGATTATCCGCTGTGAAATCCACCTCGACGATCTTATTGGCATTCACGACCACCGTATCCTTCAAAATGCCGGACGTGACTTTGCCGTACACCTTCGTCAATTCGAAACTATGCCGATGCAGATGCAGCGGATGTGCGTCGTCGCTCTCGTTCCTAAAGATCATGCGATATCGTTTTCCCGCGTGAACCATCAGCGGATCGGTATGCGGATAAGACTTCCCGTTGATCGTCCAGCGGTTGAAGCCCCCGTGACCGCCCGGAATCTTTTTGATGACCAGATCGAATTGGCCATCAGGCGCGGCGATACGGCCAGCCTCCTGCCCAAAGAGGGTGTAGTCCCAAGCCGTCTTTTCCGGCTTCGTCCACTGCGGAGCTCCTTTTCGATCGGCATACTCAACCACCGTACCAAAGCCACTCTTGCGATCATCGTCGTCCGTCGTCCCCAGAATCCAGACCCCGGGCGAATCCATACTCACGATGGCATCGACGCGTTCCGCTGTCCCGACCTGAAGCACTTTCACTTTTTGCGGCTTCGGCACCGGATTGCCATCGAGCGCCACAACTTCGAACTGGTGTGAAGGCAAAGCTACATTCACTGTCTCGGTTGCGCTTGTGTTCAAGAAATGAAACAGTACGCGATCCCCCTGCCGAACCTTGATCGGCTCCCCATGACCGAGAGCCTTGTCGTTAAACGAGAAGGCTCGATAACCAACTTCGAGTCCATTATTCGGCGGCGGAGGCGTGCTGCCCTCGTCCGATTCCTGCATCGAGGCGCTGTAGTAAGGTTCCCATTGATGCATCGCCAGAAAAACCTCACTGTCATAGTGTCCGGGATCATTCTTCGGTTCGATGAAGACGAAGCCAAACTGGCCGGTATAGAGGCTGCGATTTAGGTCTTTCCCAGCAAACGCGTGGCTGTGGTACCAACGCGAACCGGTTGGCTTTGGCGTGAAGGTGTACCGTCGGTGCCCGTGTGAAAGCACTGCCGGACTACCTTCCTCCGTCGCACCGTCGGCTTCGCTCGAAATCATCTGCCCATGCCAATGGACAATCTCTTCGTGATCAGTGTCATTGAAGACATCAACCGTGACTGGAACGCCTTCTTTCATCCGCAGAAGCGGTCCGGGAACCTGGCCGTTGTAACCGAGAGTGCGAATAGTTTTGCCGGGAGCGATGTCAAACGATACGGGAGCGATACGAAGGGTGAAATCAGCCTTTGATTGGCCAATCTGGCTCTTTTCACCTGCGAACAAATCGCGCGAAGCCAGGCCTGCAACGGCTAGCCCCGCGTTCTTTAGAAAGTCCCGACGTTCCATATCTCACTTCCCAGGTGATCCTACAGACGTATGGATCGGAGCCTTATCGACCTAGAGCGCTTGAGAAACAGCATCACAAGCGGCATAGTTACCCCTTAGCGCATACCAGCGCACCCTGAGCAGTTCCCCAAACATACGGATGCCATCGCGTAATGGATGGATGCGGGTTCCCTCGCGATGCGACCATGCAACGGGAACCTCGCTGACGGTGAACCCGAACTTTCTGGCCAGGTAAAGTAGTTCCGGATCAAATCCCCAACGCTCGATCTTCTGCAAAGGAAAAACCGCCTGTGCGCTGCGCCGCGTGAACGCCTTGAAGCCGCACTGCGTGTCTTTGTACTGCAAGCCCAGAATTATGCGCAACGCCAGATTGAAGATTCGCCCAAAGATCCGGCGATGCAGCGGTTGCCTCCGAATCTGCAATCGACGATCCACCCACCGCGAGCCGATGGCAATGTCTGCACCCTTCGCGATTGCCGCAAACAGCTTGTCCGCCTCCTCAATCGGCGAAGACAGGTCCGCATCGCTGAACAGCAGGATGTCTCCCCGCGCGTGCACCATTCCGTTGCGGACGCTGTATCCTTTGCCGCGATTTCCGGGATTCTCCAGCAGCCGCAAGACCGGGTGTTGGCTCGCATACGCGCGAACGATCGCTGCCGTATCGTCACTCGATCCGTCATTCACCACGATGACTTCAACACTCCAGCCGCGCTGCGCGGCATGAGCGAGAATTTTATCCAGCGTGCCTGCGATGCGGGCGCTTTCGTTGTAAGCCGGAAGGATAATGCTATAAGTTGCGGGTTCCAATGTGAGCTATCAGCTTTCGGCTACGAGACGCCAGTCTCGGGGATTACCGCTTCAGAGTCAAACCGCAGGACCGCGAAAGACAAGGTGGCAGAGGGCCAATCTCTGACAGCTGAGAGCTGACGGCTGAAAGCCGATAGCTGCTACGCCACTCGCCGCTGCTTCTCCAGCATCGACAGGAACTCTGCCACCAGTTCCTCGTCCCACAGCCCGCCGCGAGCCTCCTGGCGCATCGTGAAGGCAGCTTGCTCATGGCTCAGAGCTGGTTTGTAGGGTCGCGCCGTGCGCAACGCGTCGTATACATCCACCACCTGCAGGACTCGCGGAAGCAAAGGAATTTTAACCTTCTGCAAACCATCCGGATAGCCGCTCCCATCCGAATGTTCGTGATGATTGCGGATAATAGGCAAGACCAGCCGCAGCGACTTCAATGGCCGGCAGATGTTCTCCCCAGTCACCGGATGCTGCCTCATGATAGCCCATTCTTCTTCGGTAAGGTTTGTCCCCTTCTTCAGAATGTCGTCGGGAACCGCGATTTTACCCAGGTCGTGCAGGTAGCCGCCTCGCCGCAGCGCCACAACCGATTCTTCATTCAGGCCCAGATGCCGCCCCAGGTTGCTGGCGTTCTCTGCTAAACGTTCACAGTGCCCTTCTGTATAGGGGTCCCGGCTCTCTACGCTCAGGCCCAAAGTGCAGAGCACCGATTCCGCCGTCTCCAGTTCGTCGGTGAACTCCTTAAGTTTGAGCAACGACTTGACCCGGGCAAACAATTCTTCCGAAAAAATAGGCTTGTTAAGAAAGTCGTCAGCCCCAGCTTCAATTCCCCGCAGCTTGTCCTCGCGGTCGCTCAGCCCAGTGATCAGAACAAACGGAATCAGCCGGGTGGCGGGGTTATCCTTGACTTCGCGGCACAGTTCGTAACCCGATTTGCCAGGCATGACTACGTCGGAAAGGATGAGATCGGGCAGCTCCCGCCGAATCTCATTTTCAGCCCGGGCCGCGTCCGGAACCGCAATCACCTCATAACCCCGGGTGCTCAGCAGTTCGCGCATCAGCACCATCGTATCCGGATTATCATCGACCACCAGTACCCGTGGGGACCGACGCGGCGAAAGTTCCCCCATCTCTTTATAAGACGAGGAATGGCTGGCGGGAGATGTCCGGAATTTGTGGGGGGGGCTCATAACTGCCGATCACGCAATCGCTTCGCTGATTGTAACGGATTTGTCATAAACGGATAGACCCGTCTTGTTGTTCCGGCAAATACCTGTCCAGTTTTTGAACATTGCCGTTTTGGGAAAACCCGAGACGCAGTGTGAGCTCTGACCTTGCGTCTTCAGCCAGACATTCTCTAGCCTCGCTCCATGCGTTTCTTTTTTCGTATCACTCTCGGCTTTTTCCTCAGCGCGGCAACGGTACTGGCTGCCTCCAAGCCACACGTCATTACGTTCGGCAAATGGACCGCCGTCAAATCATCCACTGATCTCGACCAAAACCAGTCCGATGACTTGAAGGTAAGGGCCGTGTATGTCGACGGCCGGCTGAAAGAGTTTACCTTCGGCATTCCACATGAAGTAACCGAGCAGCTATTCGTGGTCCGGCGCGTTGTCCGCGTGAATGATACGCTGCCTCAGGAGTCCGCCACAACCCCACGCTGGAGCTGGCAGCGCGGTGGATGGCTCGTCATCAACCGCATCGCCGGACATATCTCGCAAGCCAGCCTGCCTGAGTTTGATCCGGACTCGTCCTCAGGCACCTGGTATCGCGACTACGTTGCCTATTGTGGAATCTCGGACGACGGCCGCAAGCTCTCGGCCATCGTGATGCAACTTGGACGCCGCAAGCCCATCCTGAAAAAGCCCCTCGGCGAAGCCGCCAACGACGAAGCCTTAGAGTGCGCGCCGCCGGCCTGGCAGCGTGCTCCAACGCGAGTAAGCTTCGTTTCGAAAGCCGACCAAAAGTTCACCTTCGCGGTCAGGGGCCACACCGTGGAAGTGGTATCCGACGACGACTCCGAAGAAGGAACGCAATAATCGTGTGCGGGCGCACCCACCCTCGGCTTTCCCCAACCTGACACGAGCAGACGCTCGCGTCAACGAGACACCTACCGCAAAGTCAGGTTCCCGCTGGTGTGCCTCACAAATGCGAACGCGCCGAAAAGCACGACGGTAGCCGCTACGAACACACCCCGCCGCCATCCATCGCGGATCTCCGGAGGCTGCGCGAGATGCCTTGCCAGGACTGCCCCAAGCGCTAATCCGGCCACCAAACCACCAATATGAGCCGAGTTATCGATTCCCGGGACCGCCGCGCCGAAGAACAAATTGTACCCAGCAAATATGAGCAAGCTTTTTAGCGTGCCCTGAATCGCCTGCTTGGAAATCGGTAAATGCCCAAGATAAAGAGCAGAGATCAAAGCTCCGGCCAATCCAAAGATTGCTCCCGAAGCGCCCACGCCGACCGCCATCGGATGCCACCACAGGCTGGCCAAACTGCCCGCGAGGCCGCAGAACGTGTAAGTCAATACGTAGGTCCAAGGATCAAAGACTCGCTCCGCGAGAAACCCGAGGCTCCAGAGGCACCACATGTTCAGCGCAATGTGAATGATCCCGGCATGGACATAGTTGGATGCGAGCATGCGCCATGGCTCCGCCCCCAATGAGAGCGGCCCGGCATTCGCTCCCCACTTCAGCAGTTGTGGGATCGTAGGGTTAACCGGCGAAACGCCAGTCAAAACCATTACAACGTACACGGCAACGTTCATTCCGACCAACGTAGTCGTGATCGGCTGTTTATTAATCATAGTGTTTCAATGCTCGACGTCCGCATTTAGCCTGGGACGCATTTGCGGATCGAGATCCTAAACATTAACAGACCCCCCTGATTCCTGAAGCCCGAACCTTTCAATCTCCCGTCGTCTCCACCATAGCCATTTCTTCCACCGTCGGCTTCTTCGTGACCTGCGCGCTGGTCACCAGAATCACCGAGGCAACCACAATCGCACTCCCCGCCAGGATGTAGCCGTCGACGCGTTCGTGCAGCACCAGCCATCCCAGAAAAACCGCGACCACAGGGTTCACATATGCGTACGTGGAAACCTTCGCGGTGGGCACATGGTTCAGCAGCCAAATATAGGCCGTGTATCCGATCCACGATCCACAAACCACCAGATACAGCGTTGCTCCGATCCCGCGCGGCGTCCACACCACCCGCGAGAAATCTCCCGCACCAATAGCGAACAGCAGATTCGCCAGCCCGGCGGCGACCATCTGCCAGGCGGTGGCCGAGAATGGATCGACATCCGCGGACTTCCAGCGCTTGGCCAGCACCGATCCCAACGCCCAGCTGAACGACCCGCCCAGCAGGCTGATTGAAGCCCACAGCTGCACTCGCCCGAATGAAGTTGTGGTGGTCAAGTCGGGCCACAACAAGACGAAAAGCCCGGCGACGCCCAGGCCCAGGCCAATTTTACCCCGCACGGAAACATGGTGATCACCCAGCAACAACGTATCCAGCACCAGGAACCAAAGCGGCGTCACGGCAACGATCAAGGCTGCCAAACCTGAAGCCACATATTTTTCCGCATACGAGAGCGTGAGGTTCCCGCCCATGAGCAGGAGCACACCAACGATAGCCATCTGCCCCAGTTGCCGCCGGTTGTACCAGATGTTTCTTCCGCGCACTCCGCAAAATGCGAGCATGAAAACGCCCGCGATTAGAAAGCGCACTCCACACATCAGCGCCGGCGGAATGCGCTCCACGGCAATATCAATCGCCAGATAAGTCGATCCCCAAAAGAAATACACCAGCCCGAAGGCAAGGATCACAGCAAACCGGCTCTGACGTTGGGCATTAGTCATGAAATCGTCATTGAACGGATAAGTATCAGACACACGAAATGAGCGTCGAGATGCGAGATATTAAGAACTACCGAATCCCGTGAACGTACTGTGCCGGCATTCACGCATGACTAACGACCAACGACCGAACGGGGGTTACGCCGCAGCACAATGCAGGCTATAATAATCTTGGAATGATTCCCCATGGACCGCCAGAATCCCAATTCGCATCTGCCCGCGTGCTGGCTCCATTTTTTGGTGTGCCCGCGCCGTTATCTGGCAGTTTTGCCATCGCAGGCGCGTCCTAGCCTATTCGGCAGCGACTAACTTTCCAATCCTCCTCGTCCGATTCTGGCTTCAGGCCTGAAGTCCGCTTGTTCAGCGACCCTTCCTCGAAGCCACGACCAAAGACGAACGACCAACGACCATTTTGGAGGATGCTATGCCAACCCAAACTCTTATCGGGCCCAAAATCAAAACGGCCCTGCCCGGCCCGAACGCGAAGCGCGTGCTTGAAGGGGATAACAAATACATTTCGCCGTCGTATACCCGCTCGTACCCGCTGGTTGCCAAGCAGGGGCGCGGCATCGTGGTTACGGACGTGGATGGAAATGAATTCTTCGATTTCTCAGCTGGCATCGCCGTCACTTCGACCGGCCATTGCCATCCCCAAGTGGTCGCGGCCATTCAGAAGCAGGCAGCCGAACTGATCCACATGTCCGGCACCGACTTCTATTACGAAAACATGGTGACGCTCGCGGAGCGTCTCTCGAAGATTGCTCCTATGCCCGGCCCGCACAAAATCTACTACGGCAACTCAGGAACCGAAGCCATTGAGTGCGCCCTCAAGCTCGCCCGCTATCACACCAAACGGCAAAACGTGATCGCATTCTACGGCGCGTTCCATGGACGCACCATGGGAGCGCTTTCGCTGACCGCTTCCAAACCGCAGCAGAAGCGGCGCTTCGGCCCGTTGGTTCCGGGAGTAACTCACATTCGCTATCCCGACGTATACCGCGGATGCGAAGGTGGGCCGCAGGATGCCGAAGCTTTCGCGCTGGGCTGCGCCCGCTTCATCGAAGACAAGCTCTTCAAGACCACGCTTGCCCCCGAGGAAGTGGCCGCAATCTTCGTCGAGCCGGTGCAAGGCGAAGGAGGATACGTAGTCGCACCCACCATCTTCATGCAGGAACTCCGCCGCATCTGCGATCGCCACGGCATCCTGCTGGTGGTGGACGAAGTGCAGAGCGGTATCGGACGCACCGGGAAATGGTGGGCCATCCAGCACACCGGCGTGCAACCCGACATTGTTTGTTCGGCAAAAGGCATCGCTTCGGGCATGCCGCTGGGCATCACCATCAGCAAAGCCGAAATCATGGACTGGGTTCCCGGTTCCCATGCTTCCACGTTTGGCGGCAATCCCGTGTGCAATGCGGCTGCGATGGCGACCTTAGACGTGATCGAGCACGATGGCTTGCTGAACAATGCGACCGAAGTTGGCAACCACATGCTGAAGCGCATGGCGGCTTGGCCCACGAAACACAAACTCGTCGGAGACGTTCGCGGCCGCGGGTTGATGATCGGCGTCGAGATCGTCAAAGATAAGAAGACCAAAGAGTATGGCGCGGCCGAGCGCGACCGCATCATCCAACTGGCCTTCGAGCATGGCATTCTCTTCCTGGGCTGCGGCCCAAGCACAATCCGCATCGCCCCGCCGCTCATCGTGACCAAGGAAGAAGCCGACCTCGCTATGGACGTGCTCGAAGAATCGATTTCGATTGTGAGCCAAGGGGTTTAAACAGCCGGACAGGAATCTCCTCCCTGTGCTGGCTGCGTGGGGCGGGTCATGAGCTAGACCCGCCCTCATTATCTTTATATCTTTCACACCTCGCCGCTTTGGCAGGACAACCTGGGAAGTGTTCCACGTGGAACATGTTGTAGCTGCGATTGTGTATGTACAGTAATGTAGATGCATAGAACGGAAGTAGTGCTGCGTCTTGGGGTTAGGGTGGAGAAGAGTGTGGCTCATGGATAGCATCCATGAGCTGGCGACGGGTCGAATCTTCAGGGGGTGCCTTCGAGGACGGAAGGGGGCAGCCCCCGAATTCGTGGCCACGCTCGAATAGTCGACGTTGCGGCGGCTCGCGCCGCGCAAGGGAGGACGCCCGCCGAAGCCCGCCGCTGATTCCCGGCAGCACCGCCTGCCTTTTGTCGCCTAGTCTTCAGGAAACTGGGAAAGGTCTGTGCCCAAGTGCTGCCGCACCCTACGTTGATTCCCAGCAAGCACGGCCTCCCTTTTGTTGCCTAGTTTTCAAGAAACTGGGGAACGTCCCGTCTGTCCCCGGGTTTCCCACACCTGCGCTTCCGGGAGTGTCAGTCGCGCCGCAGATCGGCATGCAGTTCATCTGTAAGGGCGATATTCCTAGGATATTCCAAATGCTGGTGTCAATCGGCAGGCCGCAGGGCAAGCCGACCGACTCACCGCACAGGAGCGAGCTGTTATCGAATGACGAACCAAAGCCGAACGAAAATCCACTTTGTCCCGGGGAACTGGTAAAGAATGGAAGCCTTAGGAAACCTGGGGACAGACGGGACGTTCCCTGTTTTGCTGCGACCAATATGGGAAAGGGAGCCCATCGCAACCCAGAAACGAGCGCTACCGAGTCCCACACCCCGGTCATTTCTGATAGTTTCTGCGAATGGCTCGCTTGCCTCGCGTCGTTGTCATCGACGTTGCCCATCATGTTACGCAGCGCGGCAATGCCCGGCAAGTGATTCTGGCGAACGACGCGGATCGCGTCGCTTACCTGGAGTTGCTGCGGCAATATTCTGAGCTCTACCATCTTTCCTTGCTGGGCTACTGCTTGATGTCCAATCACGTGCATTTGATCGTTGTTCCCGGCACCACCGCCGCCTTGTCGCAAACTCTGAAGCACACCCACGGACGCTACGCATCTTATTGGAACACGCGCCAGTCGTCCAGCGGGCACGTGTGGCAGGGACGGTTCTATTCCTGCCCACTGGACGACTCGCATCTGTGGGCAGGACTGCGCTATGTGGAGTTGAATCCGGTGCGCGCCGCCATGGTATCAGTGGCGGAGGAGTGGCCATGGTCGAGCGCCGCGGCACACTGTAACCCCGACGCTGCGGACCCAATGCTGGCGATGGAGCGCTGGCGAAAGCGGTGGTCGGTGGCAGCGTGGGGTGAATATCTGGCAGCGGGAGAATCGCCAACCGAGGTCAGCGCGCTACGCCAATGCACGCACACCGGTCGACCGCTGGGTACCGCCAAATTCGTGGCTGCGCTCGAACAGACGACGTTGCGGCAGTTGGCTCCGCAGAAGGGAGGACGGCCCAAGAAGCCCGCAGCGGATTCGCTGCAGCACAGCCTCCCTTTTGTTGCCTAGTTTTCAGGAAATGGGGAACGTCCCGTCTGTCCCCGGGTTTCCCGGGTTTCTCCCAAGCCAAAGGACGGCTTGAGTGGGCCACCCGCCGGAGATGTGAGCGAGCCCCCGCGAGAAAGTTCGGCTGGCAGAGATGCAGAGATTAGGTGACGTCCTGTCTGTTCCCGGGTTCCCGGCGATGATTCTCGATGAGCCTAATGCGGCACCGGTTCAAAAGGTATTGTAGGCAGATTACTTCTGCTGCAGCTATCACGGTCATCCAGAATCCTATTCGCTCGGCTTGAGGAAACCATAGGTCAAACAGAATCCAAAGAAGAAGGGCGTGTCCGGCGAACCACGCCACAACGAGCACCCAGAACCTCCGAAGAGCCCACAGCTTAGGATATGAAAGAAGAAGGACACCCAGGATCCCAACGCTGATGATAATCTGGTCTTCCCGTCTGGCGGCGACGCCTATTTGCCTGCCCAGCCAAGCGACCATGACGCCAGCCCCAACTAGGCCGGCCGGTACTGCCCATCCTTTCCTAGTCACACGCATTTCCTTCAATACGGGATCGGCGCGTTCTTTGACCAGCAGTTACTGAATGTCTGGTAGAAATTCTTGCCGGCACTATAAACGGCTGACAGCGTGAGTATCTTCCCGGCAACGTTGTAGGTCAAGCCTCGTCCCGTCCTCCCCAATGTGCTTCCGACCGCCGCCCTCGCTCCCGGCCCCGTTCCCACCTGTCGGAGTTTGTTCCAGATCTGGTCAAGTGTGTAGAAATCTAGGTCGGTGATGCCTATTGCGGCCAAGCCTGCATCCGCCGCGCATGACTCGGCAATGTCACCAGAATCGCAGTGGTATCCAATCCCGCAGTAGTCGTTAGTATTCACGGCTCCCATTGCGCCCGGTATTCCCCCATCGCAAGGTGCACCGAAGTCACTCTGGCAGGGTGGATGTATTCCCAAGATATTCCAAATGCTGGTGTCAATCGGCAGACCGCAGGGCAAGCCGACCGACTCACCGCACAGGAGCGAGCTGTTATCGAATGACGAACCAAAGCCGAACGAGAATCCACTTTGTCCCGGGGAACTGGTAAAGAATGGAAGCCTTGGCTGAAAGATGCAAGTCCCGTCGGCCGTGGGGTCGCAAGAGGCTCCGGAAAAGTAATTATAGGCAGTCCAATCCGGCTCACCCGTGAGCACGTCCAGCCCGGTCGGATCGGTGAAAGTCACCGGGTTGTTGAGCGCATAGGCATAGCGGTTCCAGGTCTGCGGATTGGCCGGGTCTGCCGCCGCCAGTCCCGCCGGGTCGGGTGTGAGCCAGCGGCCTTGAGTTGGGGAGTATTCGCGGTTGAGCGTGTGGTACGTATTGTTGCCGGAATCCTGCCAAGCGCTATCGTACATACCCTCTTGGAGAGGACAGCAGGTTCCTCCGCCGGGAGCGAACAGTCCGTCTCCAAAGGCTCCATAGGCTGCCTGTTGCGTCACGGTACCAGCCGAATCTTGCCACACTCGGCCATTGCCCACCCAGTCGGGGTAACGGAAGTTGATCCCGCCAGTGGCCACTGTGCCCCAGTCCCTTCCTCCGACGTAGTATTCCGCTTCATAAAACTGAGTTGTTCCCGGAACCGATGCCGTCAATGCGTTCCCAGCCAAATCGAACATCCACTCCACCGGGCCGGTCGTAGTAGTGGAAACTCGCATCCCCCGAGTGTTGTACGCGTAACTCGCCACGTTATTTCCACCACTGGTCGTGCCCACGGCGATCACCTTGTTGTTGCCATCATAAGTGTAATAGTAAGAGCCGTCGTAGGTCATGTTGCCTGCGTCGTCATAGGTGACGCCGCCAATTATGTGGTTCGTATTCGGGGTCGTTTGGTTGGAGAAGCTGTACGACGGACTTGGGCAGGAACCTTGGATTACGGTCTGGTTCCATCGGTTGCCGTATTGATCGTAGCCATAGCTGCAACCGCCGCCTGCTCCATTCGCGCCCTTCATGGTGGCCAAGCGACCAAAGTCATCATAGGTGTAGACGTTGCCTGCGTATTGGTTGTCGTTGCTGGCGGAGATAACGCCGGTGTTTACAGTGAGATTCCAATCAAAGACTGGGCTGCTTCCAACAGAATAGTTGGTGGGCACACCATCCACGCTGTACTTCCAACTTTCTTGTTGTCCATTGCCGAGCATGTCGGAGACTGGCTGACCCAGTGCATTGTAGGTTATGCCCGATACCAAGTTGCCGGAGGACGTGGTCACCTGAGTTAGTTGACCAATTTGGTTGTAGGTGTTCGTCCAGCCGAAGTTATTGAGGATGTTATTTCCGCCGAGAACATCGCCAAGGTAGTCGTAGCTGTAGTTGGTTACGAAGCCAAGTCCGTTAGCGCACCCTGTTGGGGAGCACTGTGCGTAGACGCTTACACGACCCATTGAGTCATACCCGAACATAGCGTCTGAAGGGTACTCATTGTTCATCATGGCTAATCTTCCCCTACCGTTAGGCAAGGAGACAGTACCGGAGCCTTTATTATTTGGCCAGTTGGCTGGACCGCTGGAACGGTCATAATACAAGGCTAGTCCAGGGGTCTTGCCGTCACTATAGCTCTTGGAGGTTAACCGGTGCATGGGATCAAAACCATAAGTTACTACCTCCGGTGTACCGCTGGCGACGTTCGGCATGGGTCTGGTCTCGGTGTACAGGTCCCCTGCCGTTGCGGTGTCGTATACATAGGTGGTCGTGCCGGCCTCAGGCGTGGTGACACTCAGCAAACGAGAAAGGCCGTCGTACTTCATGGATCTTTGTTGAGCGCTAACATCCCGGTTCATAGTAAGGACGTTATTCAAAGCATCATACGTCAGCGTGGAAAGAAACCCGGTGGCAGATATGTCTAAGCCGCAAGAATATGGTGCTGTTCCGTTAGCTTGTGTAACGCTCGTTACCTCGCAAATATCAACTAGCCGACCCAACCCATCAGATTGATAGATTTTGGTAAAAGCATTTTGGGACGGAAACTGAACTACTTTCGTCGCCCGATTCGTATAGGTGTATTGAGTCTTGAGCATCGAGGGTAGAGTCACCAGGGTAGTCCTGCCCAGAGCATCATATGAATACGCGGTAGAACCATAGGTTGGATCTGAAGTAGAGAAGAATGGGTTGGTCACTGCGGCGACCCGTCCAAGGTTGTTGTACGTGATTCCCGTATTCCTCTGGCCTGTCGGATTGCCCGTTGTATTGTTAGGATCGGTGTCATAGTTAGCGATGGGCCTGCCTAATCCGTCATAGGAAACCGTGTGTTGAAACCCGGTGCTCGAGTTTGTCTGAGTCCAGACACCTGTGTTCCATGGAGGCGTCCTCGTGTTGTAACTGAAGTTGCTACTCCCTCCGTCTGGCCTCGTAATAAATTTCAATCGGTATAGCGGGTCAGCTCCGTTGGCTGTATAGCTGTAAGAGGTGGTGTTACCGTTGACATCTTTCACCGAGGTAATAACGCCACCATTGCAATCCCAGGTTTCCGAACTGGAACCCACTGATGTAAGCGGATATGTTGTCGAGGTCGGCAATACGCCGTTACAAACAAAGTTCCCGAAGTTCGTCACGGCTCCATTAGCATCTGTCACGGACGACAAAACCCCCGGCGCGGCTCCGTTTGTTCCATACGCGGCGGAGGAAGTAAGCCAGTTGGAACCGCTTGCCCATCTGGACGTGGAAGTCGCATGCCCCGTGTTGCTATAGGTTACTTGTTCTTCCGAAGCCCCGTTCACAAAACTAAAGCAAGGCGTGTTACGGATATACGTACCGGAAGGATACGCGTTGCAAACGTAGTTTCCCGCATACGACTGCCCGTAGTAGTTGTCTTGTCGGTAAAGAGTAGTTCCGTCGAAATCATAAGCGACGACCTGTCCTACATTTCCGTAAGTGTCGAATAGGGTCTGAACATGGTTGGTGGGTGACGTCCCCAAGGACGTATAAACATCTGTTTGTGTGATCGGAAGCGTTGGGGTGCTGGGAGCCGCGCAGCTGGCAAACGCGGTTCCATTGTAGCAAGTCGTGACCGTCTTCAGGATTGTGCTGGTTCCTTGATAGTAGACAGCCTGCGTCTGGTACTCGCCGACGAAACTATAAATCGTTTGGTTTCCAGCAGGATCGGTCTTGGTCACCGTAAAATCTCCAACTACGATGCTATTGTTCGAGTTGACGTAGGTCCAGGTCCCACTGTTACCGTTGTTGTCATTCACCGTGACCGTGAGGGTGGGAACTACGCCGGAGGTGCAGTTGATCCCGTTATTGCCTCCAGAATACGAGTACGAAACAGAGCCACCCGATGGGTACGTGATTTTCTTAATGCGACCGGTATAGTATCCGCTTTTGTTGGGAGTAGTCTCGTACGAAAAGCTATACACGCCTCCTGTGGGTGTCGTCACGCTGACCACCGGGGCGTAGCTTGCACTGTATTCAGCCCATCCCGTACAGCCGAAGTTCGTAGCGAAGTTGTATTTAGTAGCAGCATACGTCATCGTGTAGCCCTGGGGGTTCCCGCTAGCATCCAAGTATGAGTAGATAAACGCATTGCTGCCATTGTAGGTTTGGGTCAAGGCTGTTGTATTGAGCGAGTCGGTCCAATTTCCGGTGGTTGTATTGAGGCTAATAATGGCACCATCTGGGTCGATGGCTTTCCAAGCTGTGGTGTATCCGACATTGAGGTTGCCGCTCATGACGTTCTGCACACCGTTCCTGTCATACACAGTCGGAATTCCGTTCGTGACAACGAGCGTGTAGCCCGATCCATCTGAGGTGACCCATGTTCCGTTATTTTGATTGCCACCACATAAACCAATCCACGCGCCAGGGACCGCGTGCGAGGCTCCAGTCCCGTCGATGATAGAGATCGTTACCTCTTCCTTATAACTTGGGCAAGCACCGGAAATCGTTCCGGTGAGGTTTACGATCGGAGAAATGTACATTGAAAGTCCAGATGTGACACCCCAGGAATTAGCGAGGTGAACTACATGGTAATTTCCAACGAACATGCTTGAAAATGGAAGTTTTCCAATTTTCGATCTCGCCGGAATCGACAGGTTTATGTTGCTACTCGCAAGATCTATACCGAAGTTGTTTGTGGAAAACGGCTGTATGCCCGCCGCTGGATCGCCTTGGGCAAAGGAGAAAGATGTGACGAGCAATAGGACGAGGGACAACCCAACCGTGAAGCGAGCCATGGGCTCCTCCTGGAAGACGGTTCAGTTTTCCCCCTCAGGAAACTGTGCGCAGGAATCTAGCGGAGAGTGGCTGTGGGTGTCAAGGAAAAGTTGGGCCTTTTGTGTGATGAGGGTCACATCTAAATGTCGGTTATCGCTCTTAAGATAATTGGATTGGTCCAATTATGTTTTCGCGGTATTCGCTTTCCGGATTTTCGGGGCGGTTTACGCAGGCTGCGGTTTGGGCGCTGGACTGGGTGGCGGAGCGGACGCTTCCGGCCGAGGATATTCCCATGCATCAGCGGACGGGCCGGCGTGGGGAGGAAGCAGCTTACTTCTATCTGCGGCGCCTGGGGTATGTAATGGTGGCGCGCAATTTTCGTTCGTCGCGGCGGCGCGGGGAAATCGACTTGATTGGCTGGGACAAAGATGTGTTGTGTTTTATCGAAGTTAAGACACGCACGACGCACGACGTGAAGCCCGCCGAAGCAGCGGTAGATCGCGACAAGCAGCGTGGACTTTCGGCGGTCGCCGACGAGTACCTTCGTCATGTGGCACCTTCGTGCCGGTGGCGCTTCGATGTCGTGACCGTGTATTATAAACGGCGGTCCAGCCAACCGTTGATCGAACTATTTCGGAATGCCTTCCCTGTGGCGTAAAATAAAAGTTTGGCTTCGACCCGGTTCATATGCCTTTATTGAAAGGATTTAGTCTTTGCCTGAGCTTAGAAAAGACCCGATTGTAGGACGGTGGGTAATTATCTCGACAGACCGCGCCAAACGTCCAACTGATTTTGCCCGCGACGGAGTGAAATTAAAGGGGGGCTTTTGTCCCTTCTGCTACGGGAACGAGAGCAAGACGCCACCAGAGATTCAAGCTTACCGGCCGAACCCGAACGGTGGGCCTCCGCCGCAACGCGACAGTCCCGGGTGGACGGTCCGGGTGGTTCCCAACAAGTTCCCGGCGCTCGGCATCGAGGGCAGCCTGAGCCGCCAGGCCGAGGGTATGTTCGACCGGATGAATGGGATCGGGGCGCACGAAGTCATCATTGAGACTCCCGACCATCAGGCCAGCCTCGCGACTCTGCCTCCCAAGAGAATTGAAGACGTGCTTTGGACTTTCCGCGACCGCATTCTTGATCTGAAA
>DATHPO010000208.1:0-7567 GCA_035483835.1 Terriglobales bacterium
TATCCGAGATTGCAAAGAAAATTCGACTTCCAAAGGCCATCAGAAAAGAACGCTGCGTCAACTTTCGCATTATTGAAGCCCGACAGCGGTCCCCAGTCTAATCCCAGGGCACGGGCCGCGATAATCAAATAGACGCCCTGCAACGTGCCATTGCGGAATGCCTTCGTCTCCCCAACACAGCGCGTTGACAATCTTTAACCGGGGAGCCTCGTCGTGAGGCCACAACTGAGGTAGGTGCTCGTGGTATCGCGTATCGGTCGCGACGATCACGGTTACTGGTGCAATCATGGTCCGGTCGATATTTGGCGGATTAATTGCGGGCGCGAGCCGGTGTTTCGCTTCTTTCGAGCGGACGAAGACGAAACGGCCTGGACAGCAGTCCGTGTTGGTCGGCCCCATTCTGAGCAGATCATAAAGCTTGCGCAGTGCGTCGTCAGAGACAGGGTGGTTGAGCCGAGCGCGGTGCGTGCGGGCGCTGGAAAACAACGCATCGAGCGCTTCACTCACGGCGCACCTCGTTCGGTCTCGTCGTCAGAGATCTGAGCAAGCTCATAGATTCTCAAACTCAGTGCAAAAGCCCGACCTGGGGATCCATGGGCATGGTTGAAACATACACAATAGATTTTTCATCGGGCCGCAGATGAAGCGGCTGAAGCGTTGAAAAAAGCAGACTCGATCGAATCGTTCGGAGATAGGTTTCACGAACCCCAGGCCGGCGACACACCGCCGAAGGCCGCGCTCGCCGTGTCAGGCGGTCACGCGGCATTTCGCCTTCGCTTCACTTGCTCATTTGCACGCCGATCACTTCGCCGCTGACGATGATCTCTACGCGCCGGTTGAGCTTGCGCCCTGCGGCGGTGCTGTTGTCCGCGATTGGGTCGGCTTCACCCAGCCCCTTGGATGTGATGCTGTCGGGCGACATTCCCTGCGTAGCAAGGAACTGCCGTACCGTGTCCGCTCGTTGCTGCGAAAGTGTCATGTTGAAGTCGGCAGTTCCCGTCGTGTCCGTGTAGCCCTCAATGGTCAGATTCAGTCCCGGATGCGCTTGAATAATGCCGGAAAGCTTGGCGAGCTTCAGCTGCGCTTCGCTGCTCAACTCGTACTTTCCCGTCTGGAACAGCACGTCGGCCATGTTCACAACCAAGCCCCTTGGAGTATCTGTCGTCTGCAACACGTCGTTGAGTTGCTGCAAGAGTCGTGCACGTAACGCCGCTGTCGCCGCTGTCGCGCGCGCCGCATCGTCCCTGGCCGCTTGTTCCTTGGCTTTCAAAGCCGCTTGCTGGAACGAAGCTTGCGCGGCCTGGGCTGCAGCCTCCGCCTTCATTTGCGCCTCTCTTGCTGCGGTTAATTCCGCCTGGCGCTGCGCTTCCGCAGTTGCCTGCGCGTCGGCTTCTGCTTTCGCCTGTGCCGCCGCCTCTTCCTTTTCTTTCTGAATGCGTTCCGCTGTCTGTCGTTGAACTGCCAAGGCTCGGGCGTCCTCCGCAAATTGGATCGTCTGGCGAGCCGTCGAAATCATCTGATTCTTGCCGGCGTCCTGAGTAAGGGCGTTTTCAGCCATCTGCAGGCTGGACTGTGCCTTCGCGAAAACCTCCGAGGCATATTGCTCGGCCCCTCGCGACTTCGCGATATCCACCGCGTTTCGCGCCTCGTATATATCGAGCGGCACTTTTTTCAAATCCGGTTTCAGCGCCAGCGGATTTCCGAGCTTGGAGTATTCACTGCGTTTCATCAACTTGTAACTGTTGTCCGGATAGATTTTGCCCTTTGTATTTTTGCGCGTCTCATTCGTCAGCACGATGAGTTCACTCGGGACGCGTACCGCGTAATATGGTTCCGCGGTCACAATCAAAGCAAAGGTTTGCGACTGCGCAGTCGCGTCCAGTCGGCCTTGGCCGTTTTTGTCGATGGGAATCTCCCCAAGATTTGCGGTAGTTCCGTCTGGCGTCACCGTCCACAACACATAGGTTAGAAACTCGGCGCCGAGCACCGTGGGTTGCGGCATGCCCGCAACCTTCAGCGTGACTCCTGTACCGCCGGTCTTGGCATCCACCTTGGCTTCGCCGCTCGCGCCGGAAGCGGCGGGCGTTCCCACCATGTTCACTTTGGTACCGCCTCCGCCAACGGGATAACCGATCGCCGCGACCGTTCCGCTGATCAGGTTTGCGGCCGGTTCGGATTGCTGCGTCTGTGCCGCACAGAATCCGGCCGTCAATACCGCCCACAGCAGCACCAAAATCACCTTGTCAATGCGTAGCATCTCGCTCTCCTCAGCAGAAACCTGCTTTTCAAGTCCGCTCTTGCGCGATTACGAAAGTCATCCAGCTCTTCATGAATTCGCTTGTACGATCGCCTCTTGCCGCGGGAACCCCCGCGTATGGAAACTGGAGCTTCGAGCAGTGTAATAACCATACGTGGAGTGGGTGAACTGTTAAAACTACCAATGACAAGACGAATCGGTCCGCAGTACGAGCGGCTCGCCAATTAGCGGGGGATCGAATCGGACCAACGCGCTCTTAGCCCAGTACTGGCCTGTCATTTTTGACAATGGCAATCGCTAGCCACCAGTGAAAGCATAGGACCGCGTCGAGCGCACTGGCATTTCCATTTGTCGCAAGAGGCCAATCCGCCGGCAAAGAGTTCGCCAACTTTCTCGAGCAAGGCTGCTCGGATGGAGAGAAGAAGATGGTCAGGACCTTCGTAAAGCAGCTTTTGTCTACGATGCTATCCGTTCTGCTACTTATTGGCACTATGCCATTCGAAGCTGGAGCTCAATCGGGATACTCGGGACAGGGTGCCCCGCTATCTGCGAACGAGCTGCAACAACTGGTAGCGCCAATCGCGCTTTATCCGGATGCTTTGGTGGCCCAGGTTCTAGGAGCTTCGACCTTTCCAGACCAGGTTGCCTATGCTGACGATTGGCTTCATCAGAGCCAGAGTCTCACCGGCAGTACTCTAATGCAGGCAGTTGATGCGCAACCTTGGGATCCCAGTGTGAAGGCGCTCACGCAATTTCCCTCGGTGCTCGACAATTTGGCGAAAAATCTCAGTTGGACGTCCGCGCTAGGAGAGGCCTATCACACCCAGACCGCCGATACCATGTCAGCGATCCAGGTGCTACGCGCAAAAGCGCAGGCTGCCGGCAATCTGAAATCAAGCACGCAGATTGTCGTCGTGCAGCAATCGCCGCAAGTCATCGTCATCCAACCTGTGAACCCACAGGTGGTTTACGTTCCCATGTACAACCCCGCAGTGGTCTATGGATATCCCTACGTGACTCCTGCATACGTCGCGCCTCCTGTTGCAGCGACGGCAGTGGTTGCGTTTGGAGTTGGCGTTGCAGTCGGCGCGATGGTGAGCGGTGGATGTTGCGCCTGGGGATATAGCAGTTGGAACTGCGGGTGGCACGGTACCACTGCAGTGGTGTATCACGGAGGAACGTACTACGGGAATAACGCCTGGCACGGCGGCTACTATGGCTCGAGCGGCTCGGCGTATGGTCCCAATGGCTCCGCGCACTATAGCAACGGCTACAACCCGTCCACGGGAACTTACGCGCGTGGTGGCACGGTCTCAAACGGATACGGCAGCCAAAGCGCCGCTCAAGCCTATAACCCGCGCACCGGCGCGTACGGTGCCACCGAACAAGGCTCCAATGCCAACGGCAGCTGGGGCAGCTCCACCGCTTCGAAAAACGGCACCACCGTTGACAGCCAGCACCAAACGAACGCTAACGGAACCACTGGGCAGATGCACAGCTCGAGCGGTGCCTCGGCTTATGGCGCGACGGGCAAAAACGGCAACAGCGCCGCCGTGGGCCAAACCGCAAACGGCAACAAGTATGCGGCTGCGGACGGCAAAACCTACAGCAACACCGGCAGCGGTTGGAACCAGAAGAGCGGAAGCTCGAACACGTCCAGTTACAACAAATCGAGTTCCAGCGGCTGGGGCGGGCAGGAAAAGAGCGGAGGGTCGTCAGCCATGAGCAGTGGAGGCGGCGGCTGGAATTCCAGGTCTGCCAGCGCTCGTGGCTCGTCAAGCATGGGCCGAAGCGGTGGCTGGGGCGGAGGCGGCGGTCGCAGATAACCTAATGCCAAAGCAGCAGCCGTATTCAAGTTCAGTTCCAGTGCCTGAATGGCTTCTAGTTCAAGTTTTGGAGGATCGGTATGTCGCGAGCAACACGCGGAATCGCTATTACGAATCGCCTCATTCTTTTGGGGTTATTCATTTCCTTCGTCGGATGCAACAAGCCCTCAAAGCCTTCCTACCAAGTGTTTGCCTCACCGGACGACGCCGGAAACGGGCTGTTGGCGGCGGCAAAGTCTGGCGATCCAAACGCGATACTCGCGGTGTTTGGTCCAGCCTCGAAAGACATAATCCTCTCCGGCGATCCTGTGCAGGACAAGAATACCGCTAGCCTATTTGCCGCTGCCTACGACGTGATGCATCGCTGGCGCAAGATGGCTGACGACTCCCAAATCCTATTAATCGGAGCAGACAATTTTGCGTTCCCGATCCCGCTGAAGAAGGATGCTGTGGGCCAGTGGTACTTCGACGTGGCTGCAGGGAGAGAGGAGATTCTGGCCCGCCGCATCGGCCGGAATGAATTGGCGGTGATCGACGTTTGCGGAGCTCTGGCCGACGCTGAGGCCGAATATTTCTCGCAGCATGACGGAGGCACCAAGCAATACGCTCAGAAGTTCATAAGCGATAGTGGCAAGCAGAACGGCTTGTACTGGGACTCACAAGAAGGCCAGCCCCGAAGCCCGCTCGGGCCGCTAGCGGCGTTCGCAACCACCGAAGGATACAGAGTAAAGCCGGACTCGCATATGCCCTTCCATGGCTACTATTTCCATATGCTGAGCCGGCAAGGAAGTCACGCGCAAGGCGGCGCGAAGGACTACATCGTCGATGGGAAGATGGTCGGCGGATTTGCTTTCGTCGCGTATCCGGCTGAATACCGCAATTCAGGTGTGATGACGTTCATCATCAACCAGGATGGCGTGCTATTGGAGAAGGACTTGGGCACCAGCACAACGGAAATAGCCACCTCAATGACTGAGTTCGATCCGGATGCTGGTTGGAAACCAGTGCAGCAATAACCGGCTCCGCCGCGTACTGCTTCCTGGCCAGGAATGTATTTCATCTTCAGCAAATTTGCCGTTTCGATGCTTGCGGGTAGTCGTTATCGCTACTGGATCGTGAGCGCCTAATTTGACAGCGCCGCTTGGACCGGCGTCAAAAGGCGGGTCTTGTTTCAGGAGCGATGGCGCTTCCCATGAAGGTGCCTATAACAACGTTGCCATAGGATGCGCCGTAGCGTTTAGCGTAGCCTTGCGGGCCTTGTCCGTAACCGCTGAACTGGTCTCCGGCCTGCGAGGCTCCCGCAATTTCTCCTTGAGTCCTTTTTCAATAATCCGCGGTTTTTACTTGAGAGCCTTCGCTTTCAGCGGAGGGCGGATCGACCGATGAGCTTGTTGGAGCCACTCATTTCTCGCGTTTGAGCCTTTAAAATGTGCGACACGGGCTTTCGCCCCATGAACCGCTCGACGTATGCCTTCCTGAAACAAAATGAATGCAATCCCAAAGACAAGCATTGTTCCCGTCGCAGCTGCAAGTACGACCAGCACTCCGAGAAATTCCTGCATGATGTAAAGATTCATTGCAAACCCCATCGAACCGGTCTTGTTATGACACTTTGAAAACCGTGCGGAACTGTCAAAACTACCCAGGAGGCCCAGAACGGCGATCGCCAGGAAACAAACAGAAGCAACGCCGAAAATCTCTTACTTGCCACAATAAACTGCAGATCGGCCGGGCCACACAAAGACGTAGTCCTGATTTCGAACGTTGAGGTAATAGCGCATCGTGCCGGTTGGGTAGCAACCCTCGACTGAGCAGAGGACGGAATGATAATTGCGAGGATCCCGGATTACCGATGAAACTGTCAGCGCGGATCCGGGGGCGATCGTAAACACTTGAGACGAAGCGTTTCCCGAAAAGAAATTGTCTCTGGAAAGAAAACCGCTCATGATGCAATGGATTTTTTCAAACTCCACCGCGTCTGGCTTGCTTTTGCGTTCCTTCTTACTGAGCTTCTTGTCCAGGGGCACAATCCAAAAAGGTGATGCCGCGCGTCCGTCAACGCTGATTCCACCGTACCGCACCGACAGCGTCGAGTCTGTGCCATTGACGATAGTTGCTGTGTAGTTAAGGAAAATACCTACTTCGTCGGCGCCGACGCGCTCGAATCCCATCCGGGAACTCACCTCTATTCCGTTATAGCTCAACGCGTGTAATGTATTGCCAGTCAGTGGATCTTGAATGGTTGTGGAGATCGCACCTGAGGGGGAGTCGTCTCCCCACACAAACGCACTCAGGACATCTGATTTGATTATGGGCGCGCTGTCTTGGGCAAACACGTAGGCAGCAAAGGCAAAAACTGCCAGGACGAATATGCACGCTCGTTTCATCGTAGATTTGGTCACCTCATCAAGGCCACGGGGACATCCAAAGTGCCGCAGCGAGATTGTCCGGCTAATACAGGCGGATCCCAATTGTCAGAAGTAACAGACTGTTCCGCCAACCACGACCTTGTCCTCGGACGTTCCGCCGATGATTGGGTGGTCGTCGGGTTCTTGAGCGGCCCCGCCAACGCGTCATTTATGACACTTGCTTTCCGATGTTGCTAACGCCACTCTCACCCTGTTTCATGGCATTACGCTCGCCAAGCCAAGCTCTAGATACGCAACTGTTCAGTTTTACCAGTAGGGAAAGGCTTGAGGCCGGTTCATCATCGAGCGTGACCGAATCGAAGCCCATGATCGGGCAAACGATCTCGCACTATCGGGTCACGGAAAAGCTCGGTGTCGGGGGAATGGGCGTGGTCTACAAAGCCGAGGATCCACGGGTCTTGATGCCGCTAAGTCTTCCTAAGACATCGCTTTGAATCCGGCTAGCAGATTTCCCATCGTTGATGGGAAAACCAGATTTTGAAGCTTTTGGGAGTATCGTCCCATTGACCTGATTGGGGTTAGGTTTTATCATCATCCAGGGAGATTTCTTAGGCTCGTAGGGTTCGAATCCGACCCTCTCCGCCATGCTGCGCTAAGGCTCCGGATGGCATGCCATCGAAGGCAACCAGTGGCACGCGAGCCTGGTTAAGACTTGAGGTGATTTCCCAGCCCGCCAAACTGTTCGGCTCCTGCACACGTTGATATATATTTCTTTCTTTATGCCTTCATCTCGCGCGCGAAAAACTTTGACCAGAACTCGGGTCCAAGCAGTGGGGCTGATTTTGGTTCTGCTGCTGGGCCCCGTAGGCGTGTGCGATGCGTATTCAGTGCTTACGCACGAAGCCATCGTGGATTCTGCTTGGGACGATGCCATCAAGCCGCTGCTTTTGAAGCGCTTTCCCAACTCCACTCCCGAGGAGTTGAAGGAAGCGCACTCGTACGCTTACGGCGGATCGGTAATTCAGGATCTTGGTTATTACCCCTTTGGCAGCCACTTTTTCAGCGATCTGGTTCACTACGTACGCACCGGCGATTTCGTGCAGGCCCTGATCCGC
>DATHPO010000209.1:0-81490 GCA_035483835.1 Terriglobales bacterium
CGGCGTCGAGGACCTCAATGCCAGCCAGATGTCCATCGGCATCGTAGTCGGCAGCAATGCCTTCTCCCAGGTGCTTCGTGGTAACGGGAGAAGGCGAAATCCCTAGTCCCGCTCGCCTTCATCTCTGTGGGTTTCCAACTGGCACCGTCAAGCAGACAGACAGAGCTGTAACTACAACGTTTTCTATAGTTTGCCTGTAAGTACCTTAAGAACCATAGATCTAGGAGCTAAGAAAAATCCGATCCTTTGTTTTCTGGATTTTGCGTGGAAATGAGCGTTTTTTGTGGGAACTTTGCACCAGAATGTGTGTATGAGAACCAGGGTTGGCCGGGAGCCTCCAGCGGGATGCTTCGGGCAGCGGAGCGAATATTTCACGTTCTCTGCTTGAACCGATCCAGCAGCGCGAACAGAGCAACCGCGAGCAGAGCATTGGCCAGCGCCGAGCCCAGTTCGCGCGGCCAGCTCCATTGCAGCGTCAGTCCCACCAGTCCGCGGGCAATCGTGAAGTAGACGATCTCGTGCACTACATAGAAAAAGAGAACAACCAGAAACCGCGAACCGGCATTCTCTACGTCTAGTTTGACGCCGAGTGACGATGCCCCGTATCCCACGACCGTCTTGGCGATCCCATACAAGCCCAGGGGATGGCCCGTGAGCGAATCCTGCAACAGACCGATCGCAGCCCCGGTGAGCAGTCCTGCGACCGGGCTCCGGCGCGCGACGGCAAAGAAAATCACGACCAGCAAGGGCAAATCAAAGATGGAAAAGAAATGAAATCGCCAGGGGATGAATGCCTGGAGAAATACGGCGGCCAGCGGGATCAGAATGGCTGCCGGAAGACTGAACCGGTAAACCTCAACCTGCTCATTCGATGTGTAGGTGATGGGCACGCTATTGAGGTTGTTCCTGGGGCGGCGCAGGTTCGGTCGCCGGCCGCTTTGATGGTGCGTCAGACTTCGGAGAGACTGGCTGGGACTGGCCGTCTGGTGCCGCATCGGTAACGTCCGGATTTTTCGCGGCTGGCGCAGCAGGCTTCTGCGTGGTTGCCGGCTTCGCCGCCGGTGGGTTGCCAGTTTGCCTGGTAGCGGAAGAAACACTTCCTGGAGTACTCGCGCTCCCGGCAGAATCTGCATGCGGCTTCGGGATCACGGAGGTGTTCGAGCTCTGGCCTTGCCCTGACTGGCCCAATCTCGATGGACTTGGGCTTGGGCTGGACGCATTCCCGCCGCTCGGCTTGGGGCTACTCGTCGAACCTGGCGCCGCCTGCGTGGTCGGCGCGGGCAAAATCTTCAGGCCGCTGGTCGGGGGCGGAGGCTTGTTGGGATCATCCGGAGGCCTTTCGGGAACCGAAGGCAGGCGCTGTGCCAGAATGTCCGCAGCGCGTATCGGCGCCGCTCCGTCTGCCAAGGAAGGTTGTTTTTCTTCCTCCTGCGTGATCACCAGCACTTCTTCAAGACGGCTTAAGTCGGCGGCGGGCTTCACCCGAATATTAAGAAAAAGTTCCGGACCCGGTGAAACTTTTGTGACCGTGCCCACGGGCAAGCCCTTGGGGAAAATTTGATCGCCTCCACTGGTCACCACTTTTTCCCCCGGCTGCACGGTTTCATCGGACATCACTTTTTCGAGCACAACTTCGCCAACAGGCGTACCGCGCAGCACGCCTTGCAAACGCGATTTCTCCAGAATCGATCCCACTCCGCTGGTCTGGTCATTAATCAGCAGCACCTGCGAAGTAGTTTTGAAGGCGCGCAGCACTTTGCCGACGACTCCCTCAGCGGTGATGACGGCCATATCCGGCCTGACTCCTTCGTGTGTGCCTTTGTCGATGTAAATCGACCGCGATTGCTCGCTTCCGCTCGATCCGATGACCTGCGCGGCTAGTGTCTTCGAGATGAATTGTTCCTTGAAGCCGAGGAGCGCCTGCAGGCGCCGAGCCTGCTCCGCGTCTTCGTTAAGGCGAACCTGCTCGATGCGGAGCCGCTCAATCTGCAGTTTGAGGTCGCGATTCTCCTGCCGCACCCCGCGCAGATAAAAATAGTTATGCCACAGGTTGCTGATGCCCTGCTGAAACCAGACGATAACCTTTTCCAGAGGAGTGACGGCGTCCACTGCCCAGACGCGAATCAGGCGGGTGGATTCGTCCTGAGTAGAGCGCCTGACCTGCATCGCCAGTCCCAATACCTGGGCAAACAATACGATCACCAGGATAGTGACGTTGCGGTAGCGGCTGATGAGGTTTTCCATGGCGGGCTTCCCCTAGTGTACTTCGTGTCCTTCGTGGTTTTCTGCTTTGATTTTCAACCACAAAGGAACACGAAACTGCACCCAGGCGATCGCGCTACTCGATCGAAATCTTGCGCAAGAGTTTGAAGTCGCTCAGCATCTTGCCGGTGCCCAGCACCACGCTGCACAGCGGGTCGTCGGCGATCGAAACCGGAAGCCCGGTTTCCTCGCGGATACGCTTATCCAGATTCTTCAGCAGCGCGCCGCCGCCGGTGAGCACAATGCCGCGATCGCTGATGTCCGCAGAAAGCTCGGGAGGCGTGCGCTCGAGGGCCACGCGGATGGCATTCATGATGGTCGATACGCATTCGCTCAGGGCTTCCCGCACTTCGCTGTCATCTACGGTGATGGTCTTCGGCACGCCTTCGATCAGGTTGCGGCCCTTGATTTCCATGGTCAGCGGCTTGTCCAGCGGATATGCCGAACCAATCTCGATCTTGATCTGCTCGGCGGTGCGCTCGCCGATCAGCAGGTTATATTTCCGCTTCAGATAATTCATGATGGCTTCGTCCATCTGATTGCCGGCCATGCGCACCGAACGCGAATAAACGATGCCGCTGAGAGAGATGACTGCGATGTCAGTGGTGCCGCCGCCGATGTCGACAACCATGTTGCCGCTGGGTTCGGTGATGGGAAGCCCGGCGCCGATCGCCGCGACCATGGCTTGCTCCACCAGATGCACTTCGCTGGCCTTGGCGCGATAGGCCGAGTCCATGACGGCGCGCTTTTCTACTTGCGTAATTTCCGAAGGCACCCCAATCACAATCCGGGGATGCACCAGCATCTTCCGGTTGTGCGCCTTCTGGATGAAATAGTTCAGCATCTTTTCGGTGACTTTGAAGTCGGCGATCACGCCATCTTTCATGGGTTTGATGGCCACGATGTTGCCCGGCGTACGGCCCAGCATCTCCTTGGCTTCCTTGCCCACGGCTTCGACTTCGCCAGTGTTCTTGTTGATGGCCACGATGGAAGGCTCGTTCACCACGATGCCTTTGCCGCGCGCGTAGACCAGCGTGTTAGCCGTGCCCAGGTCGATAGCGAGGTCGCTCGAAAAAACACTGAACAGCGACCGGAGATTGTGCCAGCGTGATGCGCTCGAATGAAAGCCGTTGTTCGATGACATGCGAAAACTTTCTCTCTGATGGAGTCGGTCTTTTTCCGGTTTTTGTCCGGGTATTGTGGAATCTAATCTCTATCCTTAATTCTATGAGGGATTGCCATGGGTTTCAGCAAACCAAAGTAACTGTCCTTAAGGGGCCTCACTGAATCACTACTTTCTTCTGCAGAGTGTTAACTCCGCCTTTAGCATTCTGCGCCGTAATGGTGATCGTGCTTTCCCCAGTCGCCAACGGAGGCGTGAAGTAATGGAAGGCGCCATCGCTCCCGACCACCGGGACCTCGCGCCCATTCACCATCACCCGGGCCCCCACCTCAGTCTTTCCCGTTAACTCGATCACGTGACCATGCTGGATCAGCGGATCCAGATCCAGATTGATCGCGGCCGTGTCGCCACCCTTCGGAATAATTGTAAAACGGTTCTTTTCGCTCTCGACCGATTCCTTGCCCGCGGCATCCTGGGACTGCACCACCCAGTAGTAGGCGCCTTGTTCAAGGCCCGAAACCAGCACGTCGGCCGTATTCACTTTGCGGTCCACAATGGTCGATGAAAAGTACGGGTTCCGCGAAATGCGCAGCCGGTATCCTTTAGCATTGGCCATCGGGGTCCAGGAGAATTCAATGGGCTTGGGATCGCTCGACACGAACATGGGCATCATGTTCGCCGGCGAAATCGGCGTCGGAGGACCGATCTCCTTCAGCTTGTCCATATGCGGCTCTGCTGCCTGAAAGCTGACCTTCTCCCAATCCGCTAAGCGGACCGTCTCGCCATTGCGAGTGATGTCGCCGCTTCCTTTCTTGACCAGAATCTCATGCTGATCGCCCTTCGGATCGTTGTGCACCATGGCCGCGCTGTCGGGCGCCAGGGACGCCGTCGCACCCGCCACAATCACCTGCGACCTCGAACCTTGAACATACGTGGCCGTCGCCAGGTCCACCGTGCCCGTGCTGACCGCGACTGCAACGTTGGTCTGCTGCTGATCGTTGGTCGAGTTCTCCTCGATCACAATCAGCGAGTCCTGTTTCACCGTGTAGTTCGTGCCGTCGTTGAAGACGATCTTGGCCATGCCCTCGGAACTGGTCTGCACGACATCGCCTTTTTCCAGCGGGATACTGTAGTCCGCCGTTCCCCAACTGTTGCTGTTCGCCTTCTTCACCCGAACCGTGCCGTCGAGCGCGGTGAAGTGTGCCTGCTGCGCACCCGCGCCGCCTGATTTCGCAGGATTGCCCGCGGCCCCGGCCACGACTTCGAGCAACTTGGTGCCAAGCCCGTCCGCTGCCTTGATGCTGTTCTCGGTGAACTGCGGAAATGCAAAGCGCATGCCCACGAAAATAATCAGCAGGACCGCCAGCACCAGCAGCGCGACGCTGCGGTAGGTGACCGTCTTCCACGCGATGTGGATTCCCGGCTTGCTGTTTGAAGACACCAAGGGCACAGAGAAACCTAGCCAAACTCCAGAGAATATGGGGTACTTTCGAGAGTACCACAAGGCCTGTGGACGCAAAACAGGTAATCAACTTGGGACATTACGTTGGTGCCATTCTCCCACGGCGCGCACCCTGCCGTCTGCGTGTTTTTGCCAGTCGGGGTCGAGCGAGAGTTCCCCTGACCTCTTGCTTATCCGCGCTTCAGCTGGCATGGGTGCGGGCAACTCGCCTCCGCCCGTCCCGCCACAGCAAGAAGCCACAAGCCGTCCCGTGCGCGGTATCATCTTGTTCTGAATACAGGCCTGCCTGGAGACAACAATATGGACGCTTCCAAACCGACCCTGAAACAAAAAGCCTGGCGCGGAATAAAGGAATATTTTGCGATCTCGCTCTATCTCTGGGTAATCTTCGGCTTGTTCGTGATATACCAGTCGGTGATTTTAGCCCAGCATGGCATTCCTTACGCCATGCATGGATTCGCCCTGATCAACGCGCTGGCTCTCGCCAAAGTAATGCTGGTGGCCCGGGAGTTCAACTTTGCTGACAACTTCAAAGATGCGCCGCTCATCGTCCCCACCCTTTTCAAGTCCGCCGCCTTCGCCGTCATCCTGGGTTGCTTCAAGATTCTTGAAGCAGTTGGGGTTGGTTGGTATCGCGGGCGCTCGGTCAGCGAGAGCATTACCGAGGTCGGCGGCGGTACTGTCGAGGGCATCCTCGTCCTGATAGCGCTTCTGGGTGTCCTGCTGATTCCCTTCTTTGGATTCACCGAGCTACGCCGGGTCTTCGGCGAAGGCAAATTGGAGAGGCTCTTCTTCACCTCGCGCCATCCCGCCAGCGCCGCGGAGTGAAGGAGTGAGAGGGTCGAGGTCGAAACCAGCTTCAGGCTTCGGCACTCTGATGGGAACCTTATTTCTCGCACCTCGGAGCGGTGGGAATGCTAGCGGCAACCGGCAGCGGTGCAAGGTTGTACTTCTGCAGGACTTCGTTGACCGGCTGAATCTTCTGTTGATTCAAGTCGCGCCACTGGGTCAGGCGCTTGGCCAGTTGCTCACAATATTGCTCCACACCGGCTTCGAGCATAGCCGCGGGACGCGCGTCCCCGCTCTCGATCATGAAAGCCAGGCGCCCGAGTTCACGATTCAGCGGACCGAGGCCAAGTTCTTCAGGTTTACCGTCGCCGATGTCTTTGGCCTGGTCGTCCAGTGCTTTCAGCGCGTCGGCCGCGTCTTTTTTCGTTGCATCGGTGTTCGTTGCCTCGGTGCCCAAGGATTTCAGGCGGTCGGCAATCGCGTCGCGCAGTGCTTGCACCTGCGCGTGTCCGTTGTAGCTGGCTGCCATCTGATCCGCAATGCTAGTTTCGGCGTCGAGTTGCTTCACCAGATCGGCTTGTGACGCTTGCACTCGCGGATCAAGGGTCACGGTCAACGGCTGACGATAGCTTTGGCCGTTTGCCGTTAAGACCACCGAATACTGGCCCGGCACGACGAACGGACCTTGCAGCGGCTCGCGGGGAAATTGATCCGGGATGGCGTGATCGGCCAGCGTGTACTCGATGTAGTCGACAGTGTTGCCGTAGTAGCTGTAGCGCATCGCCTTCATCGCGGGATAGCGAAGATCCCAGGTGAAGCGGTTGAGCCCGGCTTTTTTGGACAGCGCAGTCGGCGACGCGAACCAGTACTCGGGAACGTTGGCTGGCGTCTCGTCGAATGCGGGAGCCACATCCGTGTACTGCCGCACCAGACGATTTTGCGAGTCGTAGATCGACAGCTTGATGTCGCCCGCGGGCACGGATCTCAGGAAGTAGTAAATGGTTGCGCCGTCGGGCGGATTGCTTCCGGCAGGAGTTTCCGGTGGCAGCGGAGTGTCCTGATTCATATCCCAGCGGGCGCGCACGGTGTTGCGCGGACGAAGCAGGTACGCATCCGACTGCGGCCACTTCGCGTCGAGCTGCCGCAGCGGCGTGATGTCATCGAGGATCCACAGTGAGCGTCCATACGTCGATGCCACCAGATCGTCGCCGTGAACATCGAGATCGGTTACCGTAGCTGTCGGCAGATTCAGTTGCAGAGTCTGCCAGTGATCACCGTCGTCCAAGGAAAAATAAACGCCGTTCCAGGTGCCGACGTAGAGCAATCCCCTGCGCGCTGGATCTTCGCGAACCACTCGCGCATTTCCGGACTCGGGCAAGCCGGCGTTGATCAGCTGCCAGCTCTGTCCGTAATCTCGCGTGCGGTAGATCAGCGGACGCAGGTCTCGAAATCCGTTAACCACGGCGTACGCGGCGGCCGCATCGTGCCGCGATGCTTCCACCAAGGTCACGCTGCTGCGCTCATGCAATCCTGCAATGGTCACGCTCTGCCAGGTCTTGCCATCCCTCGTAACATGAATAAAGCCGTTGCCAGTACCTGCCCAGATCACGCCGGCCTTCACCGGCGAGAGCGCGATGGTGCTAATTACGGCCCTCCGCGGATCGGGTTTCTTCTTCTCTTTTTCTGGTTCCGCCTTCTGCGTAAGATCGGGGCTGACTTCCTGCCAACTGAATCCGCCGTCGGTGCTCTTCAAAACGTACTGAGATGCGGCATAGAGCGTGTGCGGATCCTGAGGCGAAAACGCAAGCGGGGCCATCTGAGCGGTGCGGTACTTCGAACTACGCGTCAAAAGATGCACGATCTGCCCGGTCGTCTTGTCGTAGCGGAGCACAGTTCCGTACCATCCTCCTGCGTAAACGTAGTTCGGATTAAGAGGATCGGGCGCGATGTAACAGAACTCGAATCCTCCGGTTGGCGCCCAATCGCGGTAGGTGATCTCGCCATAATCGCTGCGGCTGGGGACTGCGGCAGTTCCGCTATCCTGCTGTGCCGCGTACGCGTAATAGGGAAAATGCTGATCAGTGCTGACGTGATAAAACTGGCCGGTCGCCTGGTTGTACCAGGAACTCCAGCTATTGCCGCCATCCACGCTGACGATCGCACCCTGGTCGACTCCGAGGATCATGTTCTGCGTGTTCGCGGGGTTGATCCAGAGGACGTGAAAATCATCGCCGCTAGGCGCGCCCGCCCAGGCTGCGAAGGTGCGGCCTCCGTCGGTGGAGCGGTACATGGAAGTTTGCGCGACGTAAACGAAGTCAGCATTCCTGGGATTGACAAAGACGCGGCTGAAGTATCCGTTTCCCAGAATGCGAGGATCGGTCGTGCTTCGTTGCCAGGTTGCGCCACCATCTTCCGAGCGGAATAGTCCCTGAGTGCAGATGGCGTAAACTCGCATGCCATGCGTGCTCGGGGCAACGGCCACGCCGACGCGGCCCATGGGATCGGCCGGCAGGCCTTTGCCGTCGATGGGATTCCAGGTAGAACCCTGATCGGTGGATTTGTAGATCGCAGCGTCCTGCTTTTTCTTTTTCTCCGGCTCATCCGTGCTGAACGGATCGTCGGGACGGGTCCACAGCGCGGCGTAGAGAATGGCGGGATTATCGGGATCAGCCTCGATGTTTGCGACGCCCGTTTCCACATCCTTATACAGCTCTTTCTGCCAGTTCTTGCCGCCATCGGTGGTCTTGTAGATTCCGCGCTCGGCCGCGGACCAATGATCTCCAGCGGCGGCCACCAGAACGGTGTCGGGGTTTCGCGGATCCACTACGATACCTGTAATGACGTGGGTCTCGCGCAGGCCGATATTCGTCCAGGTTGAGCCGGCATCGGCTGACTTGTAGACGCCGTTGCCCTGCGTCTGTTCACCGGTTCCGACGTAGACGATTCTGGGATCGGAGGGTGCGACCGCGACTGCGCCGATCGAGGCGACGTGTTCCTGATCGAATATCGGCATCCAGACTTGCCCACCGGTTTCCGTTTTCCAGACGCCGCCACCGGGAGTGCCGATGTAGTAGATTGCGGGCTGGCTGGGCACTCCCGAGACTGAAGTAACCCGGCCTCCGCGATGCGGACCGATCAACCGCCACTGCATGGCCTGCAAAAGGTTGGGAGGGACGTCCTGTGCCGTCGCCGTGGCGGCGACAAAAACGGAGAGGAGAAAAAAGAAGCCGGCAGTCCTTCTGGCAAAACACTTAACTTTTGTGTTGTTCATTCCGATTTTTGGTGGCTCCTTTTATGCCGCAGTGACATGGTTCCGCAGCGGAGTATAGCACTTCGCGTTTCGCGGCCTGATGGAGGCCTCTGTCGTATTTGATGCGCCTAACCGGGCCTGAACTGCCCGTGGACTTACTATGGCACTTTTGGCGGGAATGGACTAACATTCACCTGCCCGACCGGCGGAATGCGCCGTTGGCGCGAGGTTTTGAGACGTATGCGTGGCTTTTTGCGCGTGGTTTTCTGCAGTTTCATGACGAGCGTTTCGAACCCTGGCCGGTGGCGAAGGAACCATCCCCTCTGCGGATCGAAACGATTCTTCTCCGCGCTTGGCTCGACTCTCGGTGTCGTCGCGCTGTTGCTCTCGCTTTTCTCCATCGCAGCGGGGGCGCAATCGGAAGCTGCGCAACCCGCGCAACCGCAGCCTGCACCCGACACGCAGTCGCATCCCGATCAGACCGCGGCAGAGATTGCTTCGCACGAAGAAGCCACCACATTCAAGGTCAATGTCAAGTTGGTGACGGTGCGGGTCGTCGTGCGTGACGCCCAGGGCCACGCGGTCGGTAATCTTCATAAAGAAGACTTCAACCTCCTTGACAATGGCAAGCCGCAGGCCATCGCTCATTTTTCGGTGGAGCAACCGGGAAGTCAGGCTGCCAGGGAACGAGCAACTTCGGATGAGAAAGCCGGCGAAAAACAGCCTTCAATTCCTGAGCACTATATTGCCTTCGTTTTTGACGACATTCATATAAAGTTTGGCGATCTGGTGCGGTCGCGAACCGCCGCCGAGCGCCATATCGCAACTTTGCTGCCCACGGATCGTGCCGCAATTTTTACGACATCCGGGCAAACCACGCTCGACTTTACGGATGATCGGGCAAAATTGCACGACACCTTGCTTCGGCTTCAGCCGCGGCCCATTGCTGGAACCGGGATCGCCGAGTGTCCGGACATCAGTTACTACATGGCGGACCTGATCCAGAACAAGAATGATATCCAGGCAGAGCAAGCAGCTGTTCAGGATGCTCTAGGGTGTTCGCCTCTACCTGCGTCGCCGAACGGGAACCAGCAGGCAGCGTTACAAACAGCAGCCATGGAAGTGCGTGCAGTGGCTCAGCAAGTGCTCGGGATAGGAAGCCAGGAAAGCCGTATCGCGTTGTCGGTGTTAAAGGATGTGGTACGGAGAATGTCCCTGATGCCGGGTCAGCGCAGCGTGGTGGTTGTGTCGCCGGGATTTCTTACTCCCGAGACCGACATGCTGCAGGACTACATGGATGTCGTGGAACGGGCATTGCACTCCGACGTAATGATTAGCGCTCTGGATGCGCGCGGCCTTTACGTTGTCCTTCCGGGGGGCGATATCAGCAGGGAATCACACCCTCTAAGTCCATTCGCTGCGGCCATGGAACTTCAGTATGAAACGGAGAGCGCTGTGGCCGAGGACGACATTTTGTCGGACCTGGCAAACGCGACTGGCGGGGCTTTCTTCCATAACAACAATGATCTCGATGCGGGATTCAAACAGATATCAGCCACCCCTGAATATTTCTACACGTTAGGGTTCTCGCCCCAGAATATGAAACTGGACGGCAGCTATCACAAATTGAAAGTCTCGCTGAAAAGCCCCGCAAAGCTGACGCTGCAAACCCGCCGTGGATACTATGCTCCAAAACATGCCGCGGACCCGGCGGAAGAAGCAAAGCAGGAGATCCAGGACGCCATCTTCTCCCAGGAAGAAATGCACGACCTGCCGGTGGAACTTCATACCCAGTTTTTTAAATCCAGCGATACCGAGGCCAAGCTCTCGGTGCTGGCGCATGTGGATGTAAAGAGCATTCACTACCGGAAAATAGATGGCCGAAACACCAATGAACTGGCGGTGGTTTCCGCGCTCTTCAATCAAAACGGCGTCTTTATTCAGGGAACGCAAAAGAACGTCACTATGCGGTGGAAAGACGAAACGCTGAACAAGCTGGGTTCGGGAATCACTCTGAAGACAAGTTTTGACGTCAAGCCGGGGAGCTATCTGGTCCGCCTCGTGGTAAGAGATACGGACGGACAGTTGATGTCGGCGGAAAACGGCGCTATCGAAATTCCGTGAACGCATTTCGGAAAGACGATTTCGCACGCAGGGGTGCAATGCATATGCAATCTCACCGGGTGACTCTCTTGACCGGAACGATGTGCATCGCCATTGTTGTTCTCTTTTTGCCTTTAGCACAGGCTCAGCAGGCGACGACTGAGACGAGCGCTTCTGGCACATCGACCATCCACGCAGAGACGCGGTTGGTGCTGGTGGACACGGTGGTAACCGACAAGAGTGGCAAATACATCCGCGATCTCACCGCCAAGAACTTTAAGGTTTGGGAAGATAACAAGGAACAGCCGATCAAGAGTTTCTCGCTCGAGGACGACACCGCGGCGCCGACCAAGGCCCCGACCCGGTACGTTGTCCTTTTCTTTGACAACTCGACAATGGACGTCCAGGACCAGATGCGAGCCCGGCAGGAGGCGGCCAGGTTCATTGACGCAAACAGCGCTCCCAACCGCTTAATCGCGGTGGTTGACTTCGTTGGCTCGGTGCATATTGCGCAGAATTTTACCGCCGATGCCGCCCGTCTAAAGCAGGCAGTGGTCTCGCTGAAATCGTCGTCGGTAGCGCCTAACTCTGCGCCGCCGGTGGAAGTCGCATCTCTGACTTCGCCGATAACGCCGATCGGTACGCCCTCCTTCTTTGGGGATCCCGAAGCCGACTTCGGGGCGCACACCTTAATGATCGCTCTGCAAGACGTGGCCAAAGGCCTGGGCCCTGTACCTGGCCGTAAAACACTTGTGCTGTTAACCTCAGGCTTTCCCGTCACGCCGGAGCGTCAGTCGGAGTTGACCTCGGTGATTTCGGTGTGCAACCGGTACAACGTCGCCGTCTATCCTCTTGACGTGCGCGGGTTGGTGGCTGGTATTCGTGACATTACTCAAGGCGCATTCATGCGTTCTCCTTCGCGTCCGGGAGTAGAACAAGTCAGGTCTCGACAATTGAAGTCCGCGACCCTCTCCTATGCCGGAGCTGGGCCTACACGATACCCACTGAAGCTTGCCTACTTTTCTCCCGCACAGCACGGAGGCGGCGGTGGCCACGGTGGCGGAGGGGGCGGCGGTGGTGGCGGCCACGCCGGTGGAACTGGCGGGACGGGTAGTCACACTGGTGGAACTGGCAGTGGAACCCGTGGCGGGGGATCGAGTGGGACGAGCCCTAGCCGAATGTACGGAGCTAATCCGTACAATCAGCCCCGGCAGATCGTTCCCCCCATTCCTGACGTTTCGCTCAACCAGCAAATACTCTATCAGTTGGCAGAAGGTACAGGTGGGTTCGTCATTGTGAATTCCAATGATCTGGCGGGCGGTCTGGAAAAGATTGCCAAGGATCAATCGCAATATTACGTTCTCGGCTATGCGCCTCCCGAATCAACCGAGGGGAGTTGTCACACGCTGCGGGTAAAGGTCGACCGCGCCGGAACCGTGGTCCGCGCTCGCAGTGGCTATTGCAACGTGAGGCCGCTCGACATGCTGGCAGGGAATCCCGTCGAGAAAGGGTTGGAAGCTCGCGTGAACGGTGAAATGGCCGGAAACGTTACGGCCGATATACAGGCCCCCTTCTTTTACACATCGCCCAATACTGCGCGAGTGAATTTGACGATGGAGCTTCCGTCAAGCGCGCTGAAGTTCGAGAAGGTCAAGGGCAAACAGCACGCGGCGGCCAATGTACTCGGCATTGTCTACAAGCCGGATGGCACGATCGCTGCTAGATTCAGCGACACGGTAAATTTCGATCTTGAAGACAAGAAGGATTTGGCAGAGTTCGAGAAGCGGCCCGTGCACTATGAGAACCAGTTTGCCGTGGCGTCTGGTCAATACGTTCTGAAGGTAGTATTCAGCTCGGGGAATGAAAGTTTTGGCAAGTTGCAACTGCCTCTCTTCATCGACGCCTACGATGGCAAACAATTCAGCATGAGTTCCATGGCGCTCAGCAATGAGATAGTCCCGGTTTCGACCTTGTCCACAGCTCTCGACTCAGAATTGCTCGCTGATCGGACGCCCTTGGTCGTGCACGACATGCGGATCACGCCCTCCGCCTCCAATCGTTTCCAGAAGACGGACAGTGCGGCTCTCTACGCGGAAGTTTATGCGCCGCTACTGGACAGTGCCAATCCTCCCAAAGTTGGGGTTACGCTTGCCATTTGGGATCGCAAGAGCGGCCAGAAGAGAGTGGATTTCAAAACCACGCCTACGAATCAGGCGGAGAGTCGAGTAGTTCGGGTGGGACTTAAGGTTCCGGTGGATGCGCTCGGCCCTGGTTCTTATCGCGCCGAGTTAATTGCGGAGGACTCTATTGGAAACCACACGAATCGGCGCATGGCTTATTTCGAAGTAGAGTAGAAGCGGCAAGCGCGCGAGCGCAAAAGGGAGGTAGATATGCAATCTCGACGGATGATTCTCTTAATCGGAATGCTCGGCATGGCCATCTGCGAACTGGCTTTATTTGCGCATTTGGCGCAGGCTCAACAGCCAGCCGCCGGGAACTCCGCCGGGGATACAACCACCATCCACGTGGAGACGCGGGAGGTGCCGGTGGACACGGTGGTGACCGACAAGAAGGGGAACTACGTCCGCGACCTGACCGTTAAGGATTTTAGAGTCTGGGAAGACAACAAGGAACAGGCAATCAAGAGTTTTTCCTTTCAGGAAGGCACAGCGTCGGGGAAAGAGCAGAAGCAATATTTGGTTCTCTTGTTTGACAACTCGACGATGGACGCGGGCGACCAGATGAGAGCCCGGGAAGCGGCGGGTAAGTTTATCGACGCCAACGCTGCTCCCAACCGTTTAATCGCGGTGGTTGATTTTGGCGGCACAATACGAATTGCTCAGAACTTTACCGCGGATGCGGCTCGTTTGAAGCAGGTCGTTGCCGGACTAAAAACGTCGGCAGTTTCGCCAAACGCACCTCCGGTGGAGGTTGCATCTCTCGGCACGCCGCTCGCCACGCCTCCGATGGGCGCCGCTCCCCTTGGCATGCCTTATTTGGGCAATGCGGAAGCCGACTTTGGAGCGCGCAGCGTACTGCTGGCTCTGCGAAGCCTGGCAAAAAGTCTTGGCACCGTGCCTGGCCGCAAGACGCTGGTGCTGTTGACCTCTGGTTTTACCATTACACCGGAACTTCAGTCGGAGCTGACCGCAGTCATTTCGACGTGCAATCGCTACAACGTCGCCGTCTATCCCGTGGACGTTCGTGGCCTGGTTGCCACGACCATTGGGGGGCCTCAATCGCGCCTGCGATCTCCATCGCATCCCGGGTCCGGCAAATTGAAGTCCGCGACTCTTACTTACACGGGAAATCTGACCGCGCTCTATCCCTTGAAGCTGGCTTATTTTGATCCCGGACAGCGCGGCGGTACTGGTGGTGGAGGGGGCGGAGGCGGAGGTGGCCACGGCGGAACTGGTGGCGGAACGGGCGGCGGAACTGGGGGCGGCGGAGGTGGTGGCCACGGAGGCACCGGCGGTGGAACGGGTGGTGGCCACGGAGGAACCGGGGGCGGCACTAGTGGTGGCGGTTCTCGCACCGGAGGGGGCACGATCAGCCCAAGCCAAATGTACGGAAATCCTCAATACCAACAACCCCGGCTGATCGTTCCCGAAATTCAGAACGTTTCGGACAAACAGCAAATTCTCTATCAGCTGGCTGAGGGGACGGGCGGGTTTGTCATCGTCAATTCCAATGACCTGCTCGGTGGCCTGCAAAGGATTGCGAACGACCAATCGCAATACTACGTGCTCAGCTATACGCCTCCGCAGTCGCCTGAGGGCAGTTGTCACACGCTGAAAGTGAAAGTCGACCGCGGCGGAACCATCGTCCGCGCCCGCAGTGGATACTGCAACGAAAGGCCCAAGGACCTGCTTGCAGGAAACCCGATCGAAAAAACGATGGAAACACGTGTGTCGGGCGAGATGGCGGGAAATGTCACCGGCACCATGCAAGCTCCGTTCTTCTACACTTCACCGAACACGGCCCGGGTGAATCTGGCCATTGGCATCCCGTCGAATGCACTGAAGTTTGAAAAGGTGAAGGGAAAGCAGCATTCTTCGGTCAACGTGCTCGGCATCGCTTACAAGCCGGACGGCACGATCGCCGCCCGGTTCAGCGACACCGTCGACCTCGATTTTGACGGTAAGAAGGAAGTGGAGGAGTTCCAGAAGCAGCCCTTCCACTATGAGAACCAGTTTGATGTTGCCTCCGGCCAGTACACGCTCAAGGTAGTCTTCAGCTCGGGAAATGAAAGTTTTGGCAAGCTGCAATTGCCCCTGGTCATCGACCCCTATGATGGCAAGCAGTTCAGCATGAGCGGGATTGCGTTGAGCAACGCGGTACAACGAGTGTCCGATATGTCGACCGGGCTCGATTCGGAACTGCTCGCCGACCGGACACCGCTGGTGGTGCAAGGCATTCAAGTTGTTCCCTCCGACTCCAATCGGTTCAAGAAAACGGACAATGCGGCGGTCTACGTGGAAATCTATGCACCGCTCTTGACTGGACCGAATCCTCCTCAGGTTGGAGTTGAGCTGGTGGTGGTCGATCGCAAGACAGGAGAGAAAAAGGTGGACGTCGCGTCCCGGGCGACCACCCAACCCGGGAGCGCCGTCGTTCCCATGGGGCTGAAGCTGCCAGTAGGTTCGCTTTCCCCAGGCTCCTATCGAGCCGAGTTACGAGCGGTGGACTCCCTGAACAATACCGCCAAGCCACGCAGCGTCGACTTCGAGGTGGAGTAGGCCATCAAGATCACTGCGAGCGAGGTGATACCATCTTGCAGGGCGTCGATGTAGCGCGGGCTTCACCGCCCGTGCAGTTGTGATTTAAACGCGTCCGTGATTCGATCGGTCTCACCTCAAGATGAAGAAGCTCTTTGGAAATAGCGCGCTGTTTTGTGTCTTAGCGATCTTTCTGAAACCTGCTCTAAACGGGACTCCCGCGGGTGACGCGGGAAAGAACGATATCCTGATCGCCGCTATGCAGCAGGAACTGCACCGAGCCCAGGGTGATTTGGGGAAACTCGATCCTGCTCCTTACTTCATCAGCTATTCCGTCTACGATCAAGATTCGGCGATGGTGGTCGGGAGCCAGGGCAGCCTGATCAATTCCATCCACGCCCGCAGGCGATCCGCCGATGTGATCGTGCGCGTGGGAACTGCCGCGCTGGATAATACTCACGAAGAGAATCGCGGCTCTGCACTCACCTCCGGATCGCTCCCGCTCGATGACGACAGTGACGCCATCGCACATGTTCTTTGGCAACTCACCTACGGGGAATATCGCAAAGCGTCGCAAGCCTACTTGAACGTCAAGACCACGACCCAGGTCCATGCCCAGGAAGAGGACACTTCCCCGGACTTTTCCCAGGAGACGGCGCAAAGCCATGCGGATTACGACGATCTGTCGCCAGCGCCGGATCCCCAGAAGCTAGAAGAGATTGCTAGACGCTACTCCGCGTATTTCCGCAAGTATCCTTATATTTATGCGTCGAATGTGGTGCTCTCGGCACAAAGGATGCGGTCTCGCTTCGTTTCTACCGAGGGCAGTCACGTGGTCAGCACCGGTGCCTGGGTCCGGCTTGCGATTGAAGCCGAAACCCGCGCCGACGACGGCATGGAATTGATGCGATTCGAAACCTTCCAAGCCGAGAATCCGTCGCACTTACCCGCTGAAGCAGAAATCACCGCGCGCATGGAAAAAATGGCCTCCGACTTGAAAGCTCTCCGGGCTGCGCCCGTCGCCGAGCCATTCGATGGGCCGGCGTTACTCTCAGGGCGTGCGGCAGCGGTGTTTTTCCACGAGGTTCTCGGGCACCGGCTGGAGGGCCATCGCCAGCGCGGTGAGCAAGAGGGACAGACCTTCACCAAGAAGGTCAACCAGCAGGTTCTGCCCGAATTCCTCAGCGTCACCGACGATCCCACCGCTCGCACCCTGAACGGCATGGACCTCGGCGGTTGGTATGAGTATGACGAAGAGGGCATGCCCGCTGTCCGCGTGGAAGTCATCAAGGACGGGATTCTGAAGAGCTTTCTGATGTCGCGCATGCCCATCAAGGATTTCGACAAGTCGAACGGCCATGGACGCGCGCAGGCGGGCCTGATGGTCACCGGACGCCAGGGCAATCTGATTGTTACCTCATCGCGCACAACCAAGGATTCAGAATTGCGGCAAAAGCTGATCGATGAGATCAAGAAGCAAGGAAAGCCATACGGACTGTACTTCGAAGACATCCAGGGAGGCTTCACATTAACCCAGCGGGCGATGCCGCAATCCTTTCAGATACTGCCAGTTCTAGTGTGGCGTGTCTATCCCGACGGCCGCCCGGATGAACTGGTACGCGGCGTGGATATTGTGGGAACTCCTCTGGCGGCCATGAACCGGATTGTGCTCACGGGAGAGAAAATCGAGGTCTTTAATGGCATGTGCGGCGCGGAGTCGGGCAGTGTACCCGTGTCGGCTGCTGCACCCGCCATGCTTTTTTCCGAGATCGAAGTGCAGAAGCGAGCCCACTCCCTGAACCGTCCACCCATTCTCCCGCCGCCAGGCTTCGACGCGACCGAGACGAAAGTCGGAGGGCGTCCGTGAGTACTATGCAATGGAGCCCGTCCGCCAGAATGCAAAAGTTGGCAAAGGTCGTGGCGTTACTGATCGCGCTGTTATTTGCTTCAACCTCCGTGCAAGCGAAAGACACGCAAACACCCGCGGATGACGATCCAGTCCTGCAAGCCATGCGAGCCGAACTCGAGCGCTCGAAATCCGCGCTCAAGCTGGAAGGAATGGCCCCACCTTACTACATCGACTATCACGTCACCGACATGGATACGCATGCAGCCGAGGCGGCGTTTGGAGCCTTGCGCACGGATGTGCGATTGCGTTTTCGATTCCTTCGTGTCGTCGTCCGCGTCGGTGACTATAAGCAGGACAGCTTTTTCGGCCAAGGCCAGGGCGGGCTGGACTTTATGCCTCTGGATAACGATATCGTCGCCCTGCGCCACGAGATCTGGCTCGCCACCGACAGCGCCTACAAAGCGGCAACCGAGGCTCTGACTGCGAAGCAAGCAAAACTGAAGCAGTTTTCTGTCGATCAACCCGTCGATGATTTTGCCCATGCCGAGCCGGTAGTCTCGATCGGACCCGCGGCTAAACTGGACTTCGATTCCCAGCCCTGGCTCAAGATGCTGCAAGACGCATCCGCCCTGTACAAAACCGATCCTCAGATCGAGGCCTTCGACTCTGCCCTGAATTTTGCCGCCGTCACCCGCTATTTCGTCAGTTCGGAAGGCGCGGTCGTTCGCAGTGGCCAGAACGTCTACGATCTGCGAATCGCGGGAACCACGCAGGCCTCCGATGGCATGCGGCTGGACCGCTCGCACAGCTATGCTGTCACTGATATCAAGGAACTTCCGTCAGAAGAAAAGCTGCTGGCAGATGCCACCAGAATGCTCGCGACCTTGAAGGAATTGCGCGATGCTCCAGTCGCCGACGAAGAGTATCGCGGCCCCGTGCTCTTCTCCGCCGACGCGGCTTCGACGGTCTTCTCCGATCTGGTGGGTGAAAACGTGCTCGGTCTCAAACCCGAACTAGGCCAGCCCGCCCGCACCAAAGGAGCTTTCGCCGCCAGCTACAAATCCCGCGTCCTCCCCGATTTTCTCTCGGTGGTGGACGATCCGACGCTCGCCTCGACGAATGGACGAAGCCTCATGGGCAAGTACGACGTCGACGACGAAGGGGTGAAGGCGGTGTCCGTCTCCGTGATCGAGAACGGCAAGCTGGTGAACTATTTGATCGGACGAGAACCGATTCGAGATTTCCCCGCGTCCAACGGCCACGGCCGCGCCCGCCTGCCTCAAAACAACCCCGGGCCCACCCTCGGAAACATGATCGTGCGCTCGTCCGAGACTTCATCACCCGAGGAGTTAAAGAAGAAACTCATCGAAATCTGTCAACAGCGCGAACTTCCTTATGGATACTACGTCGAGACTCTGGGCCCGCAACGCGTGCCCCGCTTGATCTATAAAGTATGGACCAAAGATGGCCACGAGGAACTGGTGCGCGGAGCAACTTTCGGCGACTTGGATACTCGCACCCTGCGCAACGACTTGATCGCCGCCGGGAACGATGTCAACGTCGAGAACCACCCCCTGAACATCCCGCACAGCATCGTAAATCCCTCCGTCCTCTTCGATGAACTGGAAGTAAAGCGCGCGAATGCCAATAAAGACAAGTTGCCGGATTACCCCGCGCCAGCGGTAGCCTCGAAATAGCTCAGGTGAGTCGGGCCTCGCTTGCCGCGTCTCACCCCGGCCTGTAGCATAGGGATAGTTAATTCTTCCCCAGCACTCTTTGTTCGTATTCCCAGGAGGCTTTATGGCAACCGATCTCTTAACCGGGCCGACCATCATGGGCACGGCCACCCGGACCAAGGTGTACAAGAATTTTATCGATGGCGAATGGGTCGAGGCGTCGACCGGACAGACTTTTGAAAACCGCAATCCCGCCGACACTCGCGATGTGGTTGGCATCTTCCAGAGATCGGGCAAGGCGGACGTGGATGCCGCCGTCGGAGCCGCGAAGGCAGCCTTCGCCAAGTGGCGTCTGATTCCGGCTCCGCGTCGCGCCGAAATCATCTACCGCGCCGCGGAGATGCTGTTCGAGCGCAAGGAAGATTTCTCCCGCGACATGACCCGCGAAATGGGCAAGATCCTGAAAGAAACCCGGGGCGACGCGCAGGAGGCTGTCGACACTGCATACTACATGGCTGGCGAAGGCCGACGCATGTTCGGACCGACCACACCATCGGAGTTGCCTAACAAGTTTGCCATGGCCGTGCGCCAGCCCATCGGCATTTGTGGAATGATTACTCCATGGAACTTTCCCATGGCGATTCCGTCGTGGAAGCTTTTGCCGGCGCTTGTGTGCGGCAATACCTGCGTGATCAAGCCCGCGCAGGATACTCCGCTCTCAACTTTCAATCTGGTGCGTGTGCTTTACGATGCTGGCCTGCCGCGGGGCGTGGTGAACATCGTGACCGGTTTCGGCTCCGAGGTCGGGACGCCACTCACGGAACACGCCGACGTACGAGCTATATCGCTGACGGGTTCATCCGCCGTGGGGCGCATCGTGGGCACGACGGCTGCCAAGAGCTTCAAGCATTGTTCGCTCGAACTCGGCGGCAAGAATCCCATGATCGTGCTCGACGACGCCAACCTCGATCTCGCGATCGAAGGCGGGCTGTGGGGCGGCTTCGGAACTACTGGCCAACGTTGCACTGCGACCAGCCGGATCATTGTGCAGAAGGGCATCTACGGCGATTTCATCGAGCGCTATGTGGAACGCGCGAAAGCCCTGAAGGTCGGCAATGGTCTGGATGAAACGGTCGAGATGGGCCCGGCGATCAACGAGAACCAGCTTAAGACTGATCTCAGCTACGTGGACATCGGCAAGGCTGAGGGCGCTCGCCTGAAGTGCGGCGGCAACCGGCTCGACAAAGGCGAATATCAGAATGGTTATTTTATGGAGCCGACCGTGTTCGTCGACGTCGATCGCAAGATGCGCATCGCGCAGGAGGAAATTTTCGGGCCGGTGGTCTCGATCATTCCGTGCGACGATCTCGAAGATGCCATCGAAATCGCAAACGGTATCGAATACGGATTGTCTTCCGCGCTCTACACCAAGGATGTGAACCGAGCCTTCACCGCCATGCGCGATCTTGATGCCGGAATCACCTACATCAACGCGCCGACGATTGGCGCCGAAGTGCATCTGCCTTTCGGCGGAGTGAAAGCCACTGGCAATGGCCATCGCGAAGGCGGGTTGGGCGCAATAGACTTCTACAGCGAGTGGAAATCGATTTACGTAGATTATTCCGATCGCTTGCAGAAGGCGCAGATTGATCGCGCGGACTAAAGACTTTCATCGCAGAGTTCGCTCAGAGGGGCTGCAGAGGGCGCGGAGACAAACTACGCATTCTCTGCGGGCTCTGCGGACTTTCTCGGCGCACTCTGCGATAAGTTTTTTGTGTTGCCCCGGGACCGTCCCCGGCTGGAGCTATTCATGCCCATTACTCAAACCCGCGAAATCGCTGCCGCCTCTCGCCTCGACAACGTTCGTTATGCCATCCGCGATCTGGCCTCCGTCGCTAATGAGATTATTGCGCAGGGCCACAAAGTCATACCGGTGAACATCGGCGATCCCAACGTTTTCGACTTCCGCACTCCTCCTCACCTGATCGAGGCCGTGCACCGGGCCATGCTCGATAACAAGAACGGCTACGCGCCCTCGCCGGGAATCAAGCCGGCGCTGGATGCGATTCGGGGCGAGGCTGCGCGCAAGGGAATCACTTCGGTGCAGGACGTTTTCGTCACCAATGGGGTCAGCGAAACGGTGGATGCCTGCCTGACTGCGTTGCTCAATCCGGGAGACGACCTGCTCACTCCCTGCCCGGATTATCCGCTGTACTCGGCCTTGCTGACCAAACTGGGCATAAAGCTCAACACCTACTACTTGAATGAAGAAGATGGTTGGCAGCCGGAACTCGACGACATACGGAAGAAAATCACGCCGCGAACGCGAGGCATCGTGCTCATCAATCCCAACAATCCCACAGGCTCGATTTGCACGCGGGCCATGCTGGAGCAGATCGCCGAAGTAGCCAGGCAACACAGCCTGCTCATTTTTTCCGACGAGATTTACGACAAGCTCATCCTCGACCAAACAGACGAGCATATTTCGATGGCCGCCGTCGCGCCCGACCTACCGGTGGTAACGTTTGGAGGACTCTCCAAGAATTATCTTGTCCCCGGCTGGCGCATCGGATGGGGCATCGTGAGCGGGGACTCGGCAACCGTGAAGAACTACAACGAGGGCATTCAGCGGCTGCTGCGGGCGCGTTTGTGCGCGAATCATCCTGAGCAGTACGCGATCAAGGCGGCGCTCGAGGGACCGCAGGAGCATTTGATCGAAGTCCGCAAGAAGCTGCGCAGCCGCCGTGATCTTACCGTGCAATGGTGCAACACGACCCCGCGCGTAAGTTGTGTCTCGCCGCGGGGCGCGTTCTACGCCTATCCCCGAATCGATATTCCTGAAGGCGACGATGTGTTCGTGAAGGAGCTCATCGTTCAGAAGCACGTAATGGTGGTGCACGGCTCCGGCTTCGGGCAAAAGCCGGGTACACAACATTTTCGGATTGTCTTCCTGCCGGATGAACAAACGCTATCGAAAGCGTATGCGGCCATCGGCGAGTTTATGCAAGAGCGATACAGGAGTTGAACTACTTCCTCGGTTTTCCAGTCAAAAGAAACGGCCCCGGATTCTAAAGCATCCGGGGCCGTTGAGTGCAACTGCAAAAGTGACTATTGTACGAACGGGTTGCAGAAGTCGGTCGCGCCGATCGAGGTGCCCCAGTTTCCCGAGGCCTCGGATTCCTCGCCTGCGATCCACAGCAACGGGCAGGTAGCTATGGTGTTATCGGGTGCCGTGGCTTCATAGTCTCCCCAGCGGGAACCGCCGTAGAAACCGGCGCCGCTCGCCAGGTAGACTCCGGCCCCGTCCATCAGGCCGCTAAAGTTGACACGCCGGGCGGTCAGAGCTGCACCGGGGAAGCTGTTGTCGTCAGAGAACTCGTAAATCATGGCTATGTCATTGTCCGCATTCGGCTGCAAGTCTCCGAAGAAGCTGGAGCCATTGGCGCCCTGGCCGCCGCAGAAGAAGCAATCTTCGCGGCGATTGAGTGCGCTGGTGATGTTAGCGTTGATGTCCAGTTGAGGGGTAATTTCGAACCACAGAACGTGCCCACCGGCAACGTTGGGCACACCTGTTTCCAAAGCTCCCCACAGCGAACCGGCGTGATACTTCACCTGTCCGGAAATGCGTTTGTCCAGGGTTTCAATACAGCCGCCGCAACCGCTTTCGTCAGCCCTGGGCGGGAAGTAGTAGTTGTTGACGGTGCCGACGTCAACCGCACTAAAATTAGGACCATTGAACGGACTGGTAAACGCCCACACTTCAAGTCCGTTGCTGGGATCGCCGAACAGCATGTTGAAGGAGTTCATGGCTAGAACAGAACTCGGCCGTTCCGCTCGATCGGTGACGTTATACGGTTCGATGGTATCAACCAACGTTCCGCCCACCGTAAGGGCCTCATAGCCCCCGATGCCGAAACCGGCGCCGGAGTAGATCGCATCTTTGGGCAGGAAGAACAAATAGTTAAAGATGAACCCACCGGCGCCACAGGGATTGGAGTTGCCACCGAACTGGTTGATGCCGACATAAATTCCGCCCTTGGTCACGCCGTTGCCCCAATTGTTGGCATCGTGGCCCAGGGTCGGGTAGTCGGGGCATTCGCCCGTGTTGCCGATCTGGAAGGCGGGGCTGTAGAGCCACCAACCCAACCGCGGATCGTGAGACTGGCTGGCCGCAATCAGCAGGCTGCCGACGTTGTCGCTGTTGAACCGGTCGCTCTCCGTTAGCATCACAAAGACGAAGCGATGGTTTGCCCAGTCATAGAACGCCCGCGGATCGGTGGTGTAGGTGCTCGACGGCAGCCCGAAGAACGTGTTGATGCTCTTGGGAAAACCCGACTGAAGATTTCCGCGCTTGTCATACACCGCGATCGCGGTGTTCACGATCTGCACGACAAAGTTCTCGCTGACGGCAAGAGCCATGTCGGGAGGCTCGCAACCACCACATCCCTGGGCCTGGTCCATCGCAAAAAATGCGAAGTCAAAGCCTGGGGTGGGAGGCTGCAACGGGGCCGGACCTTCCTTGCCGGTGTGGATGATTGGCCAGCGCTTCAACGCCGCGCGCTTTTTGGCCTCGTATTGCTCGTCAGTGAGACCGTCGCGCGGGCGCAGGGGTTCTGGGTGTGCGGCTAACTCGGCCGCCGTAGCCTTGTGAATGTCATCCATCATCACCAGACGCGCGTTCCCAGAAGACCTTGGAGCAATCGGATGGGCGTTTGCCACCTTTGACGACGATGGCGTCTCTGCGACTGACCGTGGAGCGACCAATACAACGGCGAATGTCAGCGCCACCAGCACGGCTGTGCCTGGTATGGCTCCGACCAACTTAGAAAGAAGCTTGTTCTTCTCTCCATTTGTCAACATATCATTTCTCCTTTTCGCGAATCATCGCGATCTGATCGAGTGGTACGGTTGCAGCCGCATGCCTCTCGACGGTTTGGATCTTTGTCGTGCGGGCCCAGGTCACTAACCTCAAGGTTTGCACGGCTCATTTCAATTCCGACATATCTCGCAACCTACCTTCGGACGCCTGATGCGCTGGAAACCGACGGCCGTACTGGCTTGCTTATGAACCTCCCAGTGACATCGGGCAACCGCGAGGATTCGACTCCCTTGCGATGGGCAACGATCCTGTAATCGAATGCCACGCTCGAGCTTCCATTCTTGAGTTCACGGACCTCAAAGGAAGTGGCAGTCCGGTTGGCGATGTACAGACCGCCACAGTCACCGGCGGGCGTGAGAAATACGTGGTAGTCGGATTTGCCGCTGATAGTCTTGGCATAGCGCTGGTCCAACTGAATGGTGGCTACCCCTCCGCTGAGTGCACCGGAGCCGAAGTCTTCGATCCAGTCTTCGGACGATTGCATGGTGTAGAGACCGATCTTCTTGTTACCCGGAGCTTTCGCTGCGACGCCCAGAGTGCCAGTGCAGAAAAGATTCCCACTAACATCGATGGAGCATTCGCCGCCGAAGTTGGGACCCTTCACATCCAAGGCCAGATCGCCGGCATTGGTCACATCGTCATTCTCCACATACAGCGCCGGGTTGGTGGGAACTGTACTTGCATTGATCGCGTAGACGGCCGTGGCATCGCCGTTTTGAGTATAGAGATAACCCGGATCGATGAACTGGCCGGCCGAGAAGAAGTTAGTGATGGCCAACTCCGGCACGATCGTGGTATCGATGCCCAAGGTCGGATTCTGGCCGCCGGTGTTAGTGATTCCGGCCCCAGTCGTTACGCTGAGAACACCCGTGTTGTTAAGAGTGGTGCTGCCGCCGAGCGCCACGGCTCCGCCGCCGCTCAACCCTGTGCCAGCCTTCACCGTCACTGACGAGTTGGCAAGCATGGCATTAGTCACGCCGCCGGTCGCGATGCTGAGCGTCCCGGTCGTCGTAATCGGACCGCCCGTCAGTCCCGCTCCGCTGTTGACTTTGGTCACCGTGCCCGCACCGGGGAAGGTCTGACCGGAAACAAAGGTCACTTTGCCGGTACTGCTGACGGCGAATGCGGTTCCGTGAATCGACAACGTCGGATGAGTTGATTTGGGAAACAGGGTGAGAGTGTCGCGGACGTCTCCGGTGCCGTTGAGGTCCAGTTTGGCGGCTGGAGTTGTAGTTCCAATCCCAACCTCCCCGGTAGTCGTTTCAAAGATCCCGGAGTTTCCGAGTTTCGTAGTTGTGATCCACTTTGTAATGTGATTCGGCGTGCCGGTACCAGTTATGGGAGGAACCGCCGATTGCTGCGCAGCCATAGGCAAAACGAAGCAAGCCAGCACAAAAAACGCACACACACCAACGCTTATGCGGAACATAGATTCTCCTTTTTTGGATTTGCTACCTGATCGAGATCGAGCGCGAATCGCGCGTTGATCCCTAACCTCAGAACCTTACCGATTAAATACTTTCCCCCGATTCGGAATGACGGCCCCGGGACTTGACGCCCGGGGCCGTATTGCGTCCGGGAAGGCAAACCTTCTCCCCCGAGGGTTTGTCTTCCCGAAAATCAATTTCTGTTTAAATGAACGTCCAGCGTGCGGACCGAACGCTCAAGATCGAACCCTGCTTCGTGGCAGGGCTCTTGCTTTCGTGCATAGTGTTGCGAGCGTCGATTTCGTTTCAGTCGTCGCGCGCCGGATCGGCATCCATCCCGGCGGATGGTGGAGCGAAGGCCCTTAACGCCTCAACATCGGCCCCCGAACCCTCCGCCGCCGCATAGCAACCGAGGCCTCCCTGCTCTCTCAAAGCGCGAAATCGAACCAGAAAGGATCAGTCGGCATAAGCGTCTTTGTCCTCGCAGAAAGACGGCACACCTGCCCTGCCTTGGGCGACGCGCTCATGCTTTCGTGGGCATAGTGTCGTGGTTGCGAATTTCGTTTCAGGCACATCCGTCGAATGCGCGTGCGCGAGAAAAAATCGAGTGACCGCCAATCCTGACTGATATCTCCTCACTCCTAACGCAGTCGAAGTCGAGGCTAGGGTGCCAGAAAATGAAATCAAAGATGGCCACGCCTTTGCCCGTGCCCTCCCTAGACGGAAAGCTCACGGACTACTCGTTTCTGCTGGGGCAGACATTGTCAGGTCTGGACTGCGTAAGCAATGCACCGTCAGTGAATTGAAGGTGAATTACGGGTGATTCGGCAAGCGATTGAAAATACAGATAGTTAGAATTTGTTGGCGGTGTTCAAAGAACACAATGGTACAATCCCCGCTCGAAGTTCCCGGCACCCAACGCTGGGTCTGGCCACATGGAGACGCCGTCGTTGATCTTCCGTTTTGGGCCGTTTGAGGCGAAGCCCCGTGCCCAAGAGTTGTCCAAGCATGGGACACCCTTGAGGCTTCGCGGCCAACCCTTTGCCATCCTGGACTTGTTGCTCAATCGTGCGGGCGAAGTCGTGACTCGGGAGGAAATCAAACAAAAGCTTTGGCCGGCCGATACCTTCGTCGACTTCGAGCATGGGCTCAATACGTCAATCAAGAAGCTTCGCCAAGCACTTTGCGATTCCGCCACTGAGCCGCGCTATATCGAGACCATCCCGCGACTGGGATACCGGTTCATCGCTACGGTCGAAGCTACCGCGGAACCGAAAGCAAAGAAGCCAACCGCAGCCGTCCCGACAGTAGCAGAGGAAGACTTAAGAAATCCTGTGTCCCAGGTTGAAGCAGGACGCCCGCGCCTGCATTTATTTCTTGCGCCAGCGGTTCTCGTCCTGGCTGCCGCGGCTCTGGTTTTCAATGTGGCCGGAGTGCGAACTCGACTCTTCGCGCTGTTTCGGTCGACGAAAAATGCGTCTGTGGCGGTAGCGTCTGCTCCCAAACCGCTCCCCTCGATTGCCGTCCTCCCGCTGCAGAATCTCTCCAACGACTCGGCCGAGGACTATTTTGCGGATGGGATGACCGACGAACTCACCACCGATCTCGCCCAGTTCGGCAGCCTGCGCGTGATTTCGAGGACCTCGGCCATACACTATAAAGGCGCGAGCAAGACCGCCCCGGAGATTGGCCGTGAACTTGGCGTGGATACTCTGATTGAAGGAACGGTGCAACGGGTTGGAGACCGGGTACGGATTCGGGTGCAGTTGATTGACTCTGCCAGTGATCGTCATTTGTGGGCGAGAAGTTACGATCACGAACTCAAAGACGTATTAGTTCTGCAGAGCTCGGCAGCCCGTGACATTGCGGAAGAAGTGCAGGGAAAAGTCGTCTCCCCGTCCGCTGACGCGCGGCCACTCAATCGGCATCCCGTAGAGCCCGCGGCGTACGAAGCTTATCTGAAGGGGCGTTACTTCTGGAATAAACGGACCGAGGACGGGCTGAAGAAGAGCATCGATTATTTCGAGCAAGCGATTTCGCAAGACCCGAAGTTCGCGGCTGCGTATGCCGGCATGGCGGGTAGCTATTCCATCCTGGGGTCGGATGTCTTACCTGCTCGCGTGGCAAGTGCGAAGGCCCACGTCGCAGCCAGTAAGGCGTTGGAGTTAGATCCGACGATCGCAGAAGGACATGCCGAGCTGGGGCTGATCGAGTTTTACTACGACTGGGACTGGACGCGATCTGAACAGGAGTTCCGGCGTGCCATCGAGTTGAACCCGAACTATGCGACCGCGCACCAATGGTTCGGCTACTATCTCGCTGCTATGGGCCGTTTTCCGGAGGCGCTGGAAGAGGCCAGAAAAGCGCAGCAGATTGATCCTCTCTCCTTATCGATCAATACAACCCTGGCGGGGCGTTATCGCGATCTGCGTCAATATTCTCAGGCCATCGACCTGAGCCGTCGAACTCTGGAAATGGACCCCAACTTCGTGCCCGCGCACATTGCTCTAGGAGCCACGTACGAAGATCAGGGAAACTGGTCGCAAGCTATCAGCGAGTACCAGCAGGCAGTTGCCATCTCCCAGAGCAACCCCATTGCATTAGCGTCGCTGGGTTCTGCGTACGGACATCTGGGCGATCAAGCCGCAGCCCGTAAAGTGATAGCCCGTCTGCAGGAGGCATCTAAACACCACTACGTATCTGCTTTCGATATGGCGACCGTTTTTGCCGGCATCGGCGACCCGGACACTGCATTCCATTGGCTGGAGAAAGCGTATGCCCAGCGGGAAAGTCAAATGGCGTTTCTCAATATCACCCGGCGGATGGACCCGTTGCGCTCGGACCCGCGTTTTGCCGACCTGCTGCGCCGCATGGGGCTCAGTGTCCGCCTGGCCTCAAACTGATGGGCTCGCAACCAGCTTGGTCTTTGTCGCAAAATCTGCTTAAATCGCATTAAAGTCAGTAATCCAGCGTGATCGACATCCACTGCCACATCCTCGCCGAGGTGGACGACGGCCCCAAATCCTGGGACGTGGCGGAGGAGATGTGCCGCATAGCGGTTGCGGATGGCATCGAACAGATTGTCGCCACGCCGCACGCCAACGACCGCTATCATTACGACCGCGACTTCCTGGCGCGGCTGCTCGACTATCTCCGGCAACGCATTGGTCAGGCTCCCAGCCTCAGCCTGGGTTGCGACTTCCATCTCTCGTATGAAAATCTGCAGGATGTGATGGTGTTTCCCAATCGCTATACCATCGAAAATACGCGGTACCTGTTGGTCGAACTGAGCAATTACAGTGTTCCGGTTCAGATCGAAGAGCACTTCAGCAAGCTGCTGGAGAAGGGCTTGACCCCGATCATTACGCATCCGGAACGTAATCCCATCATGCAGCGCACTCCGCAACGCATTCTGCAGTGGGTGGAACTGGGCTGCGTGATCCAGGTGACCGGATCGGCGTTCACGGGACGCTGGGGCGAGGCGGCGTGGCAAACCGCGCAGTGGCTGCTCAAACGGGAAGCCGTCCACGTGCTGGCGACGGATGCGCATGACACCAGAAATCGTCCACCAGTGCTTTCCACAGCGCGCAACGCAGCTGCGGAAATCTGCGGAGAAGAGGTCGCGCGCGCGCTGGTCGATGGTAATCCGCGAGCGATTGTGAGTGGGCAACCGCTACCCTATTTTCCGGCTCCAGTAATGAAGAGTTAAGTCAAAACCTCGACACGGATTCCCACGGATCAACGCAGATAACCCTTTTCTCTTTTGTTCTTCAGATCCGTGCTGATCGGTGAAAATCCGTGGCGAGGTTTGACTCTATCTTTGTTGCTTGTCGGGTTCAGCCGCAGTGCCGGGAGTCGAAGGACGCGCCTGAGGCTGGCTGGTCATGGCGCTTTCGGGATTCAGTAGATGATCGTGATCTGGCCCCAATCCCAGTTTGATCAGGGCGCGAGCGTCAGGGGTAGTTTTGGATTGCCAGTTGTTGTCCGCCTGATACTTCTGCATGGCTTGTTGCGTGGCGTCGTTCCACACGCCCGTGGGTTTTCCGTCCAGGTAGTGCTCACGGATCAGGGCTTCCTGGATTTCCAGGGTGCGCTTGGAGTCAATCTTCTGTTGTCCATGAGTATGCCCCTTGGAGGCAGACTTTCGCGACTTCTTGCTCTTGCCCGTAGTCGAGTGCGCCGACGTGTGAGTGGACTTGGAGGTCGTAGTATGAGAACTCGTCGAGGCATGTGAGGAAGATGCAGGCGTGCTCGCCGGCTGGGCAGAGGGCTTGCCGTCCGCGTCTTGCGCACTCGACAGCGTCGCCGCAACTAGCGCGACGCAGCCGAGCGCCGAAAGCCTTGTTATCCCCCGGTCAAATAAGCGCAAACATTATCCTCGCAAACCAGAGTCCGGCACTGAGTAATCATCCCCGATCAGGGTTCTCAGTGCCAGTCTCGACGGTTTGTATACAGGTTACGGAAGTGTACCGGCCAGGAAGATGGTGCCGTCCTGGCGGCCTGAACCCCGCTGGCGTACCAGGAACACCACATCCTGTCCGCTCTTCAGAGACGAAGAGATCCGGTTAAAGTCATCCTCGGAATTCACTGGTTGTTTATTGATCTCGAGGATGACATCTCCACGCGTGAGACCTACGTCGTCGGCGAAGGACGAGGGCTTGATATCCTGCACAATTACGCCTTTGCCGGCAGGAATATCCAGGCGATCGGCCATTTCAGAAGTAATGGCGCGAACCGTCAAGCCCAACTTGCTCTCTTTGGGCGCTTCCGCCCCACCGTTATCATCATCTTCACCGAGGCGAGCGGCAAACAGTTTCGCACGATCAGTGACGGTGACCGTAGCTTCCTGTTTCTTGCCGTTGCGAACCAAGCCCAGGCTTACTTTCGTGCCGGGCTTGCGGCTGGCGATATCAGCAACCAGTTCGTCGCCATTCTTTACCGGCTTGCCATCGACCGAGACAATCGTGTCCCCCACTTTCAGCCCGGCCTGCTCGGCAGGGCTGCCCGCAGTTACCGCCGACACGGTTACGCCGCCGGCGCCCGCTCCATAGACACGCGAGATTGCCGGATTTTCCTGGGCATTGAACATGATGCCGATCGAGCCGCGGGCCACGCGGTGTTCCGGAGCAATCAGTTGGTTGTAGACGCTCACGACAGTGTTCGAAGGCATAGCGAAGCCCACGCCAGCGTAGGCGTTTGTGTCGGTGAGAATTGCGGTGTTGATGCCGATCACTTCACCGGCCATGTTCACCAGCGGCCCTCCCGAGTTGCCGGGATTGATGGCCGCATCAGTCTGAATGAATGACTGGAATTGCCGGTTGGGGACGATGTTGCGGCCCTTCGCCGAAACGATCCCCGCGGTGACCGTCTCTGACAGGCCGAAGGGACTACCCACGGCCAGCACCCAATCTCCTACCTCCATGCTGTCGGAGTTGCCCAGCTTGGCGACGGGCAGGGGCTTCTCGGACTCAATCTTGATCACAGCCAAATCCGTTTCCTGGTCGGAACCGATTACCTTGGCGTCATGAAAAGTTCCCGGCGGATCGTCCATGAGCTTCACCCGGATGCGGTCGGCTTTTTCGACCACGTGGCGATTGGTGACGATGTAGCCTTTAGCGTCGACGATCACTCCTGAGCCCAGAGAGCGCTCGCGAATAGGGCCGTTGCCTTGCTGCCCGCCGAAAAATTTATCAAAGAAATCGCCGAAAGGGTCCTGATCATCGGGCTGGTCTGGATTACCGCCGTGCCCTCGACGATGCGGATTCTTGATCGTCGACTCGGTGTTGACGTTGACCACAGTCGGTTCCAGTTGCTTGGAGATTTGCGAGAACTGGTTCGAGAGTTGCTGCGGCGAGGGGACGGTCAGCGGGGTTGCATCCGAGCCCTTCTTCTCCTGGCCCTTCACTCCCTTGGAAATGACCGTTCCGATAAGAATGCCGACCGTCAGTGTGGCCAAAATCGTGAGCGTGTATGCTGGGCGGTTGGCTTTCAAGCGCGCCCAGAAACCGCTGGCAAGCGGATCCATAAAAACTTCCTCCCGTCGTATCAGTGCTTTAACATTATACCTTTTCATCGTGGGCCGACGAACGAGCGTCCGCGGACGCTATTGCATCGGCTGTCCCGGAGCGAGCACGCCTTTGCCGGTGGCCCAGGGATGGATTTCAGGCTTGAGCAAACCTGCTTTGACATCGGGGTCATCTTTCAACAACTTCGCAGTCTGCTCCGGTCCAACGCGGAAGATAGCAACTGCACGCAGCTCGCCCGGAACATTCAGCGGGAACAATCCAGCGACGGCCAAATATCCTTGCGCCTCCATCTCTTTCGCGAAAGCAGGATATTCTTTCACCACGAAGTTAAACGCAGGCGCGTCCGATTTCCATTTTTCACCTTTCTTCGTCAGCACGAGCGTGTACTGCTCCATTCCCTCAGGAGTGGATGGTGGGTGAATCGCGCTGGCATCAATAAGCCACGGCCCGTGTACCTCGGGTGCTAGACGGCCTGCTTTGACGGCCGGATCGCTATTCGCCCAATCCTGCGCCTGCGCCGCCGAGTCGGCCTGGAACACGAAGATGCCACGCAGCGCTGTGTCCTCCATGAATGGCCCGGCGATCACGAGTTTGTGTTCAGCAGCCATCTTTCGGATGTTGGCCATGTGTTCTTCTTGCAGCTTTTCGCCAGCTTCCTTGCCGAGTTGCGGAGCGTTGGCAGGACGATTCAGCAGTACGAAGAAATACTGAGCGGACTTGGCGTTCGGATCGGCTTGGGCCTGAGCACGAGCCGGGTGCGCGACCGTGAGCAGGCTCAGCAGAAGTACATGGCTGAAGGCAATTCTTCTCATACGCAGAGGCTCCGTTGACTTAGACGTTGCTGCTGGAAAACGTGTTCGACGTTTCTCCTAGAGCTTGGACCAGAGTCGTGATTCCCATTGCGGGAATTTTATCAACGGTACCCCCCCTCCCCCCCGATCTTTTGGAATCATGGGGTTAGGGGCAGACTACCACCAAAATCTTTGAGGAATAAGGACTTATGCGTAAAATATTCCGGAATAAGGAGTTAGCAGTCGCCTTCGAGGGACAGCGGCTTGCAACGGGTGGAGCAGCAGGATTGTCAAAGAGCTAATTTGTACTGATACAGAATATCCAGTTGAGGTAACTAAGTAAAGACTAATCGCGAAATTGAATTGGAAAAATGCCCTCGTGGGTTGAGCGAGTGGAACAAAGGCTTTAATCGCAGAGGTCACCGAGACGTTCCGCAGAGGACGCAGAGAATGAGCGGCGGACATTTCTGCAACTGGTCAGGATGAAATAGTCCGCGCGAGATCCCTCGCCCCGCTGAAAAACGCGGGACTCGGGATGACGTCTTTAAGAACAGGATGAGGTTTTTAAGAAACAGATCGTCGTCGTGTCTCGGTTAATGTTTAAGTTTCTCTTCTGGAGTTTTATAATCGACTGTGACGGCTGTTTGGAGAGCAGCCCGCGACTTTGATCAGGAGGTTCCCCCATGCTCTCCAAGTGCGCGAACCCGGTGTGTCTGTCTCGCTTTCACTACCTGCACGAAGGCAGGATATTCAAGATCGAGACCAGCATCGTCGCCTCGGACGGTACCCACTCATCATCCCGCAGGATTGAGTACTTCTGGCTTTGCGCGCGCTGCGTCCAGAGTCTTGAGGTCGTGCTCGAGAATGGAGTCGTAACCACGCGCCCCCTCCGCCTGCAACTCGCCGAAGGCGCACGCCAAGAAGACTCTGAGGGAAAGCGGCACGTCGCGTAGATGGGATCAGATCGGCCGGTCCGCTAACCGCCGATATGCACCATTGTCCTTGACGCTGGCACGAAATCGGCCTCGCCGATGTGGTGGCGCTCTTCTTTTCTCTGCACTACGCCGCGGATAAATTCGATCAACTCTTCGTCTGAAGCGCCGCGGCGCATGCGGTCGTGCAGGTCGTGGTCCCACACCGAAAACAGGCAGGTGCGTATTTTTCCGTCGGAGGTGATGCGGATGCGGCTGCAGTGACTGCAGAAGGGATGCGAAACAGGAGCGATGATTCCAATTTCGCCAACGCCGTCGCCAAAGCGATACCGTCGCGCGGTTTCGCTGCGGGCGTGGGGAATCTCGACCAGCATGCGGTACTCCGCCATGCGCTCGATAATTTCATCGAGCATGACCACGGTGGCCGGCGACCAGGTTCGGTCTTCTTCGAGCGGCATGAATTCGATGAAGCGAACGATCACGCCTTCTTCACGGGCAAACATGCCAAAGGGGATGATCTGATCTTCATTGAAGCCGCGCATGAGCACGCAATTGACCTTGACCGGCCATAGCCCCGCCCGCCGGGAGGCGCGAATTCCCGCCAGCACGTGGTCATAGCCGTTGGGCACGCGGGTGATGCGTGCGAAACGATCGGGATCCACCGCATCCATGCTGACGGTGATGCGATTCAAGCCAGCATCCTTCAACGGTTGCGCCATTTCCGCGAGCAGGTGGCCGTTGGTCGTCATCGCGAGATCAAGCTCTTCACCGTCCGTGGAGCGCAGCTTCGCCAGTTCCCGTACGAAGTCCACCACGCCATTGCGCAAGAGTGGCTCACCCCCGGTGAGGCGGATTTTCTTGATCCCGAGCGCCGCCAATATTCGAGCCATGCGCAAGTAGTCAGCAAAAGGCAGATCGCCGTACAAAGCGCCTTCGTTGCCCGTACGACAGTAGACACACTTGTAGTTGCAGCGATCCGTAATCGAGATCCGGAGATCGGTGATGGGGCGGCCGAATTTGTCGGAGAGAATCATGGTCGCTGGCCGATGGCCGTTGGTCGGTTTGTCGGCGGAAGTTTTTGAAAACGACCATCGACTATCGACTAACGCCTGTTTCTGGAAAGAATCGACGCAGGCGGGATTCCCGGCAGGCGCTTCCTTTCCAATGGCTTCACGAGAAGCACGGGAGGCGCAAGCGTTTCCACCTGCACCCTTGGGAAAGAGCGCTTGCAATCTCTGCCGCGAACTCTTTACCCTCGCCGCTCCAGCCAGGGTATGCCCAAAGGCTGCAGCGGTCGGAAACTTGTCTTCAATTATAGATGCAGACGGGCAATCAAAGGCACAACTAAGGTTTGGCAGACTGCGCCGCCGCTTTGTCAATCGCAGCCTGGGCTCGCGGCGCCATTAACCGGTATCCGGCCGCGTTGGGGTGCAGGCCATCGTCGGCGAGGTCTCGCTTCAGCAAGCCCTTGTCGTCCACCATGGCGCTGAAGTAATCGAGATACACGAGGCCATTCGCTTCGCAATAGGCTTTCAGCCAGCGATTCAGTTCCAGGATTTTCTCCGGCGAACGCTGGGCAAATAAATCCTGCGACTGCGGGGTGTAATTGTGCACTGGCAGAACGGACGAAAACACGAGGTGGGTTTGATGTGCACGCGCCAACTCCGCCATGGAAGCGTAATTGGCTTCGATGTCTTCCAGTCGTATGGGCCCGGTATTGCCAGCGATGTCATTGGTGCCCGCCAGGATCACAATCACCTTCGGTTGCAGATCGATGGCGTCCTGACGGAAGCGCACCAGCATTGCGGTGTGGTTTGTCCGCCGATGCCGCGGTTTATGTAGGGCTTGCCGGGGAAATATTCCTCCAGCTTCCACAGGTCGGTAATGGAATCGCCGAAGAACACCACGCGGTTCTCGCCCACTGCGGGCGGCTTCCAGCTGGCATTGGCTTCGCGATAGCGGGCGAGTTGGCCAAAATCATCGGTGAAAATCGAGATGCGCGACGCACGGTATTGATCCAGACCGGGAAAGCCTGTGGGCGGGATGGAGGGTTGCTGGGCTCCGGCCGAGAAACAAAAGATCGCGACGAGCAGGAACAGCACGGCGTTTCGGGATCGTATCAGCATCATCTTTTTCTTAATCACATCCCGTCATAATTGGGCCCGCCGCCGCCTTCCGGCGGAACCCAGGTGATGATCTGATACGGGTCGGCGATGTCGCAAGTTTTGCAATGTACGCAGTTCGAGGGGTTCAAGCTGATGCGCTTGCCGTTGGGTTGCTCGGCGTCGTCGACCATTTCGTAAACGTTGGCGGGACAGAAATTCTGGCAAGGGCTGCCGTATTCTTTCACGCAGCGCGCGTTGCAGATGTTGGTGTCGTCGATGACCAGATGCGCCGGCTGATCTTCTTCATGCTTGGTGCCCGAGTGATACAGGTCGGTGAGCTTGTCGAAGGTGAGCTTGCCGTCGCCCTTCGCGGGGCCGAGCAGATGGGCTTCAGCGCCGCCATCGGCGGGCAAGTCGGCAAGCTTCTTCATGTGTTGATAGCCCGCGGTCCCGGGGTACCGGTCGCGCAAGCCGCGGCCTCCGGTGAACTGCTGGATACCGGCGTGAAACAAGCCGGCGAAGAATCCGCGCTCGAATCCCTGATGAAAGTTGCGAACCTTCCAAAGCTCATCTTTGATCCAGCTGGCTTCGACTTTCTTCCGGTAGCCGCTGAGCATGGCGGCAGACGAGTCGTCTTTCCTGAGCGCTTCGAAAGCAGTTTCAGCCGCCAGCATTCCACTCTTGATCGCCAGATGAATTCCCTTGAGGCGTTGCGAGTTGAGGAAACCAGCGGAATCGCCGAGAATCATCCAGCCATCGCCCGCGACCGGCGGAATCGCCCACCAGCCGCCATAAGGCAGCGACTTCGCGCCGTAGCGAATCATCTTGCCGCCCTCGAGCAATTTCGCCACAAATGGATGCTGCTTGAAATCCTGCAACACGTGTTGCGGATCAAGACGCGGGTCGGGATAATCGAGGCCGGTGACGAAGCCGAGCGAAACGATGTTGTCTTTTCCGCCGTAGATCCATGCGCCGCCATACTCTTTCGTCGTCAGCGGCCAGCCCAGCGTGTAGATCACTTCGCCGGGAGCGATGCGGCCCGAGGGGACTTCCCACAGCTCTTTTATGCCCTGGCCGTACGTCTGCGGATTGCCGTCTTTGGCAAGATCGAATTTCGCAATTAGTTGTTTGGTCAACGACCCGCGCGTACCCTCGGCCAGAATGACGACTTTGGCCTGCAGATCGTAGCCAGGTTCGAAGTTCGATTTGGGATGGCCTTCTTTGTCCACGCCCTTGTCATCAGTGCGAACACCGCTGACGCGGGCGCCGTCGAAGAGCAACTCTGATCCCGCGAAGCCGGTGAAGATGGTGATCCCGGTTTCTTCGACCTTGCTGCCCAGCCACTTCACAAAACGATTCAGCGAGATGACGTAATTACCGTGGTCGCGCAACGGCGGCGGCGTGATCGGAAACTTGAACTTGCTTCTCTCGGTGAGAAAATAAACCGCTTCTTGAGTGACCTCGGCATCGAGAGGAGCTTCTCTTTCAAAGCCAGGAAGCAGTTCGCGCATGGACCGCGGATCGAGCAGCGCGCCGGATAGACAATGCTGCCCAACCTCGCGCGCTTTCTCCAGCACATAAATATTTTCTTTGCTCAGCTGCGAGTCCGGATTTTTCGAATTATGCTCGTCGATAAGCTGCGACAGCCGAAGCGCACACGCCATCCCCGCAGGCCCGCCGCCGACGATGACAACATCGGCCGGCATCTGCGGACGTTCCATACCCTCGATCGGTTTGCGGAAGATCAGCATACGATGCCCTTAGCGGTTCGCCAGACTGGCTATCTCGCCCAAGCCGAGCAATCTCTGGTCCGCAGTCACCAAAGTTAACTTCAGAACCTTGGCGGTAGCCGCCAGGAATCGGTCTGCCGGATCAGCGTGAGGCAAAGACAGCGCGAAGCCAGTGCGAACAATTTCCTGAGTTAGTGGCGCTTCGCGTAGCTGATCGGCGGCGCGCTCGACCCAGGCCAGCGGGTCCGCCACACGAATGCGGCCTTTTTGCATCAACGCGAGAGCTTCCCAAACGCTAACCGGAGACAGCCACAGATCGTTATCATTGTTTGACAACTCTCGCGCTGCGCCTTTTCCTATTCGCTTCGGATCCAATTTGCTCCAAATCCAGATATGGGTATCGAGAAGCAGGTTCAATCGCGGTAGGCCTCGATGTCTTCAAGATCGATGACTGGAGAAACGATATCGCCCACGATTTCGGCGGTGCCGATCATGTCTCCCAAGAACTTTCGCTTGCGGTCGGGTCCAGCAGGAATGACTTCCGCAACTGGGCGGCCATGACGCGTAATCCGCAGCGGCTGGCGCGTCTTGTGCACTCGTTCAATCAGGCCAAGACACTTGGCTTTGAATTCGGAGATGGAAACATCATCCATGACCACTATTCTATCTATAGTCAACAAACTAGTCAATTCGTAGTTATTTTATTTAAAGCCGGCAAACAAATGCGGGATGAACGACCTTATCCGCCTGCCTTCGCCTTCTTCACTTCTTCAATCAGTGGCGGCACGATGTCGAACAGATTTCCTACTACGGCGTAATCGGCGATTTCGAAGATGGGCGCTTCGGAATCCTTGTTAATCGCGATGATGGTTTTCGCGCCCTTCATTCCGACAATGTGCTGAATCGCTCCGCTGATCCCGAGCGCTAGATACAGCTTGGGCGCGACCGTCTGACCCGATGAGCCGATCTGCCGATCCATGGGCAACCATCCAGAGTCGCAAATCGGACGAGAAGCGGCCAGCTCTCCGCCCAAAGCCTCGGCAAGCTGTTGGGCCAGTTCGATATTCTTTTGTTCTTTGATTCCGCGCCCAACGGAAACGATAATCTCGGCCTGCGTGAGGTCAACGGCCTGCTTGGCTTCTTTGAAAACTTCCTGCGGCTTGTTGCGGATGACGCCGTCCGCAATCTGCACGTTTACTGTCTCAACCAGAGCAGGGCTGGCTCCGGCTTCGGCTTTGTCCCCGCGAAAGGCTCCGTTCTGGAAGGTGACGAACCAGGGAGCATCACAAGCAAAACTCACATCCGCCGCCAGCTTGCCCTGAAACATTTGGCGAGTGAAGAGCAGCTTGCCGCCTTCTTTTTTGTAGCCGATGCAGTCTGTGATCGCGGTGCGCCCCATGGCCGTAGCCAGCTTGGGAATAAAATCGCGCACCTGGTAAGTGTGCGGCATCAGCACCAGCTTGGGCTGTTTCGCTTCGATGAATTGCTTGAGCGCCGCCGAGAAGGCATCCGGGGTATACGGCTCGAGCTTGGCCGATTCGATGGCGTAAACCTTTGAGACCTTCTTAGCGGCAACTTCGTTGGCAAAATTCGCAACGCTGCTGCCGACCACCGCGGCTTCGAGTACCCAACCGGTCTCGGCCGCAAGAGCTTGACCCGCAGTGAGCGTCTCCCATGAGACGCGGTTCAGTTTACCTTCGCGTTGTTCAACGACGACTAAGATTGTGTCAGGCATAAAGGCAGCTTCCAGCTCCTAGCTCTTCGCTTTAATCACGTGGGGACAGCCGCCCTCGGCTGTACAGCCGAGCGAAGCTCGGCGCTTGCGGTCACTAAAGCACACGCACTTCGTTCCGCAGTTTGTCCACCAACTTCTTGGCCACTTCTCCGGCTGAGCCTTCCAGGAATTCCGTATTCTTGGTTTTCTGGGGCACATACAGCCGCTCAATCTTCTGCAGATTTCCCGTCACCGCCGGCTGCACTTCCGCCATTGCGACCTTGCGCAGCGGCTTGTTCTTGGCCTGCTTAATGCCAATCAGCGTGGCATAGCGCAGTTTGTTGATGCCCGACTGGATGGTCAGCACCGCGGGCAGCGGCATGTCCACGAACTGGAAGTAGCCAGCCTCAAGTTCTCGCTTGACCCGAATTCCAGTGTCGCTTTTCTCGATTTGCATGATGATGGTGGCGTGAGGCCAGCCCAGCAGTTCCGCCAGCACGACTCCGGTTTGCGCATAACCGTAGTCGTCGGATTGCAACCCGGTAAAGATCAAGTCGAATGTTTCATCTTTAATCGCGGAGGCGAAAGCTCGCGCCGTATTGAATGCATCCAGTCCAACGAAGGCGTTGTCTTCGAGATGAATGGCGCGATCAGCGCCTTTCGCCAGAGCTTCCCGCAACACCTGCTGGGCGCGGGGCGGGCCGGAAGTAATGACCACGACTTCTCCGCCGTGCTTCTCTTTCTGCCGCAACGCCTCCTCTAACGCGTAGGCGTCGGGCTCGTTGACTTCGTAGGACACGTCTTCGCGAATCCAGGTGCCGGACTCGTTAAGCTTGAGCGGCGCATCCTTCTGCGGCACCTGTTTCATGCAGACCAGAATCTTCAAGCGAAAACTCCTTTGAGTCCGGCCGGCTGCGGCTGAGAGGTTGCGAGCAACGTCCTACAGAAACCGCCAACCAGTTATGGGAAACCAATTAGTATAAATGAGTGAAGAGGACGAGAGGAAATTCGGAGACAAAAAAGCACTACTCGGTAAACACGACCGATTGTACGCCGGAAATCTCGAAGCGTTTGCGGCAGCGCATATTCTTGCAGGCCATCATGTCATCGCGGCGGAGCATGTAGGATTTGGCTTTAGCGAAGCGGGCGCGATCGCGCTCGTCGGCGCGGCCGGAAAGCTGTTTCTTCTTGGTGCGTACCAGCCAGTTGATTTCGTATTCAGAGGCCTGCTGGCAATGCGGACAATTCAGCGTCGCCACCTTCTTTTCAGGCCGTTCATCAAAAAACTCGCGTTCTTCCATAGGATCGTTGGCCGCTCGTCGTTAATCTTTGGCCAAGCCGCGGCAATTCGCTCCGCTCAACTCTTCAATAGCTCTGTATTATTGCACGTCACCGCGGGATGAGCTATGGCAAGATGAGAGCAATGGCAAAGAAGAAAAAATCGAAGCGCTTCACGGCGGTGGAAGCGGTGAAGACCATGGCCCGGGAGCAAATCGGAGCGCCTCCAGCGTCGCGGGTAGTTCCCAATCGCAAGAAGAAGACCGAGAAGCATAAGCCGACCCTGGAGAAACTTCTAAGCGACCCGTAGTGCAGCGTTACGGCGTGGTTGTCGGACACCCGGAATTGGCCGGACCGTCGACAGTGACGTTCGTTGTGCCGGTGATGACGTTTCCTGTCGGACTGTTCGTCAGTAAGCTTGCTGTGACACCGGCTGTCCCACAATTGGTACTCGGACTCACTTTACCAGTGGCCGTGACCTGCGCGACCTGAACTGTATTCGATGTCCAAGTAACTTGATTGGTGATGTCCTTTGTTGCCGGGGGATGCACGTAGCTGCCAGTGGCCGTGAGCTGAACGAATAGCGAAGGGTCCGTCCCGCCAAAGACAACCGCTGTCGGTGTTACCTGGATTCCCACGAGTTGCTGACCACTGCCGCAACCAGGAAGAAACGGTGTAACACAGCAAATCAGGAGTAAATTAAGCCAATTTCGACCCATCTCATCTTCCGAAAAAGACAATCCTTCCCCAAATTTCAGGGGAGTGAGCGACACTGTAGTAGAAGAACAGCCAAAAATCAATAGCGGCCTGGGCTCTTACCTGTCGCCAATGAACACTGCCGGGCACCGCCCGATTTCTTCTTCGTCCTATATCTAAAAAGACGAGTATATTTGTCCAGTTCTGTTCGAGGGTCGATCGGACCGGAATTTCGACCCAGCGCGAGGCCGATATGTTGTGTAGATGGTGCGCCGCGGACATGCCGGATGGTTCACGATTCTGCTTGAAGTGCGGGCAGAAGACTGATGTGGCGGCAATAAAAGCTCTGCCCGCAGCGACTCCATCTCGATTGTCATGTGTTACTTGCGGTGCCAGCTTGCCTCCGGCCGCAGCGTTCTGCCTGGAATGCGGACGGCCCGCGCCGTCAACCGGAAACCTCGAAGCCCTCGCGACAGTGCTGGTCGAGTGCATGGCGTTCTTGCGGGCACGGCGGCAACGCCGAATTCTACTGTGGTCGTTCGTCCTGTTTTTGCTCGGGGCAGTTCTGTGGGCTGCAACCGGTGAGAGTCCAGCGGCACGGGAGGTCCAGGAATTCGTCCATTGGTCCCAGGCGCAAACTGTCGTTGACGCTTCCGTGTCGTTGAACCCGCGCAGCTTCTCTGCTCATGAGTTTACGGTCCCGCCGGGCGCGCTGGATGTGACCGTTACTGGCGAGTTCAGCGCATCTCCGGTCGGCCCACCCCATGGTAAGGGCAAGGGCAACGAGAGCGGAAAAGATGCCGACAACGGGATCGAAGCCTATGTCCTAACCAACCCTGCCTTTGCGGTGTGGCGCACTGGCTACTCCACCGCGACCATCTACCAAAGCAATTCGACAACCGGTGCCGTGATCGATGCTCCCCTTCCAGGTGCCGGAGTCTACGATCTGGTGTTCAGCAATAGGACCTCACCGAATCCTAAGACCGTCCATGCGACTGTGCTTCTACGCTACAAGAGCGGATGGCCCAACACGATCTTGCGCATGAAAGAGCGATTGTGGAACTCGATCGGGCTGTGAACCTCAGGTTGCGTTAGTTTTCCGCACCCGCTTCACTCCTTGACCGTCTCCGCCACGAACTTGGTGAATTGCTTCACATCCTGCTCGGTGGTATCGAAGGAACACATCCAGCGGACGACCGACTGCTCCTCGTTCCATACGTAAAAGAAATAGCGCTTCTGCAGCCTGGCGATGGCTTTGAGTGGGATTTGCGCAAATACGCCGTTGGCCTCCACCTCATAAACAATCTTGACTTGCGGGATTTTGCTGATTTCTTTTTGCAGCAACCTAGCCATCCGGTTGGCGTGCTGGGCGTTCTTCCGCCACAAATCATTCGTAAGCAACGCCTCCAGTTGAGCTGAGATAAAGCGCATTTTCGACGCCAACTGCATTCCCTGCTTGCGAAGATAAAGAAAATCGCGGGCGAACTTCTTATTGAAGAAAACCACGGCTTCTGCGCCCATGGCCCCGTTCTTGGTTCCGCCGAAAGAAAGGACATCGACGCCCAAGTCCCGTGTCGCTTCTCGCAGGGTCAGGCCCAGGCTGACGGCCGCATTGGCAATTCGCGCGCCGTCCATGTGCAGAAACATGTTGCGCTCATGCGCGAAGCGGGCCAGATCGCGAATCTCTCTCGGCGTGTAAACCGTCCCCATTTCGGTGACTTGCGTGATCGAGATCACGCGCGGCTGAACATGATGCTGGTCGCCAATGCCGTGGTAGGCGTGGCCAACAGCCTCGACGGTGAGCTTGCCGTCCGAGGTAGGAATGGGAATGAGTTTGCAGCCGGTGAATTTCTCCGGCGCACCGCATTCGTCGGTATAGATATGGGCGGCCTCGGCGCAGATCACAGCCTGATAAGTCTCGGTCAGCGCCTTCAGGCTCAGGCAGTTTGCAGCCGTGCCATTAAACACGATGAAAACTTCGATATCAGCGCCGAAGTGCTGCTTGAATTTGCGGACCGCCGCCTCGGTGTAAGGGTCGTCTCCGTAGCCCACCACATGCCCCTGGTTGGCGCTGGCGATGGCTTGCAACATCTTGGGATGAACGCCAGCGTTGTTATCGCTGGCAAAACTGCGGACAGGTTTCATGGCATCAACAAATGTAGCAGAGGCGAAGTGCCGGTTCACGCCGGAGGCCGAGTCCATTGCAGCTTTGCCAGAGATGCTTGGTCTGCCTGCTGGCAAGGCACATGTCCCAGAACCCGCGCCAGCACCCGCCGATTAGTGCAAAAATGAATGATGATGAAGGGCCGGGACCGTCGGCCTCCACGATGGATTTATAATCGTCGCTTCCGGTTCATCATGCGAATACTTCTTTGCTTGGGTCTGTTGTTCTCGGTCTTTGCCTTTGCGCAAACCAATCCGGTCAAAACTCCCATGCCTCAGTTTGAAGACGTCGCTAAGCACGTTGGCTTGATCGTCCCCCATATTTCATCTCCAGACAAGCGCTACATCGTCGAATCGATGAGCGGCGGCGTGGGCCTGATCGATTGCGACAATGACGGAAGACTCGACATCATCACGGTGAACGGATCCACGGTCGACCGCTATAAGCAAGGCGGCGATCCAATGATCACGCTCTATCATCAAGATGATGGTTTCAAATTCACCGACATCACCAAGGCCGCCGGGCTGACACGGAAAGGGTGGGGCATGGGCGTGGCCGTCGCCGATTATGACAACGACGGTCTGCCTGACATCTACGTAACTGGCTACGGAGGAAACGCTCTGTATCACAACCTGGGCAACTGCAAATTCGAAGATGTCACCGATAAGGCAGGAGTTGGAGCCGGAGGGTTCAGCACTGGCGCGGCCTGGGCCGACTACGACCGTGACGGTTACGTGGACTTGTTCGTCTCGCGTTACGTGCACTTTGATGTGAATAAACTGCCCGACTTCGGGAAGAATGAAAAGAACTGCAGCTTTAAAGGCATCCCGGTGCAGTGCGGTCCGTGGGGCATGCTCGGTGAATCCGACCTGCTGTTTCACAATCGCGGCGATGGCACCTTTGAAGAAGTTTCCCAAAAAGCTGGCGTCGAGGATCCCAACAAGTACTACGGCCTCGGCGTAATTTGGGCCGATTACGACAACGACGGCTGGCCCGATTTATATATCGCCAACGATTCCGGACCCAATTATCTCTACCACAACAAGCACGATGGAACGTTTGAAGAAGTCGGCATGCTCTCAGGAGCGGCGGTCAGCGGTGATGGCTCGGAGCGCGGCAACATGGGCGTGGACTGGAGCGACTATTTGCACGAAGGCCGCCTCTCCGTCTTTGTCACCACGTTTACCGAACAGCCCGACAGCCTGTATCACAATTTGGGTGAGCAGGGATTCTCCGAAGTCAGCTATCCCGCAAAACTCGCCAAGCCCACGTACAACCCGGTGGGTTGGGGAACCGGATTTTTTGACATGGACAACGACGGCTGGCCAGACCTGTTCGTCGCCAACGGACATGTCTATCCGCAGATGGACCAAGTGCCTGGCGCTCCCCGCTATCGCGAGCCCATGTTGCTGTTCCGCAACAACCGCGACGGCACCTTCGAGGACGTTTCCAGCGTACTTGCTGGAATCCCGGATGCCTCACGCCGAGGCGCGGCTTTTGGCGACCTCAATAACGATGGAAATATTGACATCGTAGTCATGAATACGGGAGAACCGCCAACCCTGCTGCTGAATCAGGGAGGAAACAAGAATCATCGCGTGCTCTTTAAGTTAGCAGGCACAAAGAGCAACAAGATGGCAATCGGCTCGCGGGTGACGGTGAAGGCGGGAAGGTTAGTACAATTCAACGAGGTTCGGGCCGGAGGCAGCTACCTTTCGCAGAACGATCCGCGACTGCACTTCGGCCTCGGCACCGAAGCCAGAATGGACGAGATCGAAATCAGATGGCCAAGCGGCAAAGTTGAAGTCCTGCACGATGTCCCGGCAGATTTCATTTATACGATCGTTGAAGGCGAAGGCATTCAGAAAAAAACGGCGCTCACGGTGCCGTGAATTTGCCGCTTCCTTGCCGTCAGTGCCCCATTGAGCTAGCCGCCGAGGAAAGCCATCGTTGGCATACTACTTGCCGGGCGCGGCTGCAGGCTTTACGTCTTCGGCAGATTTTCTCAGGTCATCCACTGCCTTGGAATCGAGTTGGTAGAGTGTGGGATCGTTTTCTCGTTTCGCGATGTAATTGTCGCCGGCTTTCGAAATCGCGACCTTCTCTACCCGCTTGCCATCATTCGATGTGACGGTCAGGTCAATCAGCGTTGTCGTGAATCCAGAGTCGACAAACTTGCTGGCTGAGAGATCGCGAAGTTTGTCGATAAGCTCCTGAACCGTGCCGGCATCCATCTTTTTCGCACTCCCAGACCACCAGTCTTCTCCGCTCCGGGTCAGGAAATAGGATTTTGTGACTGCGCGAATTTCGATTTTGTTGGGATCGTCGGAGCCGAGGTCGAACAACTTTTTGTTGCGGAAATCGTCCAGGTTCTTGTCGAGCGCCTGACCGAGCGCGCTCGGAACTTTATAGACGCCTTCTAACGCGCTCGATTTGGCGTAGTAGTCGTCCTTGTTCTTTCGGACCTGCAGTTCCTGCGTTCCCGACTCAGCTGTGACTTTCGCTGTCGCGACCGGCGCGGCTGTGGAGAAGAGTGAGGCATCCTTTTTGGGGTCGTCCGATGCGTCGAGTTCCATCTTCGCATCGGTGAGAGCGCGAACCAGTTCATCCACTGCCGTCCCATCCGCCCGCAGCGGTCTGGGTTTCACGATTTGCCATTCGTCCTTGTTGCGGCCGAAAGCTATTTCCTGCTTCTTCGTGGTCAGGTCGACTTGGCTGATCTTGTCGGAATCGACCGTTAACAGCCGTTTGTCCCGCAAATCGTTCGCGTTCTTGTCGATGCTGGTCTTGTCATACTTGGGGATGGTGAAGACACGAGGATCGCCGTCGAGTTTGGCGTAAATTCCGTTGCCCGCTGGGGTCTCGTCGCCCAGCAAAAGCTTCTGAGTCTTGTTGCCTTTTTCAGACAAATCGACTTCAAGCTTCGGCGAATTCAGGCCATAAGGAACGAGATTGGAGGCTTTCTCTTCGACCAATCTTTCTGAGTTAAGCGACGAAAAAGTACCCAGCAAGCTGGAAACCGCACTCTGATCAGCAGGCAGCGGCGTTGGAGAAGTAATGCGCCACTGGCCCGCGCTATTGCGCTCGCCGCCGAGTTGCTCGGCGCCATCCTTCTTCAGGTCGAACCTGGAAATGTCGGCTTCTTTAACCGCAAGAACCTTAGGCGTCACGTCGGCGGAAGCTTCGGTGGTATCGGACGGCTTATGGTGATTCGACCAGTAGAGCGTTCCAGAGAGCCCCGCTAGGACGACGGCGGCGACGATCAAACCACGCAGTTTCATCTACCGCCTCCGCCACCACACCGACACGCCGGCAAAGACTACAACCAGCGGCAGCAGAAATTGGCTGGTGATCCGAACCAAGTTCAGCTGAGCGCGAGTCATGGTGATGCGGCGGTCTTCCTCTTGCTTGGGACGGATCGAGATCAGATCTTCATCCGAAGCCAACCAGTCGATCGTGTTCAAAGCCAGATCGCTATTGCCGTTGAACTTGAGGAACGAGTTCGCAGCCCATGAAGAACTGCCCACTACAACGAACCGGCCCTGCGAATCCTGCTTGCCGGTGTTGTAGGTGCCAGCTGCGGCAATCGTCAGCGGTCCCTTTTTATTCTTCGGGTCGTTTGGATCGATCGCGGGAGAACTCAGGTTGTTCGTCGCCAGGCTTGTGCTCGACGAGTCAAACATCTTTTGGACTGTCGTCTTGTCGCCGTTCTTGATCTCCATTGAACGCGAGAGCGGGAATCCGGTTGCCGTGCCCTTCATACCATTCACAATGGGTTGCGAGTCGTAGCTGGTTACAAGGGCCACCTGCGGCCCCAGTCCGGCTAATTGGCCGATCGGATTCAGGTCAAGGATCAGGTTCTTGTCCATGGTCACGCCCCAGCTTTGCAACAGGCTAGTCAGGGCATCGTTATCGGCGATGTCGGAGCGACCGATCTTCAGCGGCGGATCGAGCATGAACAAAGCTCGCCCGCCATCTTCGACGTATTTCTTAATGGCGTCGACCTCGGGTTGCTGATAATCGCGAGTCGGTCCAGCGATTACCAGGGCCGTGCAATCCTCCGGGACCTGGGCTGTCTGCAGCAAATCGATCGACTTCGCCTGATAGTTGTCTTTGCCGACCAGTTCTTTGAAGTTGGAATAACCGTTCCGATCGGAGTCGTCGATCTGATGTTCACCGCTGCCGGCGACAAAGCACACCGTGCGCGTTTTGTTCTTTAGCACTCGGATGAACGCGCCCGTGATGCCCTCTTCCGTCATGCTCTTGGCTTCTTCTTTCTTGTCGCCAATCTGAACAATTGCGGTTCCGTAATTCTTTATGCCCGCTTCACGAGCCTCCTGGGGTTTCTTGTCAGGGTCGATGTAATCAACGTGGACTCTTGGGGAAAGCGATGCGTATTCCCCGAGCAGGTCTTTCGCGTGTTGAAACCTCGTCCCCTGGTCGAAATAGAGAATGGTCGCATTCTCTTTTAGGCCCTTCACGATCTTCGCGGTCTGCTCGGACAGGCTATAGCGCTTGTTCGATGTGGCGTCATAGGACTTGGTGTAACGATTCGCAAGGACATTCACGATCACAACCGCGGTTATGACGACCAGGACGTAGACAACCGCATAAGCTGCGTACTTGGTCTGCCTGGCTTTCAGCAACTGTGTATTCACCTACGACCTCCAGCGGAGAGATTCCATGGAACGAGCCGTGAAAAACAGTCCCAGGAAAATCACCGTCACATAAAAGATGGCATCCTTCGAGTCGAGCACGCCTTTGGCGAACGATTCAAAGTGCGTAATGATCGACATGTAAGCCAGCACTTGCGCCCAGACAGCGGTCTCGTATCCAGCGACCCAGCCTACAACCCAGAGGAGCAGGCACACTCCAAAGGTCGCAGCACCGGCAATGATCTGGTTTTTGGTCAGCGTCGAGATGAACGTCCCAATCGCCAGCAGCGCGCCCGCTTGTAGCAGCAATCCTAGATAGCCAATCGCCAACGGCTTCCAATCCGGCTTGCCGTATTTGAAAAGAAATGCAAAGTTCACCGCGGTCACCAGCAGAATGCAAGCGTAAAGGCCGACTGCCGCGAGCCACTTGCCAAGGATGATTTCGCTGTCGCGGACCGGGGAAGTGGCAAGCAGCTCAATCGTGCCGCTGCGTTTCTCTTCGGCAAACAGGCGCATCGTAATCATGGGGATGAAGAACAGGCCAACCACGCCGACATTGAAAAGCAGCGGCCGTACGATCATCTCGTTCAGATTCATCGGGTACGCCTGGCCCCGCATTTGCGATTCCATGGCGACGTAAACGAATTCTCCCAACGAACTCCAGAAAAAGTAGCCGAAGATCAGCGCAAACATGGTCAGCAGCAGGTATGCAATGGGCGACGCAAAATAGCTGCGCAGCTCTTTACGGCAGATGATCAAAATATTCCGCATTTACTGTGCCTCCTTGACTGCGCCCTCTTCCTGTGCGGCTTTTTCCGCGCCGGTGAGTTGCAGGAATATCTCTTCGAGACTCATGGCCGCGGGCCGCAACTCGTTCAGGTCCCAACCGGCCTCGACCACAGCGCGGGCCAGATCGCCACGGACAAAGCCCTTTCCGCTTTCCACCTCGAAGCTGCTGCGGTTTTGCTGGTTCTGCTTCGCCACGACGCGGCTTACACCAGCAATCTGCTCGAGCCGCCGCTGCACGGCTGCAAAATCGAGGGTGCCATTGCGTCCGCTGACTTCGACCAGGACTGATTCTGCTCCGCGCGCACGATTTTGCAGGTTGTGGACTGAATCCGTCGCGACTAACTTGCCCTTGTTGATGATGAGCACTTGCTCACAAGTCTGCTCGACCTCGGGCAGAATGTGCGTGCTGAGAATGATGGTGTGATCGCCGCCCAGGCTCTTAATCAGATCCCGAGTCTCGTTGATCTGCTTCGGATCGAGACCGGCTGTGGGTTCGTCTAGAATCAGCACCTCGGGGTTGTGAATGATCGCCTGCGCCAGACCTACGCGCTGGCGATAGCCCTTCGAGAGCTTGCCGAGGAGTTTGTTCTTTACATCGGCGACGGCGCAGCGATCGCAAACGTAATCGACCCGCTTGCGCAACTCCGCGCCCGAGAGCCCTTTGAGTTGGCCGACGAAGGTCAGGTATTCGCCAGTCTCCATCTCTGGATAAAGCGGGGGCGTTTCCGGCAGGTAGCCGATGCGCTTTTTGACTTCAAGCGGCTGCTCCAAGACATCGTAGCCAGCAACGGCTGCGCCGCCCGAGGTTGGCGATAGAAAGCCCGTCAACATGCGCATGGTTGTCGTCTTCCCGGCGCCGTTCGGCCCGAGAAAACCTACGATCTGACCTTTTCCAACTTCAAATGAGATGTGGTCGACGGCGGTATTACGAGCGTATCTCTTGGTGAGCTCTTTAACTGTAATCATAAGAGGTGTGTCGCAAGGAATTACGGTTTGCAACGCCCGAACCGTACAACTGTTGAACAGTTCAAGGCTGAACGTATATGTTAAGAAGCTCCGAGCGGGAATGTCAAATCCCGGCAGCGGGATCTTTTCATCTCGCGGAGGAGGATTCATGAAGTATCGAAGGCTGGGCCGCACCGGTTTCGAGGTAAGCGAAATCGCCCATGGACTCTGGGGAATGAGCGGTTGGAGCGGCTCCGATGACCACCAATCGCTCGAGGCTCTTCAGTTAGGCGTCGACCTTGGCTGCAATTTCTTTGATACCGCCTGGGCTTATGGCGGAGGTAAGAGTGACGCTTTGCTGGGTAAAATCTTATCTGCCAATAGCGGCAAGCGCCTGTATGCCGCATCCAAAATCCCGCCACTTAACGACAAGTGGCCTGCTTCTCCGAAAGACAAATATTGTGATGTCTTTCCATCGGAACACGTCTTCAAGTATGCCAAGCTCATCCGGGAGAAACTTGGAACCGACTCCATTGACCTTCTGCAATTTCACGTCTGGGACGATAGCTGGGCGGACGAAGCGGAATTTCGCGACACGGTCGAGAAGCTGAAGCGCGATGGACTGATCCGCTTCTTCGGATTGAGTCTGAATCGGTGGCAGCCGGAGAACGGCATCAAGGCCATGCGAACCGGGTTGGTGGATGTCGTACAGGTGATTTACAACATTTTCGATCAGTCGCCGGAAGACAAACTTTTCCCAGCGTGCCGGGAATTAAACATTGGCGTGATCGCCAGGGTCCCTCTCGATGAAGGCAGTCTGGGTGGCAAAATGACGGCGGAAACCAAGTTTCCAGCGAGCGACTGGCGCTTCAAATACTTCAGCCCGGACAATCTCACGCAAACGGTGGCACGCGTGGAGAAGCTGAAGCCGGCGATTCCCAAGAACATGAGTCTGCCAGGCGCGGCATTGCGGTTTATTTTGTCGGACCCAACGGTAAGCACGACGGTTGTGGGAATGAGAAAGCCGGATCACGTCCGGCAGAACATTGCGATGAGCGATGCCGGGCCGCTCGACCACGGATTGCTTCAGCTCTTGAAGAAGCACCGCTGGGATCGCACGCCGCAGCCCTGGTCAGACTAGCATGGTCAGACTGGCATGGTCAGACTAGCTGGCTATTATTTAGAACACCTTCGGTCGTGATTCGACTGGCTTTGCAGATTTCCTCTGCAACCTTGACCACAGCGTCTCTGCCGTGGACGGGCCCATCTGCCGACATGACCGAACTGGCAGCCAAGGTGAAAAGCAGAGCATCCTCCTGCTTGTCGAAGTAAAGAACCACCTGATTCGCTGCCATGTGCCCTACCTCCTACTGATGTTCTTAAGAATCATAGGCCGATTCGCGGAGGAAATGAGGTTATCTCTTTTGGTGCGCCCTACTCGGTAGGGCAGGTTGTCCAGCTTTTGGACAAGCCTCGCCAAGCCGTGAACGCTTATGAGCGCGTCCCGGCCTGCGCCACGGAGCACGCCTCGGAAATGCTACATTGGAAGATCGCATGTCCGCCCCTGAATCCCGATTCGTCAAGGCTTGCAAGCTGCAACCGGTGGACCGCACGCCGGTCTGGTTTATGCGGCAAGCCGGCCGTTACATGCCGGAATACCGCGCCGTCCGCAAACAATATTCGCTGATCGAGATTTGCAAGAAGCCGGAAGTCGCGGCCGAGGTGACCATCACCGCCGCGGAGGCTCTCGGGGTCGATGCTGCCATTATTTTTGCCGACCTGCTCCTGCCGCTGGAAGTCATGGGACTGCCTTTCCATTTTTCAGCCGGAGAAGGCCCGGTAATCGAGAAGCCCGTGCGGACGAAAGAGGACATCGCGCGCCTGCGCACCGACTGCCCAGCTGATCTGGGATACGTATCCGACGCGGTGCGTCTCGTCTGTAAGCATTTTGGCGAGCGTCTGCCGGTGATCGGCTTTTGTGGCGCGCCCTTCACCCTGGCCAGTTACATGATCGAAGGCGGTGGCTCGCGCAACTACGTTCATGCCAAGAAAATGATGTACTCGTCGTCCGCGGCTTGGGATGAGTTGATGCGAAAGTTGGTCGCAGTCGTCTCTGAATACGCGGCGCAGCAAGTGCATGCCGGGGCCGACGTCATCCAGATTTTCGATAGCTGGGTTGGTTGCCTCGGCGTCGAAGACTATCGCCGCTACGTGCTGCCGCGGACCACCGGATTGGTGAAAGCGCTACAAAAAACCGGTGTGCCCATAATTTATTTCGGGACCGACAGCGCCACGCTTCTGCCCTCGATGCGAGAAACCGGCGCCGAAGTGATTGGGCTCGACTGGCGCATTCCGCTCGATGACGGCTGGCGCAGCCTTGGCTTCGATTCTGCCGTGCAGGGTAATCTCGATCCGGTTCTGCTGTTCGCGGAATGGAAGGAACTGAAGTCGCGAGCGCAAGACATTCTGCGTCGCGCGGCCGGACGTCCCGGACATATTTTCAATCTGGGTCACGGCATTTTGCCGGAAACTCCGGTTGAGAATGTGAAAGCACTGGCAAAATTTGTTCAGGAAAACTCGACCAGGGTCATCCCTGCGTCGCAGTCAGGTGATTAGAGATTGGCCGATTCAAAAAAAAACGCCGTCCTGCTGCTTGCTCATGGCAGCCCGGACTTGGTGGAACAAGTGCCAGACTTTCTCCTGCGAGTAACCGGTGGGAGGCCGCTTCCGCAGCCAGTTGTGAAGGAAGTGAAGCATCGTTACGGTCTGATAGGCCGCTCCCCGCTAACCGAACTCACGCTGAAGCAAGCAGAACTCCTGGCGGGTGAATTGTGCATGCCAGTGTACGTGGGCATGCGTAATTGGAAGCCGTTCATCGCCGATGCGGTTCGTGCCATGGTTTTCGATGGTATCGAGCGCGCAGTTGCAATCTGCCTGGCGCCACAGAATTCGCGGACCAGCGTGGGTCTTTACCGCTCTGATCTCGCCAGCAATCAGGGAACGGCCTTTGCCGTCGATTTTGTCGAGTCCTGGCACGATCATCCGCTCTTGATCAGGGCCTTTGCCGACAAGTTGCGTGCCGGATTGGACCGCGCCCGTCGCGAGGCAAGAACGCAAGAAATCCCGATTATCTTTACCGCGCACAGTGTCCCTGAGCGCACGATCGCGGACGGCGATCCGTATGAAAGCCAGACGAAGGAAACTGCTTCGCTGGTGGCGCGTGAGGCCGCGCTGGCTTCGGAAGACTGGACGTTCGCATTCCAAAGCCAGGGCATGTCAGGCGGAGCGTGGTTGGGACCGCGCGTTGAAGATACGATTCTCATTCTGAACGAAAAAGGTCATCGCCACGTTTTCATTCAGCCCATCGGATTCTTGTGTGACCACGTTGAAGTTCTCTACGACATCGACATCGGATTCAAGCAATTCGCGGCGGCGCAAGGCATGCGGCTGTGGCGCGCCGAGTCGCTGAATGATTCGTCGTTGCTGGTGGCAGCCCTGGCCGATGTCGCCAGAACGCGGTTCTCGCAATCTCTGCGAGCCAGTAAATGAAGCGCATTGCCATCATCGGCGGTGGAATCTCGGGATTGTCAGCTGCCTTCGCGCTGGAAAAGCGACGCCAGGGTGGGGCTTCGCTGGAATATGCTCTGTTCGAGTCGAGCCCGCGGTTCGGCGGAGTGCTGGTGACCGAGTGGGTGGATGGCTGTCTGCTCGAAGCCGGCCCCGATTCATTTCTCACAGAAAAACCCTGGGCCAGCGACCTGAGCCGCGAAGTCGGACTGGGCGATCAACTCATCGGCTCCAATGATGCCGATCGCCAAACATATATTTTGGTGAAGGGCAGGTTGGTCGTGATGCCCGACGGCCTGATGTTCATGGTTCCGACGAAGATCGCGCCGACGGCATTGTCACCGCTGTTTTCCGCGCGCACCAAAATGCGGATGGCTCGCGAATGGTTTCATCCTCCGCGAAAGGCCGAGGCAGACGAAACCGTCGCTTCATTTGTGGAGCGGCACTACGGGAGCGAAATGGTGGATCGTCTCGCTGATCCACTGCTTTCCGGCGTGTATGGCGGCGAGGCCAGCCAACTTAGTGTACGCGCCGTTCTGCCGCGCTTTGCCGAGATGGAGGCGACCCATGGCAGCCTCGGCCGTGCCATGCTGGCCGCACGAAAGAAAATGGCACATGCTTCCAAGGGCCCAGCCAAACCGTTGTTCACTTCTCTGAAAGATGGCATGCAGCAGTTGGTGGACGCGGTAGTTTCCCGGCTGCCTGCATCTACGCTTCACTCCAGCACCCCAGTGCAACGTGTTCAATCGCAGAATGGAGGCTGGGTGGTTTCCGCAGGCTATGCTTCGGATGAATTCGACGCAGTAATTATGGCCACGCCGGCGCAAGCGGCTGCGGAGTTACTGGGGGTGGCCAGCGTCGGGCTTGCTTCTGAACTCCGAGGCATCCAGTACACCTCGTCGGTCACTGTAAACCTCGGTTACGATCGGAGTGTGCGTGCGTCTCTGCCGCCGGGTTTCGGATTTCTTGTGCCTCGCAGCGAGGGCCGGCGCATGCTCGCGGCCACGTTTGTGCATAACAAGTTCCCCCATCGCGCTCCGGAGGATCGAGCTCTACTCCGCTGCTTCATTGGCGGCGCGCGTAACGAACAGGTGCTCCAGACTCCGGATGACGAAATTGTCCGCATTGTTCGGGAAGAGCTTGGCCAAGTCATCAAGCTGAAGGCCGATCCGCTATTCACTCGGGTTTACCGGTGGAACGGTGCGATGGCTCAATATGGAGTCGGGCACCTGGAGCGGTTGCAGAGGATCGAAAGCCTGCTGCACGACCTTCCCAGCTTGGCGCTCGCGGGCAACGGGTACCGCGGAATCGGCGTGCCCGATTGCATCCGGTCAGGAAATGAGGCGGCAAACAGTGTGTTGCTCTCCGTCGGATTGGCAGAGGCAAGGCCAACTGGACTCGCCTCCTGAGACTGTCCGATCAAACCAAATTACTCCCGTAACTTTCAGTAACGCTCTCCTGTTGCAGAAACAATCTACTTCGTTCAGGGTTAGTTATAGTGGGGGATTTTGTATGAGCAAACCAATTCTGTGCGCGGCTGCGATCGTGATGTTCGCGTTTACTCCGCTTTGGGGCCAACAGCACGGCCAGAGCGACATGTCCAAAATGAGCGCGTCCGAAATGCGCGACATGCCGGGGATGGGCAACGACGGCAGCACTCACGCCATGCAATCCATGGAAGGCCGGCACATGGATATGGGTCCGCACATGAAGATGACTGGGCTGCGCGATCTGAAGCCAGGCGACCAGGAAAAGGCCGACCAGGTGGTCGTAGCGGCTCGCAAGGTCGCAGAAAAATACGTGGACTACAAAGCCGCTCTGGCCGACGGCTACAAGATTTTTATGCCTAACCGGCCGCAAAAGCAGTACCACTTTACAAACTACTGGTACGCTTTCGAAGCGAGTAAGCGCTTCAATCCCGATCATCCGACTTCATTGCTTTACGAGAAACAAGGCGACGGCTACAAGCTCATCGGCGTGATGTATACCGCGCCCAAGGGCACTGACGAAGAGGAACTCGACTCTCGCATTCCGCTCAGCATCGCCCAGTGGCATGCCCACGTAAACTTGTGCGTCCCTCCAGATGACAAAAGAAGTGAGATGGGCGGTCCGAATGCGCAGTTTGGGCTGCACGGTTCAATTACGACTAAGGAAGCCTGCGATGCCGCCGGAGGCAAGTTCATGCCGCAGATCTTCGGCTGGATGGTGCACGTTTATCCGTTCGAGCAAAAGCCGGAAGATGTTTGGTCCGTCGAACGTCAAGCCCACAATCACATGGACTAGGCTAGGCGAGGTGAGTACAAGATGATTGGCTGCAATAGGCTTGTAGGCCGCTCGTTACGGCTTCTTCTTTGAAACGTCTAACTTGGTTTGAAACGTGAAAGTCAAGACTGTCTCCATCTGAACCGGCACGCCGTTAGCCGCAGCCGGCTTGAACTGCCATTTCCTTACTTGATCCCGAGTGTAATCCTCGAGATCAGAGTTGTCTGAACCTTCCGGCCACACCTCGCGAACGTGGCCTCCTTTATCCACGGAAATGTAGAGAGCCATTCTTCCGGAGATCGGGTTCTTTCCAACGGCTGGCCAAACAATGTCGGGTGTATTCAGCAGCAACTTCCTCGCAGTTTCCTCGCTTACCCTAATGCTAGTCAGACGATTCTGCGGGTCTGTGGGCTGCTGGATCGCAAACAAACTCTCATCCGCTGAATCGAGTTCATTTAGTTCAACGATTTTGGCTTCTATGGTGGATCCCGGTTCCGGATTGAGTATTACGCGCCGGGCAACCTGCTTGTCCTTGAACGCCTGATATTCCCTGAATTCCGCGTCATATCCCGGCGTTACCACAGAGCCCAACAGGCCTCGCGCGCTCTTAAAGCAGAATACAAGATACCCCTCCTTCGATTGTAGGCGTGCGCACGACGAAGAGTTCTCACCTCCGCCGGGCCTCATTACTTGCGTGTTGATCTGCTTCAATTGTTCACGCATGGGCAGCGGATTAAAGATTGCTGTGACGAGGTCCGTCAACCACCAGGGATAGTAATCTCCTTCGTTCTTCTCAAGAACCTTGTCGCCATTCACGATTAGGGTCTGGGCAAGATGTGGAGACCGGATTGTGCGCCGCCACTTCTGATTTGAAAGCCAGTACTCTTCGATTTCAGCTTTGTAGTCGGAATCCGGGCTGGCTGTCTCCGCGATCATGACCTTGAGATGAAACGAGGCGCTGCCGGGCAACGTCAACTGAGACTGCTTGACAGCGTTGCTTGCCGCGTCCGCCAACGAGATTTTCTGAAGATCTCCGCCCGCGAATGCCGACGCGCTCGAAAGAATCAGTAACGCCAAGAATCGCATCTATCGACCCTCCTGGAAACATGCTACTGCTTCTTCAATCGCTTCCCGCAACTGTTTCACAGCCCAATCGATTTGCTCAGCGGTGATCACAGCGGGAGGGGCGATCAGCAGATGCTCTCCTGACACTCCATCCACGCATCCCTGCATGGGATAAACCAGCAGGCTTCGATTCACTGCCGCCTGAGCCACGCGACCAGCGAAATTCAGTTCCGGGGTAAATGGCTGCTTCGTGGCTTTGTCCGCAACGAACTCTACGCCCCACAACAATCCAATCCCGCGCACATCGCCAACTGCCTGAACGTCGCGCAGGCCTTCGAGTGCTTGGCGCAGGATCGTAGCCGTTGAGCCTCGACTCTCAGAATCAGCTGCCCGTACGAGTTCTTCCTCTTGGAGGCGTGTAAGGACGGCCCTCCCGGCGGAAAGCGAAATCGGATGTGAATTGTAAGTGAAACCGTGCAGAAAGGCTCCCGATCCGTCAGCAATCGCGCGGGCCACTCTCTTCGAAACCAGGACGGCACCCAGCGGCGCATAGCCACTCGACAATCCTTTAGCGGTGACCAGAATATCCGGCGCGACTCCCCAATGGTCGACCGCGAAATTTCTCCCCGTACGCCCCATGCCGGTCATTACTTCGTCGGCGATCAGGAGAACGCCATGGCGACGGCAGATCTCCGCCACACATTGCAAGTAACCGGGCGGCGGCACGACGGCACCCAGGGTCGCCCCGCTCACTGGTTCGACGATGAATGCAGCCACCTCTCCGTTTGCGGCCTCGATCGCCCGCTCCAACTCCGCGGCGTATTCCTGACCGCAGCTGCGGCAGCCGTCGGTGCAATCGAACGCGCAGCGATAACAATACGGAAATCCCACATGGGCGAATTCCCGCACCATCGGAAGATAGATTTCGCGCCGCCGCTTGTTTTCGGAGACCGACAAAGCCCCGAGGGTAGACCCGTGGTAGCTTTGCCCGCGGCTGATCACCTGATGCCGCTTGGTTTGTCCAATCTCCACTTGATACTGCCGTGAGAGCTTCAGTGCGGTTTCGATCGACTCCGAGCCGCCGCAGGTGAAGTAGACACAGCCGCCCTCGAAACTCTTTCCGGCGAACTCGAGCAACTCCGCCGCATACTCTTCCGCCACTGGAGTCGTAAACTGGCTGCTGTGGACGAACTCCAGTTGTTTGGCCTGAGAAGCCATCGCTGCTGCGATCTCCGCCACTCCATGTCCGATGAAATTCACTGCGGCTGATCCGGAGAAGTCGAGATATTGTTTGCCGCGCGCGTCCCACAGATAAACACCTTCGCCGCGCACAGCAGGTGGGAAACTCTTGCGGAAGGAACGCCGCAGAACGGCGGAATGCGAAGAAGCATCGATTGCAGCGGAATCCGGCACGCCTCGGATTATCCGGCGGCTCGCCGACATGTGTCAAAACATCAACGCCCACGCTGTTATCGCGAGACGAACCACGCGGCCTAATAAAAGAGAAGTGGCCGCCGTGTAGAATCGGCCTTTGATGGCAACTCCGGCAAACGGTCCCGACAATCCGATGAGTGTTTCGGCCCGCTGGCTGCGCCTCTTCCGCCCTTCTCACCAGCACACTGCATTTTCCGCAACCGTGCTGTTGATGACCGCGATGGTGCTCTCGCGCATCGTCGGCTATTTGCGCGAGGCCTATACCGCGTGGGCATTCGGTGCCGGCCCGACAACCGATGCGTACATCGCGGCTTTTCAGATTCCCGATTTCCTCGCCTACCTGGTCGCCGGCGGCACCATTTCCATTACGTTCGTTTCCATTTACACGCGATTCCTGGCAGAAAAAAGAGAGGATGACGCACAAAGAACCTTCTCCGTAATCATTACGGTGATGACGCTGGTTTTGGGGATTGGCGTCATTCTCGCGGAAATCTTTGCTCCTCAGATCACGCGGCTCATGTTCCACAACTTCAAGCCAGAGCAGCTTGATCTTTGCGTTCACCTTACACGTATTCTCCTGCCGGCCCAGATCCTGTTCTATGTCGGAGGAGTGGTTTCCGCGGTACTTTCTTCGCGCCGCCTTTTTCTATTTCCGGCACTGGGGCCGTTGGTCTACAACGGATTCATCATTCTTGGAGGTGTGTCGCTTTCGCATTCGTTCGGGATCGCTTCACTCGCTTACGGAGCGCTGGCCGGCACTTTCGTCGGACCATTTCTAATCAATGCAATCGGAGCTGCGCGCGTAGGAACCGGTTACCGCATCTCGTTCGATGTGCGCAACTCAGCCTTTCGGGAATGGGTTCGAATGTCGATCCCTCTGATGATCGGAGTGTCGCTGGTCAGCGCCGACGACTGGATTCTCCGTTATTTCGCTTCAGATTCTCCCGGCGCAATCAGCCACATCAACTACGCCAAGCGCCTGCTGGCCGTGCCGATTGCAATCCTCGGGCAAGCTGTCGGTCAAGCTTCTCTGCCATTTTTTGCCCGGCTCTTTGGCGAAAAACGAAGGCAGGAGTTTGCTGACACGGTCAATGGATCGGTCTATCGCACTGCCGCCGCCGCGCTCCTCGCATCAAGTTTGATGATGGCAGCAGCGCTCCCGATGATCGACCTGGTATACCGCCTGCCGCATGGACACTTCGTTTTCTCGGACTCCCAAGCCACCGCTACGTACTTTTTTTGGTTCTCGCTGTCTCTTGTGTTCTGGTCGGCGCAAGGACTTTACGCGCGGGCTTTCTATGCGGCCGGCAACACGCTCACACCCATGGTTGCCAGCAGCCTGATCACAATCGCATCGCTGCCTATGTATCGTGCGCTGTACCATGCCTTCTCATCGGTGGGACTTGCGCTGGCTTCTGATTTGGGAATCGCAGCCAACTGCCTCGCTATGGCGATTCTGTTGCATCAACGTAAGCTGGTTGCGTGGAATGAATTGCAATGGGGAGAGCTGGGGAAAGCCACCATCACCGCAACCACAGCGGGGTTGCTAAGTTATCGCGTCGCAGGCGCTATAGGGGTCACCGGCAGTCGCATCGCTGACGCCGAGGCTCTCGCCTTAATCTGTATCACTTGGGCTGGGGCTGTTGCGGCAGGACTGTGGCTGACGCGCTCTCAATTGCCCGGCGATCTGCGGCGTCGTAAAGGAACAGCTCTCCCGCGCGTGGTGGAACGGCAGGCAGAAGAGCTAACCAAGGGAATTGTGCCGTAGACAAATTTCGGCGTCAGGTCTCGGGCGTCAGGTCTCGGCGCTAATCCGCGACCAAGACCTGCGTTGATGAAGTCTGACTAGGCTCGGGCTGCGACTGCTTCGGCAGCAACTGCCGTCGCTTTTACTTCCTCGCCATTCGCCTTCTGGCCGCCCTTGCGAATATCGATGCCGCCCTTGAAGAATGCGCCATCTTCGATCGAGATGCGCGCTGCAACCACGTCGCCGGTAAGCGAACCATCGCTGCGGATGTCCACTCGATCGCTGGCAGTAAGATTGCCGCGCACTTTTCCCAGGACCACAATCTCGCGGGCATTGATATTCGCGGCGACCACACCATTGCGGCCGACCGTAACACGATTGCCAGCGAGGTTGATGGAACCTTCCACACGGCCATCAATATAAAGCGATTCCGAACCGGTCACCTCGCCTTTGATCACCAGCGATTTACCGATCGTAGCCTGATCCGCCGTGCTGGCCGCAACCGCTGGACGAGCCGCAGTTGGCTCGCTTGGCGCAGACGTCACCGGAGTAGGCATAGCGGGACGCTCTGGCTCACTTGGCCGCGAAGGTGTCGTAGAAGGCTGATTTGTCGGTTTCCACATGTCAAAAAAATCCTTTCCTCACGAGAAGATTGAAGGGTCAAGCCCGCATTTTGGTGACCAAACAAATTCTACTCCCGCTGCCAGATCAAGTCTTGTGGAAATTCTGTGCTTTCTGCACTTTTAGACCCTTTCGTAACCTACTTGTGCACCGGGATGAAGTCGGATGCAATGTAATTCCTCCCGCCGAATGGAGCTTCTTATACGGTCAAAACGGGTGCGATGACAGCAATGCAACGATGTGATCGCGTATTATGATTCGAAGAAGCCGCCTGATCTTGGACAAACTCTCCGATTCCGCCATCCTGAAGAAGATTGAACGCCAGTCCAAAAGCACCGCAGGCTTCAAGCAATTGGTGCGGGAACTGGGATTGCATGGTGCGGCTCGTCAGGAACTCTCCGCCCGCCTGCAGCGCCTGGTTAACAGTGGCCAACTGGTTCAGATCGATTCGGATCGCTACGCGATTCCGAAGGCCGCTGCCAGCAAGAACGTTCTGGTAGGAAAACTGAGCATGCACCGCGACGGCTACGGTTTTGTCACTCCCGATGCCGCTACCCTCGACCCGCACCTTAAAGCGCTGCTCGCGGGGGATATTTTCATTCCGCCATCCGCGGTAGACTCGGCAATGCACGGCGACCGCGTGCTGGTGGAGGTCGGCACGATCCGCCCCGACGGCCGCGCTGAAGGCCGCATCGTTCGTCCCGTCGTCCGTGCACACAGCACGGTCGTGGGAATCTTTCACTACGGCAATCGCGGAAACTATGTCTCACCGATCGACCAGAAGATTTCCCAGGAAATCGTAATCCCACCCGGCATGGAAGTTCCTGGCAGAGCCGGCATCTCGCCGGGTGCCCCAAGGGAATCCCGTCCTCGGAAGTCCGTTGACCGCGTTCTGGGCAACGAGGCCGCTCGGCGCGCGGAATGGGACGATCTCGAAAGCGTCGTCGTGGATGTTGAAATCACCGACTGGCCCTCGGCCACGCAGAATCCGCGCGGAAGAGTGGTTGAGATCCTGGGCTACGAAGACGATTTCGGTGTTGACGTCGAGGTTGTCATTCGCAAATTTCACTTGCCACATCGCTTCCCGCCGGAAGTCCTCGACCAGGCACAGAGCATCGAACCCATAATTCCAGCTCCCGAGACTCACAAAAGACGCGACTTCCGGAATCTCCCAATCGTCACGATCGACGGCGAAACCGCGCGCGACTTCGACGACGCCGTCACCGTACGGCAAACTGCAGACGGCAACTACGAACTCCAGGTGCATATTGCGGACGTGGCCCATTACGTCACTCCAAGTTCAGCCCTCGATCAGGAGGCGCGGCTACGCGGCACCAGCGTCTACTTCCCCGATCGCGCCGTGCCCATGTTGCCGCTTGAGCTTTCCACCGATGTCTGCAGCCTGCGCCCGCACCTGGACCGGTTGGTGCTTTCCTGCGTCATGAAGATTGACCACCGGGGCGAGATTCTCGGCTACGAACTGAGCGAAGGGATCATTCGTTCGGCCGAGCGCATGACCTATACCGACGTGAACGCCGTGCTCGAAGGCGATGCCACCACGCGAGAGCGTTACTCGAATCTGGTTCCGACCTTCGAAATGATGCGAGACCTGGCGCTGATCCTGAACCGCAAACGCGAGCGGCGAGGTTCCATCGACTTCGACTTGCCCGAGCCCGTGATCGAATTCGACGAGTTCGGAATGATGAAAAGTATCACCCGTTCGGAGCGCAACATGGCGCACCGCCTGATTGAAGAGTTCATGCTCTCGGCGAACGAATGCGTAGCCGGATATCTGGAGAGCAAGCGCGTCGCTTCGATTTACCGCATTCACGAAAAACCCGATGCCAAGCGCGTCTACGATTTCGAAGTTATTGCCGCGGCCTTCGGATATTCGCTGGGTGTAGGTGCGCTACCGATTCAGCGGGTACAGTTCAAGTCCGAGCGCCGTGAAACCCGCGGAACCGGCAAACGTCCGCGCGAAATCGAAATCCCGAAAGAAGTTCATATTACTCCGCGCATGTATCAGAAGTTGACGGAGAAGATCGCGGGCAAACCGGAGGAACGAATCCTCTCCTACCTGATGCTGCGCTCGTTGAAGCAAGCCCGCTATTCAGAAGTGAATCTGGGACACTTCGCGCTGGCAGCGCCCACTTATACCCACTTCACCTCGCCCATCCGCCGCTATCCCGACCTGATCGTCCACCGCATCCTGAAAGAAGTATTACGCAACTCGCCGAACGATCATGTCGCCGATCATGTGGCGCGGGCGCCCTCGCCGGCGAAAGATGCAGCATCTGATACACCCTCGCCATGGTCCAAACGTCGTGACCACGTTGCACATCGAGAGTCACTGGAACCCGTCACCGGCCCGATCCCGCTTGAAGAGCTTCACGAGATCGCCGAGGAATCCAGCCGCGCCGAGCGCCGAGCCGACGAAGCCGAGCGCGACCTGATGGAATGGAAAAAGGTTAAGTTCATGGAGAAACGGGTCGGCGAAGACTTCGACGGCCTGATCACCAGCGTGACGAAGTTCGGATTCTTCGTCGAGCTCACCGATCTGTTTATCGAAGGCCTGGTCCCACTGGACTCGTTGACCGACGACCGCTACACCTTTCACGAAAGCACCCGCGAGATAATCGGCCAGCGCAACCGAAAGATCTATAGCCTGGGTGAGAGGATACGAGTGCTCGTGGATCGCATCGACCCGGTAGAAAAGAAAATTCAGTTCGCCGTATTCGAAGAAAAACCGCAACGTTCTCCGAAGAGAAAACGGAGGTAGAATCCCGCGAAAGCTGGGCCTTAATCTCCGAGACCTCGAACTCAAAACGTGGTAGACTTTCCTCCCCAGTGGGTGTGCACCCCGCCCGGATTCGTTGTTTATGCCTGAACCGCTCGCCAAGAAAGTGCTGCTGATCGGCTGGGATGCGGCCGACTGGAAGGTGATTAATCCCTTGCTCGACCAGGGCTTAATGCCCACGCTCGACGATTTCATCAACCATGGGGTGATGGGGAATCTGGCCACCTTGCGGCCCATCCTTTCGCCCATGTTGTGGAATTCCATTGCTACCGGCAAGCGCCCGAACAAACATGGCATCCACGGATTCATGGAGCCGGACACGCAGAACGGGGGGATTCGGCCGGTCTCAAGCACGTCGCGCAAGGTCAAGGCGATCTGGAATATCCTCACCCAGCGCGGCTTCAAAACCCACGTCCTGGGCTGGTTCGCTGGTCATCCGGCAGAGCCGATTAACGGCATCTCGGTTTCCGATCTTTTTCCGTACGCGACCGCGCCGCAGGATCAGCCTTGGCCGCTTCCGCCGGGTGCGGTCCATCCGGAAAATCTGCGCGATACTTTCGCCGAGCTGCGCATGCATCCAGCGGATGTGACCGAGGCCGCGATCCTTCCCTGGATTCCGCGCGCGGCGGAGGTCGATCAGGAGAAGGACAAGGGTTTGATGTCGTTTGCCAAAATCCTGTCGGAAAACTGTTCTATCCACAACGCTGCGACCTGGATTCTGCAGAATGAGCCGTGGGATTTTCTGGCCGTCTATTACAACGGCATCGATCACTTCTGCCACGGGTTCATGCATTATCATCCGCCGCGCATGGAAGGGATCCCGGAGGATCGGTACGAGATTTACAAAGATGTGGTGAATGGAGCGTATCGCTTTCACGACATGATGCTGGAAACGCTGTTGAATCTGGCCGGTCCGGACGCGACGGTGTTGCTGGTATCAGATCATGGCTTCCATTCCGATCACCTGCGACCGCGCGGCATCCCGGCAGAACCGGCAGGTCCAGCAGTTCAGCATCGGCCGTTCGGAATTTTCTGCATGAAAGGACAGCACGTTCAGCAGGACGAGCGCATCTACGGAGCGACTCTGCTGGATGTGACGCCAACCATCCTGACGCTCTTTGGATTGCCAGTAGGCGCGGACATGGATGGTCGCGTTTTAGTGCAAGCCTTCGAAGAGCCGCCGCAGATTGCCCGCATTCCCAGTTGGGAGCAGGAACCCGGTGAGTGTGGGATGCATCCCAGCGATTTGCGCATGGATCCTGCCGCAGCTCAAGCCGTGCTGCAACAATTTGTCGCGCTCGGTTACATCCAACCTCCCAGTGAAGATCAAAGCAAAGCCGTGGCCAGCGCGGTACGCGAAGCAAATTACAACCTGGCGCGCGACTATCTGGATTGCGGCCGGCCTGACGATGCCCTGCCCCTGCTCGAAGACCTGGCCAAGAACGATCCCAAGCAGACCCGTTTCCAGATGCATCTCGCCCAGTGTTATCTCGCGCTCAGCCGTCGCGCAGAAGCAAAACAAATTCTTGAAGCCCTGATCACTGCTGATTTGAACCCGCCTGAGGCCGAGACGAAACCAGAGCAGCCGGACCAGGCCGAGACGGCGCAGGTGTCGGAGAATGCGCAGCCAGCCGAATCGCCGCAAGCACTGGCGCAGGAAACAGCGCGAACGGAAACCCCGGAAGCGGCTGCACCCGAAACAGCGACGCCGGAAGCTGCAACATCCGAGGAGAAACAGCGCAACCCACGGCCGTGGGCAGACCTGCTGATGGGCGTCATACACTTTGAAGAAGGAAACATGGAGGCAGCGCTCGCCAGCTTGCTCAAGGCCGAGCAATCCGATCCACGCCTGCCTAATCTCCATTTGCGAATCGGAGAGACTTATCTGCGGCAGAAGCGCACCGACGATGCCGACCGCGCCTTCCAGCAAGCTCTGGATATCGACGGCGACAGCCCGGAAGCCCACTTGGGTCTAGCCATGGTGCGCCTGCGACAACGCCGAAATGAAGAGGCGGCGGAACAGGCATTGTTGGCTGTAGGTCTGCAGCACTTCCTCCCCCTGGGTCATTTTTATCTCGGCGTGGCCCTGGCCCGGTTAGGACATCGTCAGCGGGCCATGCTCGCATTCGAAACTTGCCTCAGCATGCTCCCCGGACTGGTCGCCGCGCACCGCTGGCTGGCCGCGCTGCATAGCCAACCCGGCGGGGACCTCGACAAGGCCATCCGTCACCGAAGCTTATACGCTCAACTCATGCAGCAGAGAAAGACGAGAGCGCGAGCGTGATCACGGTTGTCCTCTGGGCCTCCTGCGATCACGAACCCGAAGTTAATCTTTTGCAAAGTGCAAGATCTTGCATTCTTGACTCACGATTCGAGCCGCATCATAATCTTCGCTTGAATGGTTCCCTCCCAACTGTTCAACAATGTGAGCCGAGCAGACCATCTCAAAGTTTGCGGCATCGGATCACTAACCCTGGCTGACGAGGAAGCGATATGATCCCGCCAAACTTGCCAAGCAGAACTCCCACCCGACGCGCGACGGCCCGGGTCGGCACAAAGTTGGACAAGAATCTATTAGCCTACACCGCAGCAGCCAGCGCGGCGGGCGTGGGAATACTGGCCATGGCGCAACCGGCCCAAGGGAAGGTCGTGTACACGCCAGGGAACGAGCCTATTATTGTGAACGGCGCCCTGCTCGCACTCGATCTTAACCACGACGGAACCGCCGATTTCTCTTTTAAGAATTTTTATTACGTGACTCACGGGCTGGGTGGCGCCTCATTAAAGATCACGCCGGCTCAGCAAGCGAACGAGATTTGGGGAGTCAAAAGCCGCGGAAAGTCTTGCGCTGTGGCTTTGCCTGTGCGAACCAAAGTCGGACCTAAGGGACGTTTTGGACCATCCCCAAACGGCGCTTTCATGGCCGGGGTGAACCTCGGCAACTCCACTCATTCGGGTTTTGCCTACTGTCCATGGGATGGCGTGGAAACCGCCTATCTGGGATTGAAGTTCGTCATCAGCGGTGAGACCCACTATGGCTGGGCGCGGGTTAAGTTTGTCGCTCCGAGTTTTTTTAATTCGGCCACGTTGTCGGGCTATGCCTATGAAACCGTTCCCAATCGGCCGATCGTCACCGGACAAACCACCGGTACCGATGAGACCAGCATCGGCGATGAAGTACTGTCTCCACCCGTCAGCTACTCCACCCCGGCGCCGGACGGCTTGGGCGGTTTGGCAACGGGCGCAGCCGGGCTTGAGCGTCGGCGGAAGCAACCGAACGCAGAGTAGCACACGGCAAACACCACGCTCACTCGGACAGGGTTAGAAGGGAATCGAAACATATGCGAAACAACAAATTGTGGTTCGCCCAGAGCAAGGTTTTGATCGTGATCGCGGTGATTCTCACCTTGGTGACTGGCAGTTGGGCAACTCCCAAAGAGAGAGTGATTCATCACTTCCAGTACTTAAAGGGAGACGTCCCGACCGCCGGATTGGTCTTCGACGCGCAAGGCAATCTTTATGGCACAACGCTTCAAGGCGGGACTCACGGACGCGGCACCGCCTTTGAACTCTCGCCGGCCGCGGGTGGCGGCTGGACTGAAACTGTCCTTTATAGCTTTAACAATGCGCCGGACGCAGCCAACCCCTACGGAGGGCTGGTTTTGGATACAGCGGGCAATCTCTATGGCACTACTTATTATGGGGGGACGAGCAACCGGGGCGCGGTTTACAAACTGACGCGCGGCTCCAATGGCACATGGACGGAGAGCGTCCTTTACAGCTTCGCTGACGGCAATCCTACCGGCGCCCTGGTGTTCGATGCCCAGGGTAATCTGTACGGGACAACGACGAGCGACGGCGTTACCTATCACGCAGGCACTGTCTTCGAGTTGACGCCCGCTTCCGGGGGTAACTGGAACGCGAGCGTGCTCTACAGTTTCAAGGGTAGTGGAAATGGGGATGGAGACTCCCCCTACTGCGGGCTGATCCTTGACGCTGCCGGCAATATCTACGGCACCACCGAACTGGGCGGCGCCAAAGACGAAGGTACGGTTTTCAAGCTGACGCTCTCAAAAGGCATCTGGACGGAGAGCCTGCTTTATAGCTTTACAGGCCAGAGCGATGGATATGATCCGTACGCCGGAGTGACGATGGATCGCAGCGGCAATCTCTATGGCACGACTCTGTCCAGCGCCTTCGAACTGAAGCCGACGTCAGGTGGCGGCTGGCAGTTTATCCTGCTCCATCCGTTAACCGGCAGCAACGGCGGCCGGTTGGCTTCCTATTCGGGCGTAGTCTTGGACCAGCAAGGCAATCTCTACGGGACCACCCTTCAAGGGGGCAATGGATGTAACTATCCTGGGTGTGGCATCGTCTTCAAACTGGCACCCCAGTCGGAAGGTTCCTGGAAAGAGACCATACTTCATAACTTCGAAAGCGCCGACGATGGGTCTTATTCAGCTGCGGGCGTAATCTTGGATAAAATGGGGAACCTGTACGGCACCACCAATTACGGCGGCGGCGAATTCGGATATGGCACCGTATTTGAGATCACGCCTTAAGACTTGCGCAACCCGGATCGAAACGTGATCACCATCGTCTCTGGTCTGCCGCGCTCCGGCACTTCGCTCATGATGCAGATGCTCGCGGCGGGCGGCATGTCAGTCGTCACGGATGGCGAACGTCGAGCTGACGCTGACAATCCGCGCGGGTACTTCGAGTGGGAACGGATCAAACTCCTGCCCAAGCAGCCGGATTGCATCGCGGAAGCCGAAGGCAAAGCGGTGAAAGTGATTTCGCAACTTCTTTTCGCGCTACCCGCCGGGCGTGAGTATCGCGTTATCTTTATGCAACGTCCGCTTTCCGAAGTGGTCGCTTCTCAGGGGGAGATGATCCGGCGTCGAGGGACAACCGGCGCCGCGTTGGCTCCGGCGGCACTGATTGCCGGGCTGGGGGCCCATTTGAATCAAGTCAACGCCTGGCTGAAAGACAAGGCCAACATATCGGTCCATCGTGTGGAACACGGCAACGTCCTGCGTGAGCCGCTACGCGTCTCGGAATCCATCCAACAGTTTCTCAACTGCCCCCTGGATGTGGACGCGATGTCGCAACAAATCGACAAGTCGCTCTACCGGCAAAGATCCCAAACACCGTAGCCCCGGACACCTCGTCCGGCGCCAACAATCAAAACTCGAAATACCCACCAGACGCCGCCCGACGAGACCCGCCATCGGTTCCTGTGGCCGGCAGCAGGCCGGTAATTCCACGCAAGCTTTCCCATGCCGCGTGGTTTAACGCCGGGTCGGAGCCGACCAGATCGCGGATCATGTTCCACGCCGCAATGTTCAGAGCCCCCTCCGGTGGAGGTCCCATCGCCAGGGAGACCGAGCACTGTGGGCAGAAACATATCCGCTGGGCCGCCGATTTCTGCCGTGGTCGTATCCCTACAGTCTGCGCGAACATGTATACCGCAACCGATTTGTGCCCTGCCTCGAGTTCCCGATTACAGCGAAGACAATACAAGTTTTCCAAAGGTCCTCCTGGCGAGATGTCGCAGCCAAGAGAAAATACTGTCGCCAACCCTCGAGGATCGCAAGTATGCAGAAGGATTCCCGTAGCGTCAGGCGTAAGTAAGTCCAGCCACCCGATCGACAATCGCCCAGAACCAAGGTGTGCTCTAGCCAGACGCAGACAGCATCATGCACTCTGGTTTTATGCGCGCCGATGCCACGGATCAAGTCGAACCTCATTTGACCGCCAACGCGCCACGGGCCCGGGCGCATCTGCCTTCAGGCAAATTCCTTCGACTGTCGCAACTTCGCAAGCTCCGTGGTTGCGAACAAGTCGCCGCTGTTTGCTACCGAGTCCGCGCAAACGGCATTGAGTTCCTCCTGGTTCGGACCAACAGCGGTCATTGGACGTTTCCTAAGGGCAAAGCTGAACCGGGGTTGACGCACGCCCAAGCGGCAGCCCTCGAAGCTTTCGAGGAGGCCGGAGTTCACGGACGGATGGAAGAGGCCTCGTTTGCCAGGTACGTTCGTCGCAAGCGCAGTGACCCCCGAGATGCTTCGCGATCCGCCGCGAAGTCTGCAGAAAAAGAGCTCATCGTCCAGGCTCATCTCTGTGAAGTCTCGCGGCTGGAGCCACCCCAAGAGCCCAATCGGAATCCCACATGGTTTTCGCCCGAAAAAGCGAAGCGGCGCTTACGGGAAGACCGCACCACTGACTTCGGTTCCGAGCTCGCTCGTGTCGTCGACCGTGCCGTCAGCCGCATCCGCCGATCACGCACCGCCATCAGTACGGTAACTCGGAGACCTCAAAAAGATGCGCTGCAGAAAGTGCAATTCATTGACAGCGGACGGCGAACGCCGGTGAGAGCGAAAGCTGCAGGTTGATCCTAAATTGTTTGTGAACGCATAGCTAACCAGCTTTGCGAAATGTGAGGTTCACGCGGTATTCGCCGAGCAAGGGATGTTGGACTTCCTTCAGCGGCAACACACCGTGATAGCGAAGCCGCGCCGGTCCACCCCAGACAATAACGTCCCCGTGGCTCACTGGAACCCGCTTGGTCTTGTCGGCTCGATTCATTCCACCGAAGAGAAATACCGCAGGAATACCGAGCGATACAGAAACGATTGGCGCAGTAAAATCCCGCTCGTCCATATCTTGATGCAACGACAGCTTCGCTCCCGCCCCGTAGCGGTTCACCAGGCAGGCATCGGGCACGAACCCGGCGAAGCCCGCCTCTGCGGCGGCGTCCTGCGCAAGCTTCAGAAAGGGAGCCGGCATCGGGGGCCACAGTTGTCCGCTCTCCTGGTCAATGACATCGTACCGGTAGCCAGTCCTGTCCGTAATCCAACCCAGGGAGCCGCAGTTCGTCATCGCCACGGACATACGGAAGCCGCCCGGCGTCACCATGTGGCGAAAGGGAGCTTTTGCGGTCACTTCGTGGAACGCGTTCAGAAGCACGGTTTCATCCTGCAACGCGAAACCATGCAAGACGAACGCGCCCGGGCACAACTCCTCCTTGCGGGTGCTCGTGTCGTCGCTTGTCTGATCGAACAGACTCATCGTTATTGCATTGCTATTTTGCGTCATGAAAGATGATCCCCAGCGTATGACGATGGCCAGAGCGCAATCGGCTCACACCGTGCCGCATGTTAACGCGATAGCTACCGCGCTTGCCCCGCACAGGACGATGGTATACCGCGAAAGCTACGGCATCACCTTGACGAAGCGGAACGACCTCTGGCCGCGACTGCATGCGCGGACGCTGTTCGGTAAGTATAAATTCTCCGCCCGTGAAATCGGTCCCCGGCTCAGACAGCAGGATCGTCACCTGAATGGGGAAAACATGCTCGCCGTAAAGGTCCTGATGCAGACAGTTGTAGTCACCCTCGCCATACTGCAGCAGCAAGGGCGTCGGCCGCAGTTGCCCGGCATCGTGGCATCGCTTGAGGAATTCAGAGTGCGTCTCCGGATAGCCGACTTCGAGGCCCATCAGCGCGTTCCAGCGATTGGCGATGTGCGCCAGCCGCGGATAGATGGCTGTTCGAATCTCTTCAACAACCTCGGGCAGTGGATAGTCGAAGTACTTATATTCGCCCCGTCCAAAACCATGTCTCGACATGACGACGCGGCTTCGAAAGAGGCTGTCGTCTGGGTAAAGCGCGGCCAAGGCCTGGCACTCATCCGCAGATAGAATGCGTTCGAGGATTGCATTCCCCTGGTCGTCCAGCTCCCGCGAGATCCGTTCCCAGTCGAGCGTCCGAATACGGCTGAGAGCGTTTGCCGACGAAATTGCTCCGTTTGCTGTGGCTGTTGCGTTCATGAAGCTCACCTTTTCGCGCGCGTATATCGGTAGCCTAACGCTTACCGCCGGACCGCGGCACTCCGATCCTTGCGTTCAAATTGAAACTGGACGGAAGTGTCCGCGAATTGAGGCCCCTCTAGGCTTGGTTTGCGCGATAAACTCTAATCCGAGAGGAGGGAGAAATGTAGAGCCACGTCGCCCAATCAGTTAGCTTCGCGGCTGAATCAGGGTTCGGCGCAAACCCTCCTTGTACGAAACGTGCTCGGCGTAACCTAGTTCCGCCCGAATACGGCTCGTGTCGTAAGCGATGTCTTGTGCCAGGTTAAATTCTGTACGTTCGTCAGTCGGAATACTCGAAGGCGGCAACGTAGCGAGCCGTTCACCCACCGTTGGAGTCGAAGCTTCACCAACGTTGTAGATACGCCCTGATGCGGCAGGATGGCCCGCGGCCAGCACGATAGCGTTTGCCACATTTTCGACATAGCCGTGTGTCCAACGCCACTGCGGTTGGTGACGGAAACTATAGACTGTTGCCAGGTCTGCGTTGTTACCCGGCCCGTACACCTTAGGCAGCCGCAGAATCACACCCGGCAGATCGCGACTGCCGAGAATCTCGCGCTCCACAAAAATCTTCTCGTAGTCATAGACCCAATCTGCGGCCGATTTTGCCTGCTTCCGATAGGGATAAAAAACGCTCCTGAGAGGCGAATCCTCGTAGAGCAATCCTGCTTCGATGGGGCCCGGCTCAATGCCAGTCAGACGGCCGTAGGCGCGATAGACGTCGCCGCTGCTCAACGCTACAACCCGGGAAGCGCGACCGCGAAACGCTTCCATCGCGGCTCGCGAATCAGCTGCGCCCATGGGAATCATATGCACAATCGCGTCGAACGATTCTGTCAGCAGTTCATGAGGAAAGCGCAGTACCGGCATGGCGGCCAGCGGGCTGCGAATGTGCCGGATGCTTTTGGGCAGGTCGGCCTCCGTCTGCCCACGATGGTAGAGAAGAACCTCATGGCCTTGGTTCACAAACTGCCGCGCAACACGTGGCCCGATGAACTTGGTGCCGCCAATCATCAAAACGCGCATGCGGTCGTCCACCTTCGTACTTAGGCTACGAAGCGTATCATTCGGGCGTGCACCAAATACGTCCACACGCTCCGACCTCAGACCTTCTCGGAGTGAAACTTCCCACTCTTCGGGCTGGAACCTTCTCCCGATGCTCCGTCACTTCAAGCCAAAGGCGTAAACCTTGCCGTCGTCCGAGCCGACATAAACCAACCCATTAGCCACGGTGGGCGAGGAATGCGAACTATCGGTGGTGGGGCTGCTCCACAGCTTAGCGCCAGTCTTAGCGTTGAGCGCGTAAATGTTGTGGCGGTTCGAGCCACCATAGACCAACCCATTGGCCCCGGCGGGTGAGGGCTGCTGCACCTGGTAGATCGATTACGCTCTGCTAAGGCCTGTTTTCAGCGGTTGGGTTAGATCAAACGTCCACAACCAGCTGACTAGCAGTGTCCGGTGACCGACTCTTCGGACAAAACAACAACTTTCTTCTTGACAAGCAACACAGAACCGCTCAGAATGCTGCGCCAGTTTCCGGGGCCCAATAATCCTCCTTCCCCAGCCCGGTTCAGTATGTTACGAGTCGTGTCCCTACAGATGCGTGGTGTGCCATCCCACTCGGGCACATCGGGTCTTCTTCAGAAGCAGAGTGGAAAAAAGGAGCGCAACATGAAAGTACAACTTCGTTTCATGGCAGCCTTGTTGATTTTGGCCCTGAGCTTTTTTCGGGCTCAAGCGCAAGTAAAAGGTAGCGGCACAAAGGGCAAAGTCCCGGTGTGGACGGACAGCACGACGTTGGGAGATTCAAACATCGCGCAGGGTACCGGCGGGATCAAGGTGGCTGGTACGGGAACCGCGGTCTCCGGCGTCTCGAGCAGCAAAGTCTCGGGAGCGTCCGGCGTGTTAGGGCAATCAACCGCGAAGACAGGGGTGGTAAACGGAGTCGTGGGCATTGCGGCAAGCAATACCAATGGAACAAACGGAGTGTTGGGATTGGCGAGTGGCAGCAGCGGGACGGTTTTTGGCGTGCAAGGTTCCACTGCCAGCACGGGCGGAGTCGGCGTGTTGGGCGTAGCCAACGCCACTTCGGGTGCCGCCGCTGGAGTTGTCGGCACAAGCGCCAGTCCGAACGGTAACGGAATGCAGGCAACCGCCACCGCTACCAAAGGCACCGCGAATGGTATATATGCGTCGACCGCAACCAGTGGCGGAGCCGGCGTAGTTGGAGCCAATATTGCCACTAGCGGCGGTGCTATAGGAGTGGTCGGGTATACCGCGAGTCCGGGCGGGGCTGGAGGCGTGTTCGACAACGTGGCCGGAGGAACGAGCTTGATTTTGATCGGTAACGGCGGCAGTAATTACACCCAGGTCTTCAACGTCGATGCCAGTGGCAACGCTTTTTTCAAAGGCAATGTGAGTAAGGGCGGAGGCTCTTTCAAGATCGACCATCCCCTCGACCCGGCGAATAAATACCTTTCTCACTCATTCGTGGAATCGCCAGACATGGTGAACCTGTACAACGGCAACATCACGACAGATCAACGCGGAATCGCGGTCGTTGTACTTCCCGACTATTTTGAAGCTCTGAATCGGGACTTTCGTTACCAACTAACCGTCTTAGGGCAGTTCGCTCAGGCGATTGTGGCCCAGGAGATTGATAAGGGCCGGTTCACAATCAAGACGGACAAACCCTCGGTTAAGGTCTCATGGCAGGTCACCGGTGTGAGGCAAGATGCCTTCGCAAACGCCCACCGGATTCAGGTTGAGGAGGAAAAACCCGCACAGGAGCGGGGACATTATCTTCATCCTGAACTGTTTGGCGCAACCGAAGAAGAAGCCATCGGTGCGACCAGTCATCCAGCAATGACATTGCCAGTCACTGCGGCCGTGATGAACGGAACCGACGGGCGCTAGCGATTTTGTAGCAAACCCAAAATACAGAATCGCCGCTAGGTGGGCGACTTTCTTTCTTCAGGCGGCCCGACATTTAGTCAGGCGGGTTGAGTACTGAGCGGCCGGAGATCAATTTCTCTACTTGCCGAGAAATCTCGATTACGCTCATTAAGGGGGTTTGACTGTGATGGCCTGATTTCGACAGTTATAAGAGAGATCGGGCCCGCCGTGATTCAGGCTGCAGTTAGTGCCCGCCATTTAGTGCTTCCACGCCCGACACGCTATCCCAGCCGTCGCCGGGGTTATATTCCGTCATAGCTACGGCAACATCGGCCGTCTTTTCGCCCAAGTCTTTTTGGTGGACGGTGCCGTTTTTGTCAACGATGAAGGTCATGATTCCTGAATTCCTGTATTCGGCGGGATAGGCGAGAATCGCAAACCCGCCTGTCATCTTTCCATCCACGATGTAATCCTTCGCGCCGCCTGGAGCCTTGTCTCCTTGTTTGGTCAGTATCTGGAAGTAGTAGCCGTTGAACGGCTGGGGCTTGTCGCCGGCGTTGACGTAACCTGCAGCTTTCGCGAAGTCACCAAGCTGGCCCAGCGGGCTCGGAGTCTGACCTTCTGGAGCATTCCAGTACAAACCGTTGTGCTTGCCTTCATCGCTGACGAACTTTTGAGCGTATTGCTTTACCTTGTCATCATCGTGAGTCTGGCTGAAGTATTGCCGCTGTGCGTCGGCGATAGCGCCGCACGCCTCGATCGCAGTCAACTCGCCTTTGCCGATGCGGCGCGCAAGAATCTCGTCTTTGCCTGCCGCAGTGTCGAAGGCCCACCTGCCTTGGGGATTCTTGTCCAGAGGAATTGGAAAAGGAAAATTATCCGCTCCGACGTAAAGCAGCTCACCGCCGGCCTTGATCGGGCGCCAGCGATTCATTTGGCCGTACGCAGCAACGAAGTCTTGCAGCGCGTCCTTATCCTTCACCGGGTCTCCCGAGAACAAGACGTCCTTGGCGTCCGGGCCGAAGATCGCAAGCAGAGCACCTTGGTCGCCAGACTTGGCAGCCTCGATAAATGCGGCTCCTGCGTCGGCCGGAGACGCGAAGGTTTTCTGAGCAGCTGCTTGTTCAGCTGGAGCCTTTTCCTGCTTGCCGCAGGAGACCAAGGAACAGACACACGCGAGCAGCATCGATAGCATCCAGAGACGTGAGACGAAGATCCTTTGCTTCCCAATCATTCCCGACATACCGATCCTCCCATTCTGCATTTCACGGTTCTGCGCCGAGTAATCTTTAAACTCTTCTAGCGGCGGAACCCACCGCCCCCGCGGAAGCCGCCACCGCCAAACCCGCCACCTCCGAAGCGGCCACCGCTGAATCCGCTGGATCTCATGCTTCCCCAGCCGCGGCTGCTTTCCGCCCTCGAGGACCATCCGCCGCCACCGCCGAAGCCGCCGGAATGTCCACTCATGCCGCTGAACGCATTCGATCTTCCACCGCTCAAATTGCTATGCTGCGCCCAGGAGTTTGAGGCGGAAGGGTGGCTGGACTGGAAGTTTTGAGCACTTTGCCGGTTGATGTTAGTCGTGTTGTTCACGTTTCGGTTGTAAGTGTTGCCGCCGCCTCGGTAGTTGTTGTAATTGTTTCCGCTATGGTTATAGGCGTTGTTGTACCCATAGCCGCCGTGGTAGCCACCGTTGTAATAACCGCCGTGCCATGCAGAATTCCCGTAGTACGCCCCACCGTGATAGACCACGGCAGTTCCGTGCCAGCCGCAGTTCCAACTGCTGTAGCCCCATCCGCAACACCCGCCGCTCATCAATGCGCCGACAGCGATCCCGGCGCCGAAGCCAATGATCCCGGCCGCAGCCACATCTCCCGCGCTGTACCCGGGAGTCACATAGGGTGTGCCATAAATAACCGCGGGGTTGTACTCCGGGACATAAACGATTTGGGGGTTAGCGGGTTGAATGACGATCGTCTGCGGCGACTGCTGAACCACGGTGATCTGGGAGCTGGACTTGAGATTGCCAGCCGCTTTAGCTTGCGCGCGCAAAGTCTGAATCGCGGTCATTACCTCCGCCTGCTGATCGTGATAAGCCTCTCCTAGCGAGGACGTCCAGGTGAGATTGTTCGCCAGGTTCGTGAGCACCGACGGAAATTCCGTGAGCGCCTTCACGCTTGCATCCCACGATTGTTTGTTCACCGCCTGCATCAAAGCGCTCCCTGTCAGACTCTTGTTTTGCTGCATCCAGTAATTGGCAATCGCGACTTGGTCTGGGAATGTCGATGCCGTGAGAATCTGGGCCACCAATGCATCCGGATACAGGGCGATGGGTGCCACCAATGACTGCAACTCCGTCGCGCTTTGCGGCGCCGGGTCCGTGGGATTCCCACTGTCGGCTGGTGGAGGAGAAGTTGCAGTCTGATATCCATACAGGATCTGTGATGACGTGGTGACGAGAACGAAGCTAAGAGCCACCGATAGAATTTTCCTGGCGTCTTGAGAGATCATTTGACAGCTCCAAGTTGACAGTCATTCACTGACGGAATTGCAAGCTTCGTTACGGCGCCGCAAAGTGCTTGTTGGATCCCGGCTTCAGCAAATCGGACTAGGGGAGGGCCCTGCACCGGCCCGAAGCCCCGAGAGTTCCAAACCCGCCTACGCAGCTATCGCGGGCCGATCCGGCTGGTGAACGTTTCGTCCCATGGTTTCTCCGTGCGCATCGACCTGTCGATTTGTTCCCCGAGTCGGGAAGAACAGTCTGATGAAAACCGACATTTGGGCTGCTTGGGAACTATCAATTTTGATAGTGGACGGGAATTGTATGGTCGTTGTCGTAATATCTCGATTACGCTCAAAACCCCAACCCCCGGCGAGGAGAAGTTGGGGTTTGGGATTGCGAAAGCAGCGATCGCATTAAAGGGCTGGGCATGGGCTATCTCACCCAGAATCTGAATCCGCAGGCAAGATTTGATCCGAAATCAGATCTTCGTTCTGGATTCGATCGCTTCCAGCCGGCGAGCATTGCTGCCAACAAGCCCTTTGTCGATCGTATCGCGGAGCTTGCGAAAAGAAAGAACGCAACGACCGCGCAGCTGTCACTCGCATGGCTGCTGCCACAGAAGCCGTTCATCGTTCCGATTCCAGGAACGGGCAAGGCCAAGCACCTTCAGGAGAACGTCGAGGCCACGAACCTCGCGCTAGCCGCTGAAGACCTGAAGAGATTGACCGTGCTCTGTCTGAGCTCAAAGTGCACGGCGGTCGTATGAACGCAGAACAAATGAAGGTTGTTGAAGCGTAGGCCTAGCTATGGGAGACGATATCGACAGGTCCTCAGAAACGGGCTTCGAGGACATCTGGCTCAGTTTACATTCATTAAATCATGCTTCCCCGAAGCCGACTTCTGGACAACGTCAGTGGGGTTCATTCCATGAACCAGTGGTCCGCCACATTGCCCATAACTGAACACAAGCCGACTTTCCGGTACTAACGTCGTGCTGGTTGGATCGCAACGTTCTCAGAATACCCGCTAATTCCGAGACCGCTCTATACCTTTTACGATTACCGCTGCGCCCATTTGTTCTCAATCTTGGGCGGATGCTGCAAGGTTTGCATTACCACGCAATACTGTTCTGTTTTCGCCTGCAACGCGCTTAACTGCTCAACAGTTGCATGCGGCGCGCGGACGTCGAAATTGACTCTGATGCTCTGAAATCCGACAGGCGCCTCTTTCGATATTCCCAGCGTTCCTTGCAGATCCAGATCGCCCTCGACTGTGACGTCTATGCCCTCTGTAGGTATTTCCATGGCAGTGGCAACCATTTGGCAAGTGATTTGCGCGCAGGCGGCTAACGCGCCTAACAAGAGGTCTCCGGAGCAGGCTCCGGTACCCGCGCCACCGACTCCTTTGTGCGCTTGCGCCTGGTATATTGCCCGCCCCAAGTCCACAGAACACGCAATAGGTGCGTCAGTCTGAGAGCCGTGCGCCGTCAGCGTGATTTGGGACCGGACCGGGTCTTGCCGGTACAGATCTTTCAGCGGCCGCTGCAACGATCGAACATCCATAAAAATCCCCTCCGAAATTTGCGCTATTATAAACCTATCCAGGGGTGCTGCCTTTGGCTGTGCCGGGGCAGCGCCTTGAGATTCTGCTGTAATTACGCAGCGGCGAGCAGCCATCTTGCATGCGCGGAGCTATGCCAGCAAGGTACATGAACCCACCTCCCACGTCAGGTTCGGTGCCATTCACCCCGTCGCCGGGTACACGCTTCGGCAGTTACGAGATTCTTCAGAGATTGGGCGCCGGCGGCATGGGTGAAGTCTATCGCGCCAAGGACACCCGCCTCGATCGCGAAGTCGCAATCAAGACCCTTTCGCTGGACCGCTGTTCTGAACCAGAAGCCTTATCGCGCTTCGAGCAGGAAGCCCGTTCCGCCTGCGCGCTTAATCACCCGAACATCGTGACGATTTATGAAGTCGGGCTTGTGAAGGGCACGCGTTATATCGCGATGGAACTGGTGGATGGAGAAACGGTGCGTGCGCTGCTCGCCTCCGGTCCGATTGCATTTCGCAAGTGTGTTGCACTCGCGGTGCAAATTGCAGACGGTCTCGCCAAAGCGCACGAGATGGGAGTCATTCATCGCGACCTGAAGCCGGAGAACCTGATGGTTTCTCGCGACGGTACGGCCAAGGTGCTGGACTTCGGTCTGGCGAAACTTCGAAAGCTCGACCACCCTCGGGGTTCGGATGCAACCACCAGCATCACCGAGCATGGAACAGTGATGGGCACCGTCGGCTACATGTCGCCCGAGCAAGCGACCGACGGCGAGGTCGATTTTCGTTCCGACCAGTTTTCCTTTGGATCGGTCCTCTACGAAATGGTCACCGGGTCTCCCGCGTTTCGGAAAGAGACCCATGCGGAAACAACGGCCGCAATCCTTCGCGATGAGCCCGAGAGCGTCGGCGCCAGAATGCTTCAGGTACCCGCTCCATTCATATGGATCGTGGAGCGCTGCCTCGCCAAAGACCCTAAGCAGCGCTACGCCTCTACCAGGGACTTGGCTCGCGACCTCGCCGCAGTGCGCGACCGCCTCGCCGATGCGCCTGCCCGGGAATCCGAACCTCGCCGCAACAACCTGCCGGTGCAGCGCACCGCATTCATTGGACGGGAACACGAAGCGGCTGGTCTCCGTCAGCTCTTGAGCCGCGTGGACGTACAGCTCGTGACCCTCACCGGTCCGGGCGGCATCGGGAAGACGCGGCTCGCCTTGCAGGTGGCGGGCGAAATCGCCGATCAGTTTCCAGGCGGCGTGTGCTTTGTCGCTCTGTCAGCGATTGGCGAAGGTGGCTTGATCGCTTCCACGATCGCGCAAGTAGTGGGCGTGCGCGAAACTGGAAATACGTCGCCGCTGGAAAGCTTGGTGGAGTATGCGGGCGGCCTGAGCCAGCCGATGCTCCTGTTGCTCGACAACTTCGAGCATCTCGTCTCCGCCGCGCCGGTGGTGGCGCAAATGCTGACCACCAGCCCCAAACTCAAGGTCGTGGTCACGAGCCAATCGCCGCTTCATGTGTATGGCGAACATGAATTTCCAGTGCCACCGCTCGCCCTTCCAGACCCCAAGTTCATTCCGCCTCTGGAGGTGCTTGCGCGCCTTCCGGCGATCGCGCTCTTTGTGGCACGCGCGGAGGCTGTGAAGCGCGAATTCGCGCTGACGAAGGAGAACGCACCCGCGGTGGCGGCCATCTGTTCTCGCCTTGACGGCCTGCCTCTCGCCATTGAACTTGCTGCGGCGCGCATTAAGCTGCTTTCGCCATCCGCCATGCTGGCACGCCTCGAGAGCCGTTTAAACCTGTTGACCGGCGGGGCTCGCGATCTACCCACTCGGCAACAAACTCTTCGCAACACCGTGGACTGGAGTTACGGCCTCCTCAATGGCGCTGAACAGACTCTTTTTCGGAGGCTTTCTGTGTTTAGCGCCGGCTGCACGCTGGAAGGCGTGGAAGCCGTGTGCGACACCAAAGCCGACCTGGGTCTCGACGTGCTGGAGGGCATGGCTTCCTTGGTTGACAAGAGCTTGGTGCAGCAGGTGGAGCAGGTCGATAAAGAAACGCGCTTCTTGATGCTCTCCACCATCCGCGAGTATGCTCTCGAACGCCTCGCCAAGAGCGACGATCAATCTGCCACTCGCCGGGCTCATGCGGCTTATTACCTCGTGCTTGCCGAAGAAGGTGCCGGGGACGTTGCCGCTCAAGCCGAATGGCTCGACCGTTTTGAGGTCGAACACGACAACTTCCGCGTGGCACTCGATTATCTGATCAAGACTGGGGATGCCGATTGGGGTCTCCGTCTCGGTGCCGCCCTGTTCCGCTTCTGGGAAACGCGAGAGCACCTCAGCGAGGGTCGCGACGCCATCGCCAGGCTCTTCGCCCTGGAAGGCGCCGCGGCTCGTCCCAAGCTTCGAGCGCGCCTGTTGTTTGCTGGTGCAGTTCTGGCCGGCGAGCAGGGGGACTATGGATCCGCACGGCAGATGTTCGAAGACAGTCTCGAGACCTGTCTCGAGCTAAACGACAATCGCGGCGTTGCTGTCGCACTGAACGCGTTGGCCGTCAATACTCGCGATCGTGGCGAACTTGCGGCCGCATCCTTACTCTTCGAGCGATGTGTCGCAATATGGAAGGACCTTGGCGATCCCGCTGACATCGCCCGAGCCCTCAGCAATCTCGCTAGCGTGTTGAAGTTGCAGGGCGAATATGAGCGCGCATTCTTGCTTTACGACGAGTGTCTGGCGATGTTCCGTAAGGTCGGAGATGGCCCCGGTGCCGCCTGGACCTTGAACTGCCGGGGCGACGTCGCTCGGGAAAAAGGGGACTTCGTTGCCGCCCGTTCATTTTGCGAACAGAGTCTTTCGGAGTTTCGCCAACTGGGCGATAGCTGGGGAATTGCGAGCACTCTGTCCGATTTGGCGGGTCTAAGCTGCGATCGGGGTAACGACGCAGAGGCTCGTCACCTGTTCTGCGAAAGTATCAAGCTGTTCCAAGAGTTGGGTCACAAACGCGCCATCGCGAGGGTACTCGAATGCCTCGCCATTAGTGCCGCAGCGCAATCGAACGCCGAGCGATCGCTGCACCTGGCGGGAGCCGCCGCCGCGCTTCGCCAAAGATTGGGCGCTCCGCTAACGCCCGCCGAGCAAGCCAGGCTTGAGAAGGCCTTGGAATTTGCCCGCCGAACGCTCGGCAATGCCGCCGGGACGGCGTGGTTGGAAGGTTGGGCGACGCCGGTCGAGCAAGCAGTCCATGAGGCGCTCAACTGCGATGCGGAGACCGGTCTTCCTACTCGAAACTCTGCTTGAGTCAATTTGCAGTGCTGGGATCGATCAGGCGCCGCACTGCCGAGATGCGATTTGCCGGAAAACCTCCGCGGCGTGCGTGTTCGCGAATCGTTTCCTCGTCTGGCGCCAGGTACACACAATAAACTTTATCGCCGGTGACGTAGGAGTGGAGCCATTTGATTTCCGGTCCCATATCCTTCAGCACACCTACCGACTTTCTGGCAATCGCCTGCAGTTCCGCCTCCGATAAATTGCCTGCGCCTGGGATTTCCCGCTCGATCACGTATTGGGGCATGGCTACCTTCCCGAACGGTCATGGTAACAGATCGTGTCTAGTGGATGCACCCGACGTGCCACGCCGGGAATTAAAGGATATGGAAGATTAGCTTCAGTAGTTATAAACGTTAGAACCCTATCGGGACTGCCCCGAGAGGAAGAGCCGGATTGTCCGTGAATGTGTGGCTCGGGGCAGTTTCGATAGGGTCGTTTGAACTGAGCCGCTAGCGTTTGCGGCGGACGCGGTCGGACTATGGGAATT
>DATHPO010000210.1:0-43825 GCA_035483835.1 Terriglobales bacterium
GACCATAACGGAGGGCCATCGAATCACGTCGGGAAGGTGCCGCGATACGTGTATAAGAGGATCGCGAACGGAGTTGTGCCACAGATAAATTCCATACGAATATAGGCCGATGGCCGCGATCCACTTGTATGCCCGCCATTCCTTGAAGCGTGCAGAATGCCGGTACACTAGCATCAGGAACGCGCCATATCCGACGTATAGAACAGTGAGCCCGATCGAGTAGCGTAAATTTGTGTCGTCGAAAGCCGCGTAGAAAATGACAGCCAGCGCCGAGACGCAAGCCAAGACCCATTTGTGGCTTGCGATGCGGTCGAACCTTTCGGGGAAAAAGTGGAACAGTGTTGCTAGCACCACGCCAAACAGCAACGAGTCCAGACGGTCGTGCGTGTACGTGAAAGCGCCAGGCCATCCCGCGTAAACAGTCACGCAACGCAGAACAATTACTCCGCCGATGACATACAAAAACACCTTCAACATTCGATCCGCAGGCCAATGACGGCTTGCCATAAAGGCCACGGCTAGCGCGAGAAGAAGATAGAAGTGCTCCTCAATAGACAGAGTCCAAGTATGTAAAAGCGAACTGCCCATATAATTCTGGAGATGGAGAAGATTGGGGACCAGGAAGGAATTCAGAGGATGTTTGCGGACAATGACCTGGATGAGGATGTAAAAATAGTAAGCAGGCCAAATCTTCAAGCCGCGACGAAGCAGGAACCGCTTGGCTTGAATTGCGCCAGTGCGCTTGTATTCCTTCAGCAGCAGGCCACCCACGAGAAAACCGCTCAGGACGAAGAAAACATCCACACCTGTCTGGCCTAACAGATGTCCCGGGAGCTGCAAGGCGCGAAATATGGGATGGCCGGCAGGCTCCAGCCAAAAGTGATGCGCCATGACCATGAGGATGGCGATCCCTCTGACGAAATCTAGTTCGGAGTTGCGCTGCTTAAGATTTGGAGCTGAAGACAACAGCATGCTGAAGCGGACCTCCCGCCGGAGCCCGATTCAGCTTTGCAAGCTGGAACTGCGAGGAATGTCGCAACATCGGGCTTCCGAGGCTTCGCGATTTGTAGAAAGTGCCGCACGGAGTCTGGACCCGGATTCCGGCAGATGGAACGTTGATTAGATACCGCACTGACTCTTATCCCGAGAGATGTTTGGGTTGCTGCCTAGTCAAACTTCTTCAGATGGAACATCTCGAGAGACACGCTCCAGATGGCGCTTGGAATCGTCACCAGGTACCGTTTCCACAACCGCTTGGGTTCGACGAGAAGGCGGAACAGCCACTCCAAACCAGTGTTACCCATCCATGTGGGCGCGCGCTCGAGTTTTCCAGAGTTGAAATCAAAAGCTGCTCCCACTCCCAGCATCACGGGAACCAGGAACTTTGCGCGATGATCGTACATCCAACGCTCTTGCTTAGGCGTGCTCAGGCCAACCCACAACACGTCGGGCGCGGCCGCCTGCACCCGGGCTATGACCTCGCTTTCTTCTTCGTCCGTCAGGGGGCGAAACGGAGGACTGTATGTGCCGGCAACAGCGATATTGTGCCGCTCGTGCAGATTCTTGGCCAGGTCCTCAGCAACTCCCGTCGCTCCGCCGTAAAAAAAATGACGGTAGCGACACCCCGTCTGCTTACAAAACGCTTCCATGAGATCGGAACCGCAGACCCGACGGCCAATCGGGTGTCCGTGCCAGCGAGCTAGCCATACAAGCGGCATACCATCTGGCACAACCAACGACGCCGATTTCAGTATCTTTCGAAAGTGCGGATCCTTGCGCGACTCCGAAACGCCATGCATCCCGGTGATGGCAACATAGTGCGTTTGCTCACGGCCGTAGATCCACGATTCCATTTCGGCAATCACGTTGGACATCTGAACGCAGTGTACCGGCACACCAAGCACGTTGTAATTCGGCGGGTGAGACGTACCCTGAGTGTTGGTCACGCTAGGCATAAGTGGCCACCGTGTGTTCGTAGATTTTCATCAGAAGCGAGTAGTTCTTCTCGGCGGTGTAATCCGTTTCATATTTGCGGCGTGCGGCACGCCCCATTGCGACGAGTTCCTCCGGATGATTCCAAGCCCATTCCACCTTGCACGCAAGGTCCTGCGCGTCGCCAGGATTGAAATGCAAGCCTGTTTCGGCGTCCGCGACAATTTCCTGCATTCCTCCCAAACGAGAACAGAGCACTGGAACACCACAGGCAAATGCTTCGACAATCACCATGGGAAAGCCCTCATACCAAAGGCTTGGTGTGATCTGGAATCGCGCGCCTTTGACTGTGGCGATTGATTCTTCACGAGAGAGGCGACCGCAAAACGTGACGTTCGCAAGACCGCGTTCTCTCGCCTGGACCTCCAAGCGTGCGCGCAATGGGCCGTCACCGACAATTTTCAGTGGGCAATCCTGATGAACGTGCTCCCACGCATCGAGAAGCGTCGTGACGCCCTTCTCCTGAGACAATCGTCCTGCGAATACCGCGTAGTCGCCGGGCTGTTTGCGTGGCCCAGGGTCTTGATCCACGAAGTTGGGCTTAACGACGATCTTGTCGGCATCAAAGCCAGCCGCAACAAATTTCCCCCGCGAGAATTCAGTTGCCGCGACAGAGCAGTCCACCAACTCCTGGTAGGTTTTCAATTGACGATGCCATGCGAGCATCAACGCCACGCCCGCCGTCTGGACGTGAGATCCACGGTAACAACCGTGTTGAATGCCGCGCCACAGACTGTGCTCGACACAGTCCTCGCAAACTCTGCCGTCGCGAAAAAAAAGAGCGCCTGGGCACATGAGCCGGTAATTTTGTAGGGTTTGGACAACCGGGACTCCTTGGTCGCGGCAGGCGCTGTAAATGGAGGGCGAAATCATAATAAACGTGTTGTGGACGTGAACAACGTCCGGAGATTCTCGCGCCAGGAGTTGAGCGAATTCTTGTCGCGAATCCGTGGCCCAGACAATGCGCTTTATCAGCATCGCGCGCTGCAGAGTCGAGAACTGTTCCATTTCGTGATTGCTGCGCTCGTAGGTAGCCACATGGTGGCCCGCGCGCTGCAAATTTTTCTTTTCCTGCTCGAAAACGACGTCTTCGCCGCCTGCCTGTTGATACGTATTGTGAACCAGGAGGATCTTCATCGGTTGACTAGCGCGGTCTCCATTAGTGGCATGAACGGTATCGCGACGTTGCAGGGCCGCCGCACGGAAACTCACTTAGCCTTTTGCAACTTTCTGAAACCTCGAACCAAAATCGGAGGGGTAATATCCTTCATCGTTCTGCGAAACGTCGAAACGTTCTTGTCTGAACTGTAAAAACTGGGAGCGTACAACGAGCCGTGTGGCGTGACTTTCTGATTCTTCACCCCCGCAGTGTGGTAATACACGGCAAACGAGTTCCTGCTTCGTCCCTGCGGAGCTGCCACGGGCTTGGGAACCCCGTGATAGTTCTTGTCGGCAATCTCAAATATTATCGTTCGATTGAAGACTGGCTCAACCACGACTTCGCAACGGCTCCCATCCGAGTTCCACAATTCGAGCTGACCGCCGTACTCATGCTCCCAGGATTTATTTAGGTAAGTAATGAGAGTTATGCGGCGGTTTAAGCCGGTCTCGTACGCCGTATTGCGGTCCACGTGAACATCGAACTTACCGCCTTGCGGAATGATGTGATATCCCGCGCCCTGAAGATAAGGATCTGGCAACAGCTCCCAAATACCGGTCAGTTCCGAGAGAAGGTACAAGAAGCCAGCAGAGTGCAAAAAGGACGTGTGGTGAAAGCCGGAATCGCCGAGATCCACCGCCGAGCGCAGATTGATTTTTTTGAGGTGTTCGCTGTCTTCGTGCACCCAATGGTCGTTGGTTAGCGGCCGCATTTCCGCGGCCAGATCGTCCAGCTGGCTGCTGGGAAACAGATTGTCAATAATGAGATGCGGAAAGGGCCTCGCCGTCTTGTACGCGTGGCTGAGGTTCTCGGGAGTGTCCGGAAGGCTAATCTTGTCCTGCAAGACGGACATAATCCCACTAAGATTATTGTTGTGGTTAGTCATACGCCTTCAACGCTACTGGGCTCAAGCGCTAAAGACCTTCTACTGGACAAAACACTGAATGAGGCACCGCAGCAAGCGAGCGACATTCAATCCTTGGTGTCGTTACGGGGAATTCCCCGTGTCGAAATATTCAGCGTGTCTCAGCGTTCAGACCCGGACTGCATCGCGTAGCGCGCTCCTTCTCGCAATGGATTAGTGACTTTTTCGTAAATCCAAAAGTCCGCAAATGAACCTCGTTCCGTTCCCTCGTCCCAGGGGAATTTATTAGGAATATGGCCTATCAAATGCCAGTCGGGCTGGTTTTGGCCGATCCAATTACTAAACTTGCGATGACGAACGTGCAATATGTCACGCGGAGCTTCTTCGTCGTCAGAATATACAATCACGAAGCGCGTGGCTGCTTCGAAGACATCTTGCATGTATTTTTCGTAGATGTCGTCTTCCACTAAGTGATAAATCACATCCAATGATAGAACTAAATCTGCCCGTAGAGGGTTCGCATCGGGTTCACCGTAGCGCAGGAACTTTTTCGTCGCATCCCCGCGGAAAAGATGCCGGCATCGCTGCAGCGCCGTAGGTGAAACATCGATGCCGATATAGTGGGGATACTTCGAAAGAGCAAGCTGATTCCCGTCCCCGCACCCGAATTCAATTACAGAATCGATCTGATTTTCGGCAACGAAGTCATTTATTATGCCGGCCTTGAATCTTGCCAACTCTCCGAAGGATCCGTTGCCGGAATTGCCTCCGTTTGCATAACGAGAGTCCCAATAAGTGGACGAATTAAACTGTGCGAGTCGTATACGGAGAGGCCGAGTGGTGCGCGATAGCCATTGAAACGCTTGACCGACTATCGGCATCCGCTTGATTCTCGACTTCAGGTCCATTGCGGATTCTGTCACATTGCTGGTTAGCTGTCCCATCGACAAACCCTTGCGCTTCCTAAAGCCGCGTGGAAGCAGTTACTGAAAGTGAGGGGTTAGATTTTGCTAGGTTCTGCCTTGGAAGATGATGAATGCTGCGCTCCTCGTCTAGGAATTGAGCGGGCGTTCTGCCACGATGCGAATCTGCGAAGTCACGGCAGGACTCAAATTCCAGTACGTGAGAAAGCCGTAGACCCTACAGCCAATTTCAAACAATGGCCGTCCGCCGATTGACCTTAGGAGGCGAGGAATGAATCGCGGGGGCCAAATGTGAACGTAAGCCTTAGATTCACAAACCTTGAACCCGGCCTCCATAAACAGATTCGCTGCGGACATTGGACTCCAGCAGTACAAATGATGATTGGGATCGTGCGCTCTGAATTTATTCCTGATCGCTTCGCAGGGAACAACGAAGACGACCTTGCCACCAGGCGCCACTTTCGGTAAAAGCGCCTGAAGCTCCTGGAGCGGAAGGGGGCAGTGTTCCAGCGCATTGTTCGAAATGAGAATGTCGGCCCATCCGTCCTCCACTTGCGCCGTAGCGGCGACTGCGTTGACGCCATTATTTAGCGCAGCTTCCCGAGCGACCGGACTGATCTCAATACCGAGCTTTTCCTTGCAGCTGATGTTTGCGAGCAAATACCCGCCGCCGCAGCCAAAATCGAGAACCTTCATCTCCGGCCGGATGTATTCAGAAAACTTCGTGAGATTGGCCCAGCCGCCGAAGCGCCCGATTTCGGACTGGTACTTGAAATACTCCTCGTCGTAGTGCGATGCGGTTGTGATGGCCTGTGAGTTCATGTACCAGCCTCGACGAAGAAGAACTGGGCCTGCCCTGCCGATGCTGCACGCGACCCCGGAAGAGCTGCGGTAGATTCCGTGAACGTTATTCGCAGCGCGATCATTGATGTTATGGCGTCACCAGGACGGGAAGAGGACCGACATCCAAACTGGATCCGGTCCACGAATGCGCTTCTTCAAGCAACGGAGTGACGCTTTTCGGATGCCAGGACGAGGGGACCGAAATTGTCTTTTTTCCGTCAGGATTCCACACGATCCATTGATGCACGCCGTCGCGGGTCAATTGACAGGTCCAAGTGTTGTCCGCGTCCTGATTGCACGAATCCATACGCGCGCCGATCAGCCATTTCTGAATGACTCCATACGCACGCCCTGCCGGCGTAAGGGTTGTGTCGTCGTCTTCTGTCATCTGGATTGTCATCTTGTGATTGTCCCAGGAATACCAATAAAACCTTTGCACACCCGCAGCCCAATTCAGAATGAAGGTCCTCGCGGCGTACCCAGCACCCAGTTCAGCCGACGGAAATGGATTGGGCTTGAACCAACCTGCCTCGGTGTCCCAAATCGGCTTGTTGCCTACTCCATTGTCGGCCATGGTCTGCTGAACTTGACGAATCACCGGCACCATGGCCTCGGGAGGCTGATCAGCAACGTAGAAGTGATAACCGATAACATCAACGTATTGGCCGCCGCCTTTACTCAAAAATTCCGTGAGCCACTTCACGCCGTAACCGCTGGTCGCTGAAGGGGAAACCACTATCGCCTGCGGGTCAATGTTATGGATGATTTGTGATGCTTCCCGAGTAAGGGCCAACAGTTGATCCACATTTCCGCTCCAGAATTGTTTCAGGTTGGGCTCGTTCCATATTTCGTAGTAATGAAGGCGTCCCTTGTAGCGGGTTGTGACAGCGGTGACAAACGCCCGCCAGTCCCCAATGTCTACCGGCTCGGCTGCAAAGCCTGGCTGATAGCCGGACGGCTCTTGTGGCCGAGCGGAGGCCCAACGTGGCGTCAAGCCCAGGGTCATGAGGAGATCCTGATTGTGCTCCTGCGCCATCGCTAAGCAGTTGTCCAGGGTTCCGAAGCGCCATTGACCCTTGCTGGGCTCAAGATCTGGCCAGGTAACGCGTGCGTCCCAAAGTCGCCTTGCCGGGACCGGCACACTTGGCCACGGAGTTGTGCTGCCGGCGCGGTGGATGTGCATTCCGAAAAGAGTCGGCGGAATTTGCTGAGACGGGGGAACAAGCTTGTTCTGATCCACCGCAAACGCAGAAAACGTCGCGAAAAATGATAGCGCGATTCCAAAACCGATCGAGAGACGATTCATTTGGAGTATTGAGGTGACTTAGTCCGCGATAGCCCAGGTCGCGGCCGTCTCCTGCCGAGGCTCCCCGAAAATGATTGTTTGTGCCGCCAATTCATCCGAACGGACTGTGCCAACGAAATCGATGCACTTCTGATCCGGCCGCAGGGCCTTAAGGGTTCGTCGTTCTTCATCGTTAAGCTTTTTCAGGAGAACCACGACGTTGCTATTCTGCACCAGGGCTGGCAAGTCCGGCGTCAGCAGCTTCCAGATGTGCGGAATATTGCTTTCAATGAAACGCAGGTTTGCTCCGTGAATGGTGTCTCGCGAGATGGCCGGCTCGTAAATAATCACTTCCGCGCCTTTGCCTATAAGAGTCTCCGCCAGCGCGACGGCCGGGCTTTCGCGCAAGTCATCGGTACCTTCTTTAAAGGTAAGGCCAAACAGGCCCACTTTTTGCAGCGGTTCCCCGAGCACCGATTCGATGCAAGCTTCCAGATGGGCCTTGTTGCTGGGCAGAATTGACTGAATGACTTCCAGCGGAAGGCCGTGACGCCGGGACTCAGCCACAAGGGCGCGCAAATCCTTAGGCAGGCAGGACCCCCCAAACGCGAACCCTGGTTTCAAGTATGATGGAGCGATATTGAGCTTGGTGTCCTGACAGATAATCTCCATAAGACGGCGGCCATCCACGTCCAGAGATTCGCTGAGCCTGCCGACCTCATTCGCGAATGCGACTTTCAAGGCGTGAAACGCGTTGCTAACGTACTTCACCATGCAAGCGGTGGCGATATCCGTGCAAACGACAGGCGCATTCACCTTGCTATACAGCACGGCCACAACGCTGGAGGCCCAATCACTGCGTTGTCCAATCACCACCATGGGAGCCTCGTAGAAATCACGCACTGCAGTCCCTTCGCGAAGAAACTCCGGGTTATAGCAGAATTGCAGGTCGGCGCCGAGCGTCTTGCCGGAGGCCCTTTGCAATAACGGAATCAATTCCCTTTCGACGATGTGCGGCAACACGGTGCTTCGCAAGACTACAACAAAAGGCTGCCGCCGATTGCGGAGGGCGTTGCCGATAGAAACCAGCGCGCTACGCAGGTATTCCAGCTTAATCTCGCCGTTGCGTTCTGACGGCGTCCCGACGCAAACGAGCGCTACGTCAGTGGTGGAGATTGCCTCGACTTCGTCCGTGGTTGCTCTGAGCAGCCCTCGCTCTTTTGCCTGAGCCAATAGTTCGCCGAGACCCGGCTCGAAAAACGGAGCGTGTCCATCTCCGATCGCCTTGACCTTGCGGGAGTCCACGTCCACTCCTACAATCTGATGGCCGTCCTGGGCCAAACACGCAGCCGTTACGCAGCCGACGTATCCCAATCCGAAGACACTAATTTTCAAGATAGCCCGTCCTTCTGCTCGCGAAGAGCGATGCAGCTGTGATGGTTTTTCCCTCGCGTGAGGTTCGCGCGTGTGTCAGCCTAGGCATCCACTTCGTCCTCCCGGTAAGCTTGGCGTTTCGCAGAAACGCGGGAGATAACGCCCGCGCGCGCAAGGCATTGATTGACTCCAGCCCGGTAGTTCTCGACCATGGCCTCAATCGTGTATTTCGAACCGGCTAATGCCGCACCGTGACGCAATGTGGCCATCAAAGCAGGCTTCGTCAGAACTTCAAAAACCGCGTCTGCGAAAGCAGAGGCGGTATGCGGAGTGATTTTGCCGTTCTCGCCATCGTACAAATAACTGACCTCGGGAGGATGGGTCGGCAAATAAGTGGCGATCAGAGGCAAACCTGCGGCGAAACTGTCTGCGATCGCGAGACCCGCCGTGCCGGCCAACAAGAACACATCCGCGATCCTGTAGAGCATGGCACTATCACGACCGAATTTCGAACCCATGTAGTGTATCCACGCGTCTCCGGCAATGGCCTGTTCGAGCCAAGAACGATCCGGCCCATTACCCACAATCACGAGGTGGAAATCGGGACAGCGCTGGCGAACCAACCGGGCGGCTTCGATCAGCATCGGTATGGCCTTGATTTCGCCGAGCAGCCCGCAGTAGATACCGACCTTACTCCCAGCGCTCCCGGTCAGCGCCGTCTTCGCTTGCATGGCTTCATCGTCCTGAATTTCGCTAAGTTGGCGCCGCAATTCGATTGTGTCAGTGGCGTTCTGAACGTTTGTAATCCTATCCGCTGCCATGCCATGTTGGCGCAGGTAGTCGGCGACCGTTTCGGTATAAGCAAACCACCAATCCACGGTGGTGACCATTTTCTCCTTGATCCACTCGGAGAAGGCGGAGCGGTCCGGGTGCATGTTCGGACCGAGCCCCCAAAACGCGACTGCCTTCAGGCGCAGAGCCGAGAGCAGAAGCAGGAATGGGTTCACGAGATACTTGTTTTCGTTGCCGACGATCACTAGATCAGAGCTGAGGACCTCTCGCCAAACCGACTGATACAAAAAACGATCGGCGAGCCAGTAACCTCTCACCTTGCGTCCAAATTCGGACGGAAGTTCGGCGCCATCCCGGCGAGTGGCTTGCTTCTGATTTTGTGCACTGTATGCCACGGCCAGTTCGATACCGTCTTGACGAAGCGCCGCGTGGAGCTTCGTGAAAAACGGCACGCGGTAGTGCTTCATTTCGGCCTGAATGATGAGGACTCGTGGCATCGGTTAGTTCTCTTGTTGAGCGTAGAGAGACGGGCGATTTTGCTCGCCGACGCTGGCGCCGGTGGTTTCGAGCACGCCTTCGTATATCTTTTCCAGCGCGCTGGTTTGCGTGTTCAAGTCAAAAAGCCGCAGCACCCGCTGGCGGCCGGCCACGCCAAACTTGCGGCGAAGATCAGCATTTTTGAGCAGTAACGAGAGATATTGCGCGAGCGTCCGCCAATCTCGGTCAGGGGCCAGCAGGCCGGTCTCACCGTGTAGAACAGCTTCGCTGATGCCACCTGTAGCAAAACTGACCACCGGTTTCTCCATCGCCTGCGCCTCGGCAAATACCATGCCGAACGCTTCTGCTTCCCCTGACCGCACCGTGATACTTGGCGCGCAGAACACAGCGGCACGGTCCAACCACTCGCGCACAACCTGTGGGCTTTGAGTACCAAGGAATCTGTATCGTCGAAGGGTCCGCTTCGCACGCCGTTCGAGTTCTCCGCGGAGTGGACCATCGCCGATCAAAACGAGCTCCGCGCCTCGATCTTCTTTCTGCACGTCCTCCATGGCGCGAATCAGAAACTCCGCACCTTTCCTATTGGCGAGGCGGCCGACAAACAGAACGGTGGTTTCCTGCTCTCCTCGCCCCGGACAAAAGAGCTTCGTGTCGACTCCAATGTAGTGGACGCGAATCTTCTCAGCCGGAAAGTGCTGCTCGAGAAGTTTTCCTCGAATAAACTCGGAGACGGCGATGAACAACCTACCTCCACGCCGAACGACACTTCTTTGCACCAAATAGCGGCGGTGCCCGAAGGGGGCACTCACGTGACGGACATCAGTCGCCGTGGCGTCAGATCCGTGAAAGGTTATGATGAGCGGCAAACCCAATTTCCTCGCCAATGGCAAGGCACGCAGTCCGTCCGGGCCGAAATGTGCATGCACTAAAACGGGATCCAACGCGCGCAGCCGTTCGACCAAATCCGGCGCGATTCCAAACAATTTGAAGAGTACTTCACGAACCCGGCCATTCCTATCCCCGCCGCTGACCGTATATGTGCTTTCTGGCGGTAGGTCGAGTCCCGGGACCCTGCGAGAACCAGCGAAGACCGGCGTAAATCTCTGCAGTGCCTGGGCCTGGGCGCGAACAAACGTCTCCGATGGGTACAAGAGGTGATCGCAGAAAATTATCAGCGCTGGCTGAGTGGTGTTTATCACAAGCGGTCCTAGCTGGTAGCAAAAGACGGACCCGCGTCAGCCTCAGGCTCACCCTCGTCGTCCTCGACCCATTCAGGAGCGCCAACAGGCTGCGAGATCGTGCATGAGGCCGCTACAAATAACATCCAAAAGATCGTGTTCGGCGCCAGAACGTAATTCTCGGTAAAGCTATACAGCAATACGAAGCACAAATAAACCAGCGGCCATTTTGCGCTGTTGCCCCGTTCCATGCGCATATACAAGGCTGCCCGCTTCATCGCCACGAGGTAGGCAGCTACGTAGAGGCCGAGTCCAACCAATCCCAGTTCGAGAGCCAACTCGATATATGCATCGTGCGCATGGGGCACGGTCCAATTTATTGCCACGTCAATTCTCATGGCTTCAGCGGACGCGGGCCAGAAAGCGCTGTAGCCGTAACCCAAGATCGGTTTCAGTGCAATGCTCGCAAGAGAAAGCCCCCAAATCTTTACGCGACCGGTAAGGGAGGCATTGCGGCCCATCAATTCGGTAACCGAGTCGCGGAAGTGAATCAACGCGTAAAGGGCCGGCAAGGCAATTATCGTGCCAAAAACCTGCACCGCTCTCCGAATGCCAGCACTCCAACGCAGAGTTGGCGCAAACTGCATGACGAGAACCATGCCCACCAGGGCCACAAACGAAGTCATGGACTGAGCTGCGATGATTAAACCAATAGCGGTCACCAAAGCCAGGACAGTGATTATTATGCCGCCGACCGATTTTCGGACCGCCGTCAGAATCACCAACGTTGCAAGGACGACGATTCTCCCGAACTCGTTTTTTTGGCCGAACAAGCCAACCCAGGCATCGGGATACAGCATGTCCGCTGTCGGAATCTGGCCGGGGAAAAACACTTGCACGATCACGCTTAACAGCACGACGCCGCCCAATGCAACTGCCAGTAGCCTGAGTTGATCGCGAAGGGAATAGCGGACGGCAAAATCCACTCCGAAAAGAGTGGTAGCCAGCAGTGCAATGCTACGGCGAAGCGTGAGACCGGTGTCCGCGGACCAAGCCGCGGAAAAAAATGTAAGCAAGACCAACCCGATCAGAAGCTTGTTGGAGCGAATCATTTCCAGGATTGCGCGCGGTTGCTGGGCCGCGCGAATGGCCGTGATGACATAGATGCAAGCCCAGACCACTTGCAGGAACGGATTGCCCTCAGAGATCGCTTTGGAGTTTGAACTATCGACGATGAGTGACTGCAGCGCACCGGTCCCCAAGACCAGCACGATAATCGTGAACACATCGCCGAGGTATCTGCGGGAGACGTTCATGGTTTCAATCCGCGATACGATGTCATGCCGCTCGGCAAGTTCTTAACGGGGTTGTACATTGAGCTCGAGGAACAGATCCTAATCCGTTTCGGCATTTACAGTTGCATTGAGCAAGAGGTTTTGTGACCTGCGAAAAAGCACGAACGCCGCAAGTCCGATGCCGCAGGCTAGCAGCCCGTCCGACGCGATGCTAGACCACGCCGCTCCGCGCCACGAATACGCCGGTATCAACCAAAAATTTACCAGCACGTTGAATATCGCCACACCCACTTGAATCTTGGTGCGTAACGCCTGGTACCCAGCTCCCGTGAGCGCGTTCGAGTAAAAATAGTGAATCACTTTCAAAATGGGCAGCACCGAAAGCCAGCGGACAGCCTCCACGGTGCGCGCGTACTCAGCTCCGAGAATGCGGGGAATGATTCCAGCGCACGCCAGTAGAGTGATACAGGCTAGGACAGAATAACCTAGCGCGCGCAACAGCAGCGGCTTCGCGTAGGAAAGACTGGCGGAGATGCCATCGGCGCCGGCGCGGAAGAAATTGGAATAGGAAGCCGTCAGCAGCGATGAGACGGGCACGAAGCTGACGTCGATCAGCCGATAAGCCGCGCCGTAAATACCAGTCGCTTCCAAAGTGCCGAGGCGCGCGAGCATCGTTTTGTCCAAGTCGTTGTAGATCGTTTGCGCGCTGAGCCCAGTCGAGAAATAGAAACCTTCTCGTACTTCGCCGGGCGCCCTTTGCCAACCGAACCTCGGATATCCCAAGTTGGTCGAAACCATCAGCACCGCCGTGATGGCGATCAGCGAGGTACTGAAAAAATAAACGTAGCCCCACTGCAAAGGCGAAGGATGCCTCTGAATTGCTACCAGGATAAGCGCTGCCGCCAGCCGGCTGGCGCTGACCAGCACGTTGATCGTAGCCGTCCAGTGCAGACGATCGAAGGCCTGAAACGCCTGGCCGCACATGGTGATGACGTTGAGTCCAACCAGATCGGAGCCGGACACCAACAGCACCAGCCGGAGCGGAATCGCTGCAGGCAGAGTGAAATGCGACAACGCCAGGACGGCTAGGAAGAGGACCGAACTGGACGCTCCGGTCGTAAGCAGCGCCGTCCCCCAGTAACCCGGGAACTGATTCTGGTCGCGCGAAACATTTTTTACGAGCAGGCCGCCGCTGCCCAAGTCCCCAAAGGGGTAAACGATGCCTACCAGGGCAACGACTCCGATGAACGCGCCGTAGCCGCTCGCGCCCAGGGATCGCGCGATTACGACGAAATACAATGCTTGGATGACCAGTCTCAGTCCCAGGCCACAGAACATCCAAAGCGTGTTGCGGGCCACGGTGCCTTTGGATTCAGGCTTAACCATAGCGGGCGGCGACCATTGCTCCTAAAACCAAACTGGGGGCTACGTCAGGCATGCGTTTTGGCTCGCCCCTTAAGCCAGCGCCTTCTTTGATTGAGAGGGCACGCGACCGGCCTTGTGGAGTTCGCCTTCGATCCATTTGTAGGTCACGTCCAGGCCTTGTTCGAGTGAAATAGAAGGCTGCCAGTCCAATACCTGATTCAGGCGGGTGTTGTCGCTATTGCGACCACGTACGCCCTGCGGTTTGCCGAGATCGTGCCGCTTGATCAGGCGCTTCTCCGCGATGCCTGAAACGAGGTCGACAAGTTCATTGATAGTGACCAGCCGGTCGGTGCCCAGGTTGAGTGCGTCGTGATGATTGGACGCCATCAGACGAACTAAGCCTTCGACACAATCGTCCACGTACATGAACGAGCGGGTCTGCTCGCCATCGCCCCAAATCTCGATTTCGCCGCCGTCGTGGGCCAAGGCGACCTTTCGTGAAATCGCCGCCGGAGCCTTCTCTTTTCCACCCTCATAGGTGCCGAGCGGACCGTAGACATTGTGGAAACGCACCGAATAGGTTTGGAATCCATAGTCGTGGCGGTAATAATTGCACATCTCTTCAGCGAAAAGTTTCTCCCAGCCATAACCAGGCTCAGGTTCGGCAGGGTAAGCGTCTTCTTCACGCAAAGGAGTGACGTCCGCGCTCTTCTGCTTATTCTGCGCATAGACGCATGCGGAAGACGAGAACAAGAAACGCTTGATCGCGTTTTGCCGGCTGGCCTCCAGCATGTGGACATTGATCAGAATATTGTTCCGCGATATGTCCGCAAGGTAAGCCGTGATATACCCGATTCCACCCATGTCCGCCGCGAGGTTATAGACCTGATCAACGCCGCCTCGCGTTGCCAACAGACAATTCTCGTACTTGCGCAGGTCGAGAACTTCGAATTCGTCCGCTGCCGACGGCTCGTACTCCGGCATCTTGATGTCGGCTCCGCGCACCCAGTTCCCTTCCCCCTTCAACCGCTTTACCAGGTGGTGCCCGATAAAGCCGCCCGCGCCAGTTACCAGTATTCGAGACTTGCCCATGGATTACTCTCCCTTAAGTTGAAATAAGTTAAAGTAGGATAACTTCTCTTCGTTACGAACGAAAGGTCTCGCACAACCCGAAATAGATTTACGACTCACTTTCTCTTTGGCTTGGTCGCGTTCACTGCAGCGGGCTCAAGCAGCCCCTGACCCTCTTAGGACCGCTGGAATAGTCCGCGCCAGGATCTTCAGATCCAGCCAAAGCGACCACTTATCAATGTACTGCATGTCCAGCTCCATCCACTGTTCGAATGGAATAAGATTCCGCCCATTGATCTGCCAAAGACAAGTGATACCCGGCGGAACACTGAAGCGCCGTCGCTGCCAATCCTCGTTGAACAACTGGTAATCGCGCACCGACATGGCTCGCGGACCAACCAAGCTCATGTCTCCTTTCAAAACGTTGAAGAGCTGGGGCAATTCGTCAATGCTAGTCTTTCGCAGAATCCGGCCGATGGGAGTCACTCTAGGATCGTTTTTAATCTTGAAGGCTGGCCCTTTCATCTCGTTCAGATGCAGCAGCTCCTCCTGGATCCTTTCAGCGTTCGGAATCATGGTGCGAAACTTGTAGATCTTGAATCTGCGTTTATTTAGACCAACTCTTTCCTGGCCAAAAAAGATCGGGCCTGGCGAAGTTAGATTGATCAACAGCGCAACCACCAGCAGCAGCGGCGCGAGAAACACCAGCAAGGCGAAGGAAACCATCAGATCGATCGTTCGCTTGAGCACGAACGGCCAGCCCCCAAACCCACTGCTCCGAGCCGTAATTTGCGCGTCACCGTCAAATACGTCCGCGCTCGAGCGGGCAATCTTCAGATCAAAGATATCCGAGTCGAAGCGAATGATCATTCCGTGCTGTTCGCAGAGCGCCGCCATTTTCGCCGCGTGTTCGTAGAAAGAGCGCAACGGAAGAAAAATAGCGACTTCATCCACAACGTTATGGCGCAAGAACTCGGCAATCCCGGCGTTATCGCAGGCCAGTTTAAAACCGGTCGCCAGGAACTCGTCCATTCTGGGCCAGGCGTCATCCACAAAACCAAGCAGCCTGTAGCCACGCTCGGGCGAGGCCTCGAGGCGTCGAGCGAACTCGACAGCGCGACCGTTGGTGCCCAGAATCAAAATGTGATGCAAGTTATGACCGCGCCGCCGTATTCTTGCGAGCGAATATCGCATAAGAAGGCGCGACGAAGCGACGAAGACAAAACATGTCGCAAAGAACAGCGCGAGGAAAGCCGGGGTCATGAGCTTAACCTGGCACAGCGCCGCCACCAATGCCAAGCTAGCTGTCGCGAGAGTGACTGCTTTCAAAACATCCACAATTTCCGCGGATTTTGTGGAAAGTCTTCGCGACTCATACATACCGCACAACGCAAACATCGCGTGGCTTGCAAGTAGTGCCACGCCAAAAATGGCGCAATCCGATAATTTCACGCGGACGGATAAAAGTCCGGCCAGCGAAATACCTTTACCCGCAGAAATCATCCAAACAGAGGCCAGAGTAAAAGACAACATGATCAATCCAACGTCAAACAACTTCTGCGCGCTGACTATGAGTCGACGCTTTGTTTCGTTCACAGAGGTTTCCTCTTTGGCCGATTGATATTTATAGGGTGCTGCTTACTGCCTATAATCCGGCGATGGCCGGAATGCGGCGCCACTTTTCGTATGGAGTAACAGCTGGGGGTGAAAGATGCGACTGCTGCCTGCTCATCAAGAACAGTGAATTGGCTCTATGCTGGTTCGACGGCAAAACCCGTGATCCGAATAGCGAGCGATCTCTGGATGAGTTCGACCGATACCACCAAGGTGGCATCGCTGTTAATAGCGGTCAGAATGCCTTCTACACCATCCAAACTGCCACCGCGAATCCTAATGCGTTTGCCTACATTCAGAAACGAATGATGGTTGAAGGGTATCCCCTGTGCCAGAACGGTCCGTATCCCATCAATTTCGCTATCGGGAATGGGAACACCCACTCCACGTTTCCCGACGAAGCCCGTAACACCAGCGGTTTGCAGGACCGGGATTCGCGCATGAGTTTTTGGTGGAATTCTGACGAAGACATATTGCGGAAACAAAGGCAACTCCAGCAGACGCTGCCGATCGCTCCACTGGCGCTTCTCCGAAAATAGCGGAAGAAAGACGCTGATGCCTTTCTCGCGAAGTCCGGCGGCCACCCGTTTTTCGTGCCTGGACCAAGTTTGGATCGCGAACCAAGAGGAAGTCTCGGCTTCGGCCGATAGAATGTTGGCGGTGGGCATCAGTACCGAACTTAGCGAGTTTTCGGACATGGACAAAGCTCCGCTATCCTGAGTCACAGAGCCAGGTGACCCCCAAGAACTTTCGGCATCGCACGACCGGGACCCGTAGCGACTGCGAAGACAACCTGGGCTTGGCCGCGCGGCGCAACGTACTGCAACCTCTTGAATCAGCTTCCCACTTGAAGCTAATTCTAGAGCTTGTGGTACAGCGATTCCGGAATTGGGAATGTTCGTTTATTCAGCACGGCGCCGAAGACGTGAATACCCGAAGCGCGCAGATTCTCAGAGACCCTGAGAGCGGCTTCCCGCCGTGTAACATTCGCTTCCAGAATCAACACAAATCCATCCGTCATCTGTCCGAAGCCTACCGCGTCGGCATAGCGCGTGAGCGGAGGCGCGTCAATCAACACGTAATCAAATTCTTTTCGCAATTCAGCGAATCGAGTCTTAAGACGGTCCGAATTGAGCAGCTTGGCAGAATCCGGCGCAAGTGAGCCGCTGGAAAGCAGCCACAGATTGTCGCCACGGAGAGGTTTTGCAAAAGAACGGATAGGTCCTTCTTGGAGCAGAGCATCAGTAAGTCCGTAGTGATTTGTGGTGCCGAACAATCCAGGCAATGCCGGCGACCGGAGATTCGCCTCAAGCAAGCAAATTGACCCGCGTACGTTGCTCGCCAAAGTTTGTGCCACCGAAACACAAATTTCACTGCAGCCATTGCCATGATCAATACCCGCAAAGACGACGGCACGGGGCGGGGCTTGGGTCTGTAACAAAAAAATACGCTGCACGAGCCTGAGAGATTCTTCGCGTGCGAATTGCTCAATGTCCAAATGTGTGCTTTTTTTGAGCCCGTGTCCGTTTCGAACACGCCGGCGCGGCGAAAACGGGAGGTCCGGCGCGCGTACGGGGCGGACCGAGCGAAGGGATTGGTCTAGACCGGCTTGCTGCATCAGTTCAAAGTTCTTGCTCATTGTTCGCCTACCTCTGTTGGTAAAGCACTGTTGGATTGAGTGGCCTGTTGCCGCGCATCCGCTCCCATGGTGGTAGCCGACGGCATACGAATCTGGCGTCCGGATTGAATGCGGCCTGGATCGATGGCCCAGAGATTGAGCCCGTGAATTTGAATTCTGGAGACTTCCACGGCCTGGGTGTTCCTCGGGTTAGCCGGAACCGCAGCCCAACTGAGCGTGAGCAAGAGCACCGAGGCAATTGCAATTTTAAAGAGCCATCCGGCGAACATCGATTGCCTTCTAAGGGCAGCAATGGTTCGGCGCGGCGTCTGGGCAGGGGTCTGAACCGATGGCTCCGGACGTGCAGCCGGGATCGTGGGCTTTTCGCGGAGCGGCTCCAGGTCGAGGTCGGAAATCACTTCGAGAATTACGTCGCGATCGATCGTTTTTCTCTTCAGCGCACACCCCAACGACAGAGCATTGAAACAAAGGTTGTTAATGTTGCGGGGTATGCCTTCGCTGTGTTCAGCGATCAGCTTACGCGCATTCGCAGTGAACAAAGAAGGTCTATCGCATCCTCCGATCCAGAGCCTGTGGTCTATGTAGGCATCTACTTCTTTGGGAGTGAAAGGCTCGATGCGCATCACCATCGAAATGCGCTGGCGCAGCTGAGCCATGGATGGGCTGGCGAGCCGATCCGCCAACTGAGGCTGACCTGCCAGCACGATTTGCATCAACTTCATCCAAGGCGTCTCAAAATTCGACAGCAGGCGAATGGACTCCAGTACCTTTTCTTCCAGGATCTGCGCTTCATCAACTACCAGAACAAACCGCCGTCCCGCACGCATTTCGTCGGTGAGGAGGCGATTCAGCGCTTCATGCATCGCCGGCAAATCCATGCCCGCGACCTCAATACCCAGGTCGATAAGAACGTGGCGAATGAATTCACGAGAATCGCAATCGGTCCGGAATACAAAGGCCGTGCGGGCTCTGTCCCGCAGATATCCCAGAAAATGGTAGAGCAATGAAGTCTTGCCCATACCCGGCCTTGCGATCAGTGCCAGAAACCCACGATTACTTTCCGTGCCGTAGACCAACGAGGCTAGCGCCTCGCGGTGCTGAGGGCCAAGGTAAAGGAAACGCGAGTCCGGAGTGACTCCGAACGGTTGTTCGGCGAGATTGTAAAAATCTAGAACCATTCGAGCTAGGCCACCTTCCTGGGAAGCGACGCGAGAACGGGCATGCTAAGGGTCTCGGCCACTTCTTCAGGTGTGCGGAACGACGGGTCTACGTACTCAGCCAAATAACCCGCGCCAAGGCTCAAAATCAGCGCGAGCACGAACCCAATGAACATGACTAGGAACGGACCATGCGCTGGTATCGTTGGAACGACCGGAGGAACGGCAATTGCGACGTCGGCGATTCGGTCTCTGTCTAAAGCGTCCGACGTGCGTTCTTCGTCGCGCTTGTTGAGATACAGCAAGTAGTTGCTTTCGTTCGCCTTGGCCTCACGAATTAGCGCAGCCTGTTCGACAGCCTTTTTGTCCAAATCCACCATTTGCAGATGCATGTTGCGGATATTATTCGTGAGCGCACCGACCGTGGCCCTTTGCGAAGCCAGGTCGGCCTGAGTCTTGGCTAGATCCTGACGGAGGAATTGGTAAGTGGGGTCCGTGTCAGTTGTTTGATTGACGTACTTCTGCTGTTCGGCCCTTGTGATGGTCGCCTCGGTATCCGCAATTTCCTGATCTGCCTCTTTAACCAATGGGTAGCTCGGATCGTACTTCAACACTAATTGCGCGCGCTTTTCCTTGGCTGCGAGCAATGTGGATTCCAACGTTTGCAACAGAAGGTTCGAAGAATTGGTGACTTCCGCGGTCGGAATTCTCTCAGGCGTTTTCGCCAATTGTTCCGCAACGTTTTTGACCCTCTGTTGGTCAGCGGCTATGGCCTGTTGGGCAGTCGAGAGGGAAAATTCGGAATTTGCAACTTGCTGCGCCATGTAGGTGCGTAGAACATCGGGAGCAGCGACGCCTTGGTCCTTGCTGAAATTGGACAAGCGGCTCTCCGCATCATCCAGAGCCCGCTTGGCTTCGTCCGTTTGCTGCGCAAAGAAGTCCGAAGATCCTGCCGGACGGCGCAACTCTAAGTGCTTTGCCATATACAACTTGCTGAGGGTCTGCAGAACGCACGCCGGTACAGCGGGATCGCCGGTTTTGCCAAACTTCACGTTGATGACGTCCGAGGTCTTTTCCTGCTCGACAACCAAACTTCTACCCAGACCTACAGCCGCTTTTTCCAACTTGATGGCTTTTCGCTTGGCCGGGTCGCGCGGCAGGAAGACATCGGTTGGAAACCAAAAGTTATCCAGACCACAAGTCGCGGCGACCGAGCGCATCATGTCTTGCCCTTGCAGAAGCGCTATTTCCGAAGTGATCTGATCCGTCGTTACAGGCTTGTTGTTCATCACCGCCGCATTTTGCCCGGACGTCACCGCGGGGTCGGAGCGGGTCTGTTCGACAACGATCTGCATTTCCGCCAAGTGGTATCGCGCGGCCCAACCCCATGCGACGAGAATTCCGAGCATGGCGACGCCGCAAAAGGTGAATATCACCAAGCGTTGGTGACGGAAGAGCGGTGTTAAGACGTCGCGCAACGTCAGCTTCGGCATTCCTTCGTCTGGCACCGTTTTAAGATTCTCTTTTTTCATTGGCCTTCACCTTTTTGGAGTCTCATGGGAACGCCGGCGGACTGACGCTCGTGCCCACATAGTAGGGAACGTATTTTCGGAATTTTGTGATGAATTTTTCCGGAACAAAAATCATGTCGCCCGGCCCCAAAAGGGCGTCTTCATTGGCCTTCTTCCCGTCCAGGATGTCGTTCATGCTGAGTTTCTTGACTTCGAACCATCCGGTGGAGACACGATGGAACAGGAAGATTTGTGTTTTGGCATTCGGCGTAAATCCGCCAGCGATCCCAATCGCCTCGGCGACAGTGGTATCGTGTCGGAGATCGTATTGCCCGGGCTTGCCGACTTGTCCGGAGACAGTGAAAAATGGCCGCTGGAAATCCTGTAAATCTACATCAATGATCGGATCGTGAAGGGTGCTGGAATAGGCCTTCTTGAGGGCTTCGACGACTTCTGGGATGGTCATTCCTTGAATGTGCAAACTTGGCGCGCTGTACAAACTGATATATCCGTCCGGCTGTACCGTCACCGTCTGATCGAATTCGGGCGACAGCGGAAAAGCGATAGTGATTACATCTTCACGCTGGATCTGATATCGAGGATTTCTTTGCTGCAGCGCGGGACGATCAGGATTGGCCGCATGTTCCTCTGCGGCGTTGAATCGATTGGAAGTCGCAGCGGGAGGAGTCGCTCCGTCTTGTGGTGGGTTTTGGGCCCATAGGCTGACTGGAGCGCTGAAAAGAAAAATCGCCAATCCCAGCTTAGCTGCGTTGATCCTAGCCACCGGAGTTCTCCCTGTTGTACTAATTTCTGTTAGTACAGCCTCGCGCGCCGATACTGGTAACAGCGGGGTCTGGGCAGATTAACCTGGCTGGGTAGGTCAGCCCGAAAATCATAACACAGTAACCCGCAAATTGTTTCGCACCGAACAGTATTTTGAAAAAAAATTTGCAGTAGCTTCGCCTCTTCGACACTCCCAGTTTTTTCACGTCTCGAAGTGCGCTCCCTTTATGATTCTGGGGCACTTCCATTCTTGAATGGTGAGAGCCGACTATTTCGGTCGTTTGAATGTCCGGTCAAAAATTGATTTCGCGATGCATCATAAACTTGAACCACGCTCCGACATCATTCAAACTTTGATGTAGATCCATTAAGGAACGCAATACCGTACCTCCTAGTACCCTCGGGTACTCTCTCGCGACACACCAGCAGGCCGATTTCGACTAGCATTTTTCAATCCACGACACCTATACAAGCAAACAAAGGGCTTGAGGCACGACGCGGGCGGTAGATTCGACATTGGTCTGTATTATGTGCAACGCGTTGCAAGCGTCTATATTCGCGGCATACAGCATTTACTGGAGCTAGGTGAGAGGGGGCCCGAGCCATAAAACCAACGCAGCGCCTGCGGTGCGCGTTGGGAACTTCGCTTTTCCGGCTGAACTACGAGCGCAAACTCTTCAGCAGCGTTCGTTGAACTTATCGCGGCGAGTGTATGCCAAGTACACAATTCCTGCAGTGATCAGAACGGGAGGAAACATCAGGATCAGAATACCGGCTTTTAAAGCGTGGATCGTACGAGGACCTGAAGCAGCCGCGCTCTGGTAGCACATGGCGCAACTCTGCGCATATAGAGCCGCAGGACTAAGGAAAGCCATGACACACGCGACCGAGCTCTTTAAGGTTCTTTTCATGCTGGCCTTCCCCGTCTCATAATCACTACGCTCCCGGTTAAGCCTAGCGTCGACTTGCCTGCGCCTCAATAACACATTCAAGACGCCCGGCCCAAACGATCACTGAATCGGAACCTTCATGCTGGCCATGCGAAACGCGTCGGGCCAAATGTGATTCATCATAAACAGCACAAAGACGACCGCCGGTATAAGGCTCCAGAGCAGGATGTGCTTCTCGTACTTCAGATGCATAAAATACAGAAGACCGATTGCAGCTTCGATAAAAGCCAACACGAGCAAAGACGCGAGCAGCTCATGAGTCGGCAACTTCATAAGAGTCAGGAAAACCTCGATGCCGACAATGCACAGCAAACCGATCCAGATTCCTACATAACCGGCCAACGTTGGTTCGTGCTTAGCTTCCATAATCGCGGCGCCTCCAATCTGGGGCTAGATTCCTGCTTAGCGGCCCACGTTCATCAAATACAGCAACGGGAAAACAAACATCCACACCAGGTCCACAAAATGCCAGTAAAGTCCGGTTGTCTCCACGTGTCCGGCATCCAACCAATCTGTGTTGTATCCGATGGCGATCACGACGAGCGCGATGATTCCCGAGATCACGTGCATCAGATGCAGGCCGGTAATGCAAAAGAACGTCGCTCCAAACAACGTCGTGCCACCCATCGGATTATTCGATAGGCTCCATCCCTCGTGGAACATACGAAACCACTCGCGTAAGTGTAGGGCGGCGAAGATGATTCCCAGCACGATAGTGGCGCCCAGCCATTGAATGCACGCGGATTTGCGGCCTTGTTTTGCTGCAATCACCGCTCCCAACATCGTAAGACTGCTGGTGAGCAGTACGAAGGTCATTAGTACGCCGTTAACGATGCTGCCAGCCTCAAACGGAGTGGGCCAGTTTGGGGTTCCAGCTCGCAGGTAAGAATAGCCAAACAGGATCGCTCCGAACGTGACGGCGTCCGAAGCGATAAACAGCCACATCGTCAGTTTTTTTGATTGGATGCCGTAAGGGGAGGCTTCCATTGCAGCCCCCTGCCCCGCGCTCATTGTGATTTCAGCTTCGCTCACAGCCCCTCCTGAAAAAACCTACATACGAATCGCGAGAAGTAACAGCAAGTACACCCAAAGAATGTCCATGAAATGCCAATAAATCGAGAAGGCTCCCAAACCGCTGGTTTCCGCCGAACCATTCGTCCGCACGAGCTTTCGCAGGACGTAAATCAGCCCGCCAATGCCTCCCAATAGATGCACTGCGTGCAATGCCGTAAAGACATAGAAGAATGACGAGCTCGGATTAGTCGCCAAGAACAATCCCTGCGCCGCCAGATTGCGCCACGCAAGTAGTTGACCGAGTACGAAAGTGAATCCCAAGGCAGCAGTGAGGTACAGCCAGTAAGTGCCGTTCGCGAGCAACACTTTTGCCGCCGCAGCACCGCTGCGTAGCGCCTCGGGTATTCCAGCGATTCGCTGTCGCGTCAATTCCAGTGTGGCGCTGCTGGCCAGGAGAATCAGCGTGTTGAAGTAAAGAACATGAGGCAGTTGGAAGCGCTGCCAATCGGTGGCCGCATCCTGGCGAACAATCATCGCGCTCGTAAAGGCCGCGAACGACATGGAAATGGCCGAAACCGCCACCCACATGCCAGTTTCAGATTTTTGCGCTTGTGCGGCTGCTCTAGACGTCGTCGCGGGATTAGCGATGGCGACGCCGCGGTCAACCACGCTTTCCAGAGCCGCCTCTGCTTGCGAATGCAAAGTTGAAGTTCCCAAGAATTGTGCCGCCTTCTGGCGATCAACCAGTCACAACTTTTTCGGGCGAGGCCTGCATCACATAGTCCGTCGCAGCGCCTTGAACTCCATATTCGTTCGGCCCGTTGTATACCACCAGATGCTTACCGCCGAAGTTGTCGAATGGCGGGGGTGAGGTCGTTGACCACTCGAGCGAAGTACCCTCCCAGGGATTCTCGGAGGCAATGGGTCCCTTGAAACGGCTCCAGATCAAGTTGAACAGGAAGATCAGCTGAGCAGCGCCGGTCAATAGAGCCGCAACGGTGATGAACTTGTGGACCGGTATCAGCGGGATCAGATAGTCGTCCGTAAACGCCGCGTACCGCCGCACATTGCCAGCGAGCCCTAGGTAATGCATGGGCATAAAGATGCAGTACACGCCGATGAACGTAAGCCAGAAGTGCAATTTTCCCAACCCGTCGTTCATCATCCGGCCGAACATCTTGGGAAACCAGAAGTAGGTTCCGGCGAATACGCCGAACAGCGATGCCACCGCCATCACGAAGTGGAAATGCCCCACCACAAAATAGGTCGCGTGGAGATAGATATCAATGGACGGCTGAGCCAGAAAGAAGCCGCTGATGCCTCCGCTGATGAACACCGAGACGAAGCCGATGCAGAACAGCGCGGGCGTGGTGAACCGCATCTTCGCCCCGTAAACCGTGCCAATCAGCAACAGGGTCAAGATCGTGGCTGGGATCGTGATGATCAAGGTCGGCACCGAGAACAGATTCGCCGAGAACGGATTCATCCCGCTTACAAACATATGGTGTCCCCAGACCATGTAGCTTAGAAAGCCGATCGCGATCATGCAGCCGACCGAAGCCCGCGGTCCTAGGAGTGGTTTTCGGGCGAACACCGGCAAGATGTGAGCCACGATTCCGATCGATGGCAGAACTGCAATGTAAACCTCCGGGTGACCAAAAAACCAGAATAGGTGTTGCCACAACAGCGTCGAACCGCCGGAGTGCGGCTGCAGCCTATCGCTCACAACCAAGCCCGTCGGGATAAAAAAGCTAGTGCCGGCAGTGCGATCGAGGACCAGCAAGATACAGGCTGGAAGCAAAACGGCAAAAGCAAGCAAAGCGATCACAGAGGTGACGAACCACGCCCATGAACTTAAGGGCATGCGTGCCAATGACATGCCTTTTGTGCGCAGATCGAGTGTAGTCGCGATGAAATTCAACGCGCCTAGAAGCGACCCAATGCAGAAAATCGCAATCGAGATGGCCCACAACGTTTCGCCGACCTTCAGACCTGGCCCCGCGTCACCTCCCACGGCACTCAGCGGCGCGTACGATGTCCATCCGGCAATCGGCGGCCCGTCGGCGATGAAGAATGAGGCCATCATTACGAGGAACGCCACGAATGTGGTCCAGAAGGACATCATATTGAATCGCGGGAATGCCATATCTTCCGCGCCGATCTGAATAGGCAGGAAATAATTCCCAAAGGCGGCGAACGGCGCATTGGTCAGCACAAAAAAGACCATAATAGTGCCGTGCATGGTCATCAGTGAAAGATAGTATTCCGGGGTCATTGCTCCGCCCGGAGCACCCACGGCTGAAAGCTTGTCGAGCAATGGAATCGGCCAGTTGGGCCAGCCGAGGTGAATACGCATCAACCAGGAAAGCACCATCCCAATGAATACGGCGAGGAGCGCCAAGCCGTAGTACTGCTTTCCGATCACTTTGTGATCGAGGCTGAAGACGTATTTGCGAATGAAGCCAGTCGGCGCTGCGTGTTGATGCACCGCGTGCTGTGCAGAAGTGTCATGCATGTTTTGGCCTCGAAGAAAGCAACTTAAATCCCCTCGCTAAAGAAGCACAAACAAATTCATTACTGGCCGGCTTGAGTCTTGAGCCACTGCTCGTAGTCCCCTTCCGACATCACTTCAAGGTACGCCCTCATGTTGTAGTGGCCCAAACCGCACAGCTGGGTGCAGACGATTTCGAATTTCCCCGTCTGCGTCGCTGTGAAGTGCACAGGAATGTCTAATCCGGGAACAAAGTCTTGCTGAATTCGAAGCACCGGCACGTAGAGAGAGTGCCCGACATCCTTGGAATGCATGGTCAACAGAATGGGCCGGTTAACCGGTATCGTGAGTGTACCTACTACGATGTCGTCACGAGCCGCCACATCGTTCGCTGGGTCCAATCCAAAATAATTTCCGTTGGCCTCGTCGATTTTCTCCGGATGTAGCGCACCGAACTGTCCGTCCGGGCCGGGATACCGAAACCAGAACGCAAACTGTTCGGCCTGCACGTCAATGTGGACCGAATCGGCAGCGGCAGGTGCCAGGTTGATGGCAGCCCACGCTTTCGAGCCCAGAAATGTGAGAGCCAAAACCTCGATGCCAACCACTATGATGGCAGCCGCTACCAAGGGGGTGGAGCCACCTGGAAATATCTTTATTTTTCGCGCAGGGTTCTTATCGCTGGCCTGCCAAACGAAAAGCCCAAGTAACAATTGTCCTGCCAGGAACAGAATACCGGTCTCAACAAAAGTCTCATCCATTTGACGATCAATCGCCGGGCCGGTGGTGGAGATGTCGGTTGGCGGCCACCAGGTGTGCATCACAAAGAAAGAAACGGAAATAAGCGTAATCACTGTGACGACAACCGCGAATAATTTACCCATTTTTGATCGCCTCGGCGAACTCAACAAAAATTCAAAAAACCTCTGGCAGCCGAATCTCATGAGAAAAAGACACGGCTGCCGATTTGCGGTGGGCTTACAAGTCTAGTATGGCGTTGCCGTAAAGACGAAGTTCGCAGTCTTCGACTCGCTTCCGCTGATCGTCACGTCCTGCGTTTTTGTTCCGTACTGTTCCTGCCAAGCCGTTACAGTGTATTTACCAGCGGGCAGACCCTTAATTTCGAACGACCCATCGTTACCTGTCACCGAATAGTGACCCGTCTTGAGCACGACAAAATAACCGTGCATCCAGGGATGGATGTTGCACTTGACGGGGATGAATTCAGGCTTTTCCCATTTGGTATCAATCGGAGGAGAACCGGGAGGCTGCGATTTGTTCCACTCCTGATTTACCTTCGCGAGCGGATGGATGTTGTGGGAAGTCTGATCGTCATTGTAAATCTGTAGTTGTTGTTCTGGCTCCAAAGGCAGAACATGCGGGGTATATTGACAGCCTTTTTGGTCATACCTAGCCGCCTGAGACGGGCCTCCCGCGCCCTGCTCGCCGGCTGAAATAAAGACCACGACCCATTCCAGCGAGTTTCCCGGACCGGTCACAACATTTTCCGTGGTGACAGGAGTTGCGTGCTGTTTGGCACAAGAAGGCTCTTTGGACATGTCGATCGGCTTCATCTTTGGCGGTGTACCGGTATAGGTGACCTTCCCAGTGATGGAGCCCGAGCCAGCCGGTGGTTGAGCAAAAACCACCATGGCGGCGCCTACCATTATTACGATCGCGAGCGCTACGAAATACTTCAGTCGCATCTGATGAGTCCCTCCTTCTGTTAAAGAATCACTGAGCCCCGGCTGCGGAATCCGGACCGATGGGCTTGATGTCTTTGCCGTGGGCAGAAACATAGCTCTGCCACAGCGACGCTTCTTGCGTCTTGAGCGGCTGCAAAGTCCTTAGGAAATGGACTAAATCCCAAGCTTCATCGGGCTTCACGACGTCCGCAAAGGACGGCATGGGCGAGCCGTCGAGACCGGTCATAAAGATCCGGTACAGATCTTGGTTCGTTTCGCCGCACATAAATCGCGTCCCGGTGGAAAAATTGTAAGGCCGGATCGGGTTGCTCTTGTCATCGGTAAGAGTGGCTGCTGACGGCCCGTCTCCGTGTCCTTCTGGGCCATGGCACTTCCAACATTCCAACTTCTGAAACATCGCTCTTCCGCGCAGAATACTATCTATCGTTATCGGTGTTTCTGATGGAATAGTGAGAGGCGTTCCTGGTTTTTCCTTCGCCCACCGTGGCGACCAAGTCTTCACGAACGCGACCAAATCGGCGCGCTGTTGGGGAGAGAGCGGTCTCCACTGCGGCATGTTAGTGGTGACAAACCCTCGCGTGATTGCGTTGTACAAATCTTCGTCAGTTGGCAAAGTACCGGTCGGAGTGGAACGGCATTTGAATGTAGCTTCCGTGAAATCCCTCGGCTTGGGATCGATCCACTGAGCATTCTCGCCCTCGCCGTTGCCGTCCGGCCCATGGCACCCGATGCAGAAGCGCCGGTACAGTTTCTTCCCGTTGTAGGCATGCCCCGTGACGCCGTCTATGTGGCTTTGCTCGCTTTCAACGCTAGGCGCGCCGAGGTTCGGGTTGACTGAATTGACGTGGGTCGCTTGAGCCGTCACGACTGTCGGGCCGAGGGTAAGGAGGGCCATCGAGCCCAGAGCAAATCTCACTGCGAATTTGTTGGGTATCATCGCTGGTCTCTCCCTTAGAAGTCGAAATCAAACCCGAGGAAAATGCTACTGCTCCAGACGCCATCTGTGGGAAATAATGGCGGGTTGCCGGTACCATCCCCACTCTCCGGAACAATGCCGATTGATTTTGTGCGCGAGTATTCAGCGTCAATTGCCAGTCCGGCGCGGCTCAACATGATCGGATACCAGCGGTACCCAAACGAGTAAGCCGTAACGTTGCCGAAATCTCCGGGATTCGTCGTGTCCGCCTGCTGACCCATGTTGATCTTCTCAAAGCGGAAAAGCGCGACGTTCTGTGGGTTGAAGTAGTAATGCGCTTCAATGAAGCCACCGTTGAACGATGGTGCCCGCGTTGTGCTAGGAAGAGGACCCGAATTCGAGGCAAGGCCACTGCCCAAATACGCGTTGTCGTGCCCGTGCATGAACAGAGGCAGCAACTCAAGACTTCCAATGGAGAAATCCCCGGCGACTCCCACGCGATAGAAAGACTTATTGCCGAGACCGACCAGCGGATTGCCTGACGTATCGGTTTGAAAATAGGTGGGTCGTTGGCCGACATATGCGAATGCACCGACTCGTTGTAGGCCCAGACCTCCTGCGCTGAATCCCTTCGCATTGAAGGCTTGGCTAAAAGCCAAGTTCACATCGTAGGTCCGGTTTGATGGAGTGCCGCCGACAGTGGAGCTGTTGGTGAGATTCACGCCGCCCTCGTTGCTGCTCACCACAGCGATAGAGTAACGTGTGTAGCTATTCTTTGAATGGCCCATCAACTCGATGCCGATCTGATTGTCGCCTATACCAAAATCGTTTAGGTCACCGGCGCCGGTGGCGGCGACCCCCGGTGGCGTGAAGTGATAAATTTGATACAGACCGCCGTTAGCCGAGAGAAAAAGAAAACGCTTTTCCGAGATCAAATTGTCCAGTTCGAACTTTCCGAACTTCACATTGAACCACGGACTGCCCTTCAGGTTATCGAACCGAACGAAGGCGCTCTCGAAATGCCACGTGGCAGTGGCATCCGAGGAGGGCAAGAGGATAAAGGAGATGTTCTTGTATAGGGTGCCGCCCGACCACAGGTCCATGCCGGAGAGGTCGAATCCAGCTTGTGTCACGGTCCCTGTAAATGTCCCCGAAACGTTCTGGGTTTGAACTTGCTGATGGTCCGTACTTTCACGGTGCCAGTTCGGTGTGATGCGGAACGTAATTGGAAAATAGGAAGGATTCTGCCAAATCGGTGAATCGCGGTCGTTCATCAATTGATAGCCGTTGTCGCGAAAGACCTGGCCAAAGTTGTTCAACTCGGGCCACGCGGTATGGCACGCCGAACAAGGCAGACCGTACTTTCGCGCAAACGCCGGAATCGCCATGACCTTGCTGTTTGGCAGGGCGCCCGCTGCGTGGACGTCACAAAACAGCATCGCCAAAACCAGAAATGAGCATGCCAAAAGACTCTTCGACTGCGGCCATTTCATAGGATTCACACCCTTTCCAAACCCTCTAGACATACGCCCTCCGGCAACAAATGGTGGGAATGATTGGTCCGCGACTCGCAATCGGATTTTGAATAAAGGAAGGAACGACTCTCGCAATATGCCAGATGGCGGTCCCGAGAACGAGTTGGCTTTCGTGTCCAGACATCCCAGGAACTCGGAATTTCCTCGTCGTGGAGGCCCCGAATCGCAACACCCCAAACGCACGGAAAGTACCTCTTGGGATTTGAGAATGCAAGAAGAAAATTAACAAATCTTTACAATTGTTTTTGGCCAGCATTTAGGGCATCTTGGCGCTAGAAATGCCTCGCGAGTCCGCGGTCGGGTTCAGGAACTTAACTCTTTGGAATTGACAGGGGAATCTCGCGAGCGTACGACTTGGTTGACCGAAATTCATCGGGGGAGTAGATGTCTGGCTGGGCCAACCGTGACCTCGCGTTGATTCCAATTCTTGCCGCAACTGGCAATGATTCTCGAAGTATCTTCCGACATGGATTTCTCGTTTCCTTAGCCCGATGCCTGTTTTGCGGCGCGTTTCTGATAATCTCCGCTGCCCACGCTGCGGCGCATCCGGCCCCTCGCACGCCTCGTGATAAGAAATCAAATGTGCCAGAAGGTTTTGCAATTGACTTGAAAGCTTCAGAAGCGGACGTGACCAAGGCCGTCGAATACGTCATGCAGGATCAGATCATCCATGGGACGCAGGTGTACGCCAGAGAGGATGAGTTAACCGACGCGGAAGCAGCGACTTCTTCACCGTACTACGGAACTTGGACTGGCGAGGGTCACGTCTTCTACAAGATTCGCCGGGATACACTCGCTCCGCGCCACTTCAAGAACAGTACCGACGTCGGCGTCATCACTGTCCGCTACATCGTTCTAGGCGTCGCTCCGAGCCGTACTCACCTGCAGATCGATGCGGTGTTCATCGAAGACGGTTCGAAAAGAGTGCATGAATCGGATACGACCGTGGAGACGAGCGAATTCGCGGAGATTCAAGGCCAGATCGTCCGGCTCCAGAGGGAAGAACGGGAGGCAGCACTCGCTTCGGAACGGCAGCAACATCTGCGAGACGCACAAGCCAACGCCAAAGAGCGGACCGCGGAAGCCGCACGACTCCAGGATGCTGAGACCTCGGTCAAGGGATTGCAGTTAAGAGCGCATGAACTTGAGCACGATGCCGAAGTGCGCGTGAAAGACAAAGCCGACCTGAAGTCGGCTCCTTTTCAGCGCGCGGCTACGGTCGGGTCGGTGCCGGCAAACTCGGACGTCCTCGTCGAGGTCATCACGCCGTATTGGTACGGCGTCGAGACGGCCGACGGTCATCGCGGCTGGCTGCGTCACGACCAGGTGGAACCGGTCCCGTGAGAAAATTCTTCCGGCCTCTGATTCACTGCTCTCAATTGTTCCTTCTGCTGACGCTCATCGGAGGACCTGCCACTGCGCAAACGACCTACGAGCGGACTTTTTCCAAATCTGTTTCCGATGCACAGCGAGCAGTGGACGATCTTCGGGAGTCGTCGAGCGGACGATTGCCAACTCTCGAGGGATTCGTCGAGCCTGGGGATCAGCCGCTCGATCACTACGAACGCGGATACTACGAGTGCACGTTTCACGTAGCGCCTACCGCTGCCGGAGGTGCCCTCGTTCAGGCTAGCGCGAAGATCACGGCGTGGTACAAGGATCCCTCGCCAGCGAGGTCAGGTTATCGGGTGCTGGTTTCAAACGGCCACGTCGAAAACGATCTACTGGACCAGATTGCAGAAACGCTGGGTCCTAATTCCACTGTAAACACCGGTGACGCGTCGGCGAGGCCGGCCTCTAAAGGCGGTTCCAGCGGTGGACTTAAGCCGCAAATCAACATCGATCCTCCTGGCTCGAGTGCGGGCGAATCCTCCTCGAATAGGGGCACCACCGGCGGCCCTTTGATTCCACTGCACCAACCCGCCGCAACTTTTACGCCAGCGACGCCGACGGGCGAAAGCATCGAGTCAATGAAATCGCGCCGAGCGGCTGACGAAAAACAGGCGCAGGACCTCACCGCCGAGATCAAAAGCCTCGAAGAGGTGCTCCATAATCAAGTGCGCCCAACTGACCTTGCGTCGGTGAGGAAAGGCGGCGCGCCTATCTATTCAAAGCCGTCTGAAAATGGACCGGTGCTGCTCACTGCCACTGCAGAGGACGAATTTCAAATCATCGAAGTGGAAGGGGCCTGGGTGCACGTGCAAATTTCGGGCGCTTCTCGCGGATGGATTCGGCGGGCTCATCTCGAGCTGCCTGCTAGCTACACGCCGACAGCGCTTAAAACTGCCGATCCGGCAGCTGCGAACAACGATCTCTTCAAAATAAGCCGGCAAGAGATCAATACTTTCGGTGGCAACTGGGAGTCGCTCAAAGGTAAAGCGGTGAAGGTAATTTGGATTGAGCCAGCGTCTCCGTCCGCGACCACAACGCCGAGTCAAAAGCTGGCGTTTGCGAAGAAACTGCTTGTACAAGCCTATCCAGAGGCGAATTCCGCGACGCCTGTGGTTTCTGGCGTGGTTATAGTTTTTGATTCTGCAGACGGAGGACAAATCGCCGCCACGCTGTCGAGCTTGAAACAAATGGTGGACGGGGCTTTGCCGGAGGCCGCATTCTGGAAACAGTGCTCTCTTGATCCGCCGGAATCATTCCAGGAGTCGGCAAAGCCTTAGGATAATTTGCAGCCACAGCCAGTTCGAAATAGCTCATCGGCTCGCCATCTTTGGTATCCCTATCTTTAACTGATTTGCGCCCTAAACGATGGAACGGATGCAGGCTAGCCCCGCTCGCCAAATTGGGGCAATACAGCAAAGATAGTATTACGCTCATGGTCGGCCCTATCTTCGGGCCGATTTGATATCCTCATCGGCCAGCAATTAAGATGATTTCGGATAGCGAGCCGTCCCGGGTTGGGCGCCCCTTAAACGCAGAGAAGGAGACCAAATGAAATACCGCAGGCTTGGACGTACCAGATTCGAAGTCAGCGACATCGCCCACGGACTCTGGGGGATGAGCGGCTGGAGCGGATCCGATGACAAGGAATCGTTGCAAGCGCTGCAAGTGGCCGTGGATCAGGGCTGCAATTTCTTCGATACCGCCTGGGCCTACGGTGACGGAAAAAGCGACGGATTGCTGGGTGAGATTTTGACGAAGAACGAGGGGAAGCAGCTCTGCTCCGCATCGAAAATTCCACCAATGAACGATCGCTGGCCGGCGAAGCCTGAATACAAGTACGGCGAGGTTTTTCCGCGTGAGCATGTTTTCAGCTATGCGGACAAAATACGCGAAAAGCTCGGAACTGAATCGATTGATTTGTTGCAATTTCACGTTTGGGACGATAGCTGGGCCCACGACCCTGAATTTCGCAATACAGTCGAGAAACTCAAACACGACGGAATCATTCGCTTCTTCGGGTTGAGCCTGAATCGCTGGCAACCAGAAAACGGCATCGAAGCTCTGCGCACGGGACTCGTGGATGCGGTGCAAGTGATCTACAACATTTTCGATCAAGCGCCCGAGGACAAGCTGTTTCCGGTTTGCCGACAATTGGATGTCGGTGTAATTGCACGGGTACCGCTCGACGAAGGAAGCCTCGGCGGAAAAATGACGACGGACACGAAGTTTCCCGCCAGCGACTGGCGCGCAAAATATTTCGGCCCTGCAAACCTGGCCAAAACCGTAGCGCGCGTGGACGAACTGAAAAAGCTATTGCCGATGGGGATGACTCTGCCGGAAATGTCTCTGCGCTTTATCCTTTCGAATCCTGACGTCAGCACTACAATCGTGGGAATGCGGAAGTTGAATCACGTCAAGGAAAACATCGCATTCAGCGAGGCCGGTCCGCTGGATCCCGCACTGCTCCAAAAATTGAAAGCTCATCGTTGGGATCGCATGCCGAAAGAATGGTCTGACTAGCCTTCGGCTTACTTTCTGCACACGCTGTTGATCCTACAGGGAGCAGCTTCAAGGATATGGCATAATAATTGTCGAATAATCGGGCGCTCCGGGGCTTGTTCGATCGCGCCGATTTCTCAAAATCGTGACAGCGCGCAAGAAAATTCGGCGAAAAGTGCTCGCGGCGCATCGAAAACTGCGCGAATTCCGCATGATCGCAAAGGGACTGGTTTCCACCCGCCATCCTTTGCTCGTCCATATTATCCCTATCCGGCGCTGCAACCTGGCCTGCACCTATTGCAACGAATTTGACGATTTTTCGAAGCCCGTGCCGACGGACGAAATGTTCCGGCGGATCGATCGGCTAGGTGCGATGGGTACATCCATCATTACGATCAGCGGCGGCGAGCCTTTGCTGCACCCTGACCTGGATGCCATCGTCGCGCGCATCCGCAGAAACGGCATTATGGCCGGACTTATCACCAACGGGTACTTGCTGGTTGTAGACAGGATCGCAGCGCTGAATCGCGCCGGGCTGGAATATCTTCAGATCAGCATAGACAACGTCAATCCCGACGAGGTCTCGAAAAAAAGTCTGAAAGTTCTGGACCAAAAGCTCAAGCTGCTGGCTGAGCACGCGGAATTTCAAGTGAACATCAATTCCGTGTTGGGCGGCGGAGTTGCCAATTCCGAAGATGCCTTGACGGTTGCGCACCGAGCCATTGAGCTGGGATTTACCTCAACCGTGGGAATTCTGCACGATCACAATGGCCAGCTCCAGCCGCTTGGACCTCGCGAACAGGAAATCTTCGAAGAAATCATGTCGCTTGGTAAACAATCGTTCACGCGCATTAACCAGTTTCAGCACAACATCGCTCGCGGACGCGAGAACGACTGGCGTTGCCGCGCCGGGTCTCGCTACCTATACATCTGCGAGGACGGTCTGGTGCATTACTGCTCGCAACAGCGTGGATACCCTGGCGTACCGCTTATGGACTACACGATGGAGCAGCGCCAGCGCGAATTTCTGACGAAGAAAGGCTGCGCTCCCCGCTGCACGGTATCGTGCGTTCATCAAATCTCCACGATGGATTTCTGGCGCGCTCCGCAGTCGCTTGAATCCGGTCCCATTCCCCCAATTTCGGCGACGGAGAACCTGGTGCAGCTGACGGGCTCATCCAGTCGCGAATAGCGTTCCCGTATTTCATTCGAGCCGCCGAATAATTTCACACCGTTTTCTCTGACTCGCTCTGCTGATATCACTACCTAACGCTAATAACTTGAGCAATTCCTATCGAAACAATTAGAGATTCTTATTGCAAAGGGTTACACGTGAGCGTAGAAGTCGCTCATCTGCGCCTTGCTCCGCGGGGTACGGAGCAACGTCCGCGTTGCTTACAAAGAACGTCACGGAACACTGCCGGCGCAGTCTGCAATTCATCGGGGTGTGAAACGGGAGGGTGTTCGATGGGTGTGCGCAACCTGGTCATCTCGGCTTTGTTGGTCTTCGCCATGATGCTGGCAACCGCCTCGCGCGGTTCGGCGCAAGTAAACACCGTGAATTTGTCTGGGACGGTGCTGGACCCGCAGAACCTGGCCGTGAAGGATGCGAAGCTGACACTGCAAAACTCAGCCAAGGGCGTATCGCGAGTTGCCACCAGTGACGCCAACGGAAGATACGAATATGTGGGCTTGCCTCCCGGAACCTACACGCTCACCGTCGAAGCATCCGGATTTGCGGTTTTGACCGACACCGCCTTCACTTTGACGCTTGGCCAAGTCGCCGAATACAACCCGAAGTTGCAATTGACGACGACAGCCGCGTCGGTGAGTGTTTCGGCCGCACCCGAACTGGTCGAAACGAGTAAGACGGATGTATCCATGACCGTCTCGCAGAATCAAATCGATAATTTGCCGATCAACGGACGAAATTACATTAATTTCACCTTGCTGGATTCAAGAGCAGCGCGTGATAACACGCCTTCGATCGGCGCGGCACCGAACACGGGACTAAACGTCGGTGGCCAGCGCGGCCGATCCAATGAAATCTCGGTGGACGGCGCCGATGCCATAGACAGTTCCGTAAATGGGGTGCGCGCCACAGTATCTCAGGAGGGCGTGCAAGAATTTCAAGTAATCACGAATAGCTACATGCCTGAATACGGTCGCGCGATGGGTGGCGTTGTGAACATCGTGACGAAGTCGGGATCGAACGAATTCCACGGCGATGCTTTCGGCTACTTGCGGAACGGCGCCATCCAAGCCCGAAATCCATTTTCCGTGACGGCTTCTTGCGACCCCACTACCTTTCAGTGTGGTACTACGCCGGTCAAACAGTCCTACACGCGGGTTCAGTCCGGACTTACGGTTGGCGGCCCCATTCAGCAGGACAAGACGTTTTTCTTTTTCAGCTACGAACTCACACGCCGTGAGGAGACCGGATTCACAGCCATCGGCCAGAACAATTTCGGATTCGTCAACTCCAATACTCTGCCTCCCCTCGCCGGCCCCTGCCCGCTGCCTGCATATCTGGTGACGCCTACCCAGGCGGCGTTTGTTGCGAGCGTACCGGCTTCGGTAGGCGTCCCGTACCTGTGTGCGGCGGCAGCCAGTTCGTTCACTGCCATTTTCGGCAATACGGCCATCTATCCGAATGCGACGTTTCCCAGCACTGGCGCGCCCGTGCCAGCCTCCTTCACCGGATTGCTTTCAACGATCGGAAACTTTCCGACTTCCGAAAAAGGCAGCATCTACTCGCTCCGGCTCGACCACATATGGAATTCGAAGAACAGCACTTTTGTCCGTTTCATGATTTCGCCTGATAGCGTGACCGGCATTCAGGTAAACGCGCAAAATCAAACGTACGGCCAGAACGCGGGCAATCGTACATCCACCCAGCAGAGTCACGACTGGGCCTTGATTGCCCAGCACAGCACTGCCATCGCCAATAACCTGTTTAATGAGGTCCACTTTCAGTTTGCGCGCCGCAGCCTTTTTTACGGGTTCTCTGACCTTCCGGGCGGCTCCGATCCTGCCGTGAACATCGCCGGCGCGGCCTATTTCGGACGAGAGCCGTTTTCCACCGAAGACCGCTTGGAGAAGCGCTATCAGCTCACTGACAACCTGACGTGGACGAAAGGAACGCACACACTTAAGTTTGGTGTGGACTTCAATTTTATCCAGCTGCAATCCCCCGCGGCACAGACGTTCACGCTGAATTACGGAGGGGTTTACGATTTCGGAAGCGTTTCGATCGCCGCGGGGGCTCCCAGCTTAACTCCCGCTCAGGCCTATGGATTTGGCACCCCGACGATTTTTTTTCAGGGCATCGGCAAATCAAACAACCCCTTCAACAACGAATTGCTGGGGGTCTTCGCGCAAGACAGCTGGAAAGTGAATCAAAAACTTACCGTGAATTACGGCGTGCGGTACGACGTCGGATGGCAGCCCACGTTCGCCGCTGCTACCCCAGCTAATGGAGCATCCGAAAAAGCCTTTGGAGTCCAGGAAGGTGTACCGGTCGATTCCAACAATGTCTCCCCGCGCATCGGGATAGCCTGGGATCCTTGGGGCAATGGCAAGACCGTCATCCGCGCAGGTTATGGGTTCTTCTACGATAATCCGGCGCTGGCGCTTACGTTTCTTGCGACGGCAGAAGATGGCGCTCGCTCCGCGTTGCTACAGTTTCCCGGCGGCACTCCGGATGGTTCGTTAAACGCGGCTTCGATCTTCCAGGGAATACTGAATGTGCCGAACATGGGCTGTTCGACGGCCACCCCCAATATGTGCTACGAGCCGAGCCAGCAGCGCTTTAACGAGTTCCAACCCAATTCCCTATTCATCAACCAAAACTATCTTTCGGTTCCTAACCCGGTGGTGCCAGGCGCGTTGGGCTATCCGCTGGTTGGCATCCCTTACACGATTCCCATCAAGAGCAATTTCCAATATGCGCTGGCACAGCAAGCGAACCTTTCGATCGAACGCGAGATCACTAAGGATTGGAAGATTAGCTTGGGATATAACTACACGCACGCTACTCACCTCGATCGCACCATCAACATCAACGTCACCAATCCAGCCATTCTCGACTCGAATGCGGCCAACGCTTTGGCGGCGGGGCTCATCACTCCCGGCACAAACCCTCTCACGGTCGCCGTTCCGACCAATGGAGGCGTGCCCGGTTGCGTCGCCACCGGCACGGGCAGCGTTCTGGTTGAGGCTCCCGGCGTCTTTGGCATTGGGTCTTCCGCGCCCGGGTGCGCGTCGCCTGTGGGACCTATCGGCACAGCGGCGGCGTTCAACTTCTTCCGCCCCTCGGGGCCGAATCCAACTTTTGCAGGATTGGTTGGCGGCTACGCCAATCTTGTTGGACTCGCGCAGTTGGGCGGTTTCCCCACTGGCTTTCCGGGCCTGCAAGTGCCATGGAGCGATGTGAACCCTCAGACTTCAACGGGCAACTCACTCTATAACGGCTTCACGCTCACGGTTACGAAGCGCTTCTCGCGCGGCTTCGAGATGGTTTCTGGCTGGACTTGGTCGCACACAATTGACGATTCCACCGACCTTTCTACTCTTCTGAATCCGCAGGACAACAGCAACCCCAATGGCGAGCGCGGGAACTCGGATTTCGACCAACGGCATCGCTGGATCACCAGTGCGGTTTATCAGACGCCCTTTCACCAAAGCGATTCAGCCTTTTGGAAGAAATTCCTAGCGAACATTACTGTGTCCCCGGTAATCGAATTGGCTTCGGGCCGGCCTTACAACGTGTTGCTGGGCTATGATACGAACCTGGACTTTGGCTCTTCCACCGGGCGACCCTCGGTTCTGCCCAAAGGTGCTTCGGTGCCACCGGGTTTTCCGGCGGCGACTACTTCGCCTTACATTTCCAATGCTGAGTTCATCATTCCCACGAATTGCTTCGGCAGCGACGGGTCGCAGATACCGCCGAATGTCGCCATTCCCGCGCCGCCTACGGGCTGCACGGGAGATCTTGGGCGCAACGCGTTCAACCAGCGTGGCTTCTTCCAGATTGACTTGCGGATCGCCAAGCAATTCCCGATCACGGAGCGCGCAAACATCCAGGTGATTGCAGATGGGTTCAACATGTTGAATCGCTTTAACGTAAGCGGCGTTAATCCTGTTTGCGATTCCACGGCGGGCGCCACAACCTGCGCCGCCGGGCAGCCAACTTCGGCATACGATCCACGTACTTTCCAATTCGCATTGAAGATCAGCTTTTAGCGAAATCCGCAGGAGAAGTTCAGGGAGTTTGCAGCGCTCTCCGGTCGCGCCAGCTTCCTTCATTTTATAATCGCCAAACCGGCCTCCACGAAACACCTTCTCCGCCCCTCGCGTTCGCGCTAAAGTAAGAAGTACCCGAAAAGAGCTTCAAGTCGCGAGGAATTCCGTTGATGAGTCCGGTCGTGTGGATGGTCGTTGGCCTGGCTGCGATCGCTTTGACCGCCATTATGGTGTGGTCCTCCGCGAGACGCTCGGACGCACAACTTTCCGCCGTCCGCCAGGAAATGCAGAATTCGCTGTCCAATCAAGGCCAGTCCGTAAACGCGCAGATCAATCACCTGATGCAGTCGGTAACGACGCAGCTCGGACAGGTGCGTCAGGAGCTTCAAAGCGGCGTCGCATCATCGGGTAAGCTTGCGAGCGACGCACAGATTGCCATGGCACAGCAACTGCAATCATCGAGCGAGGCTATCCGCAAAATCAGCATGCAACTGGCCGAAGTGCAGCTCGCGGGGCAAGAGATGTCAAAATCCACGCAGACGCTGCAAAACGTCCTAGGCGGCGCGAAAACGCGCGGAATACTGGGCGAAGTGGTCTTAGAGCGCCTGCTGCAAGACGCGCTGCCGCGCAGCGCCTACGAAACGCAATATCGTTTTGATTCGACGGGCGCCATTGTCGATGCAATCGTGCGCATTGGCGACCTGATTCTTTCGGTAGATTCGAAATTCCCGTTGGATGCTTATCGCAGACTCATGGAAACGGGCGAGACCTCGCGCCGAGAATTCTCCGTGGCTGTTCGCAAGCACGCCGATTCCATCGCTGAGAAGTACATTCTGCAGGACGAGCATACCTTCGACTATGCGTTGATGTTCGTGCCGTCCGAGGGCGTTTATTACGAGTTGCTGATGACCCAGGATTTAAAATATGGGCAGCTCGACGAATATTGCCGTGCGAAGCGCGTGTTTCCCGTCTCGCCCAATACGTTCTACGCATGCCTGAGCGCGGTGGCGATCAGCCTGCAAGGCCAGAAAATCGAGGAAAACACGCGGCATTTGTTGGCCGGAATGGCAGGATTGAAAAAGCAATTCGAATCTTTCGCAGACGTGTACGAGAAGCTCGGCACGCATCTCCGTCACGCGCAGCAGAGCTACGAAGATGCCGATAGCCGCCTCACCCGGGCGCGCAATTCGCTGGAACAAATGGCGCAAGGTGCATTGCCTGAAGCGTCTGCTAAGATGCTCACCCCGGCGGGCGACGAGTAGCAACTCCCGGTCAAGGGTCGGTTCAGATTTCGCGACCCAATGCTCGCTCTGTTCGTGGATTCCAGCGGCTTATTTCAGTGCGGTCGCGGCCGATTCAAGCAAAGTGCGAAAATCCCCTGCCATCGTTGTGGACATGGTTTCATCAATGTGGCGCTCAACTTTTTGAGCGTCCCGCGGATGGTGGGCCAGCCGGTCCGCTAGATTCCTGATAACGTGCTGCACATCCTTCGGAGCGAGGGATTCCGCTGCGGTCAGATAGCGGCGGGCTGCATCGGCGTCGGGCGCGGCAAGGATGCGAGCGTGAAATGAGAAATCCCCCGCGCTAATTGCCTGCACCGCAACTTCCGCGGAATTCTGGGAACCGCCCGAAGTAACCAACTCCTGCCGGTCGCCTCGCAAGAATCTCAGAACCCCCGGTGTTCTGTTTTCCGCCAGCACGCGCAATGCCTGCTCGGAACCCTGCACGTGCAACACCAGCTGGCTCCTTTTATCCGGGACCAGCGGTGGCAACGGCGGATCAAAATGCAGGCTGACCAGCGTGGTAGTAGTGGTCCGGTGGGCGTCGGGCGTCTCAATCGATATCTTGGCCGGGCCGGGGAGCGCTCGCGGGCTTGCGAGCACGGCCAGACATTCCGGCGAAGCTGCCAGTACGAAAGCGCGCTCGTCATTGAGGGTCACATGATTGGCACCCGCCTCTCCGCGAAATCCGCCGCCGCAAATCGAAAACTGGTCGAGTTGCGAGACGACGGGCGCAACCACAGGCGCCTGCGCGCTTGTTAGCGGTGGCGCCGAATCCACCAGAGCTGCCGCCGAGTTTCCGGCCGCTGTTGCAATCATGACGGACGTGCCACTCGGAGCAGTGAAAAGTGCGCGCCCCGACTTATCGGTCTTTACGCGCTGGTCGTTTCCGATGTTGACCGTAATTCCTTCGGCGAGCCGTCCGTCGAGACCCAAAACCGCAAGGGTTGCCGGCTGACCAGAAATGACTCTGGATGGCAACACGATCGAAACGGCCCAGGTTGTTGATACAGGCGATTGTGCTGGTGTGTTGGCCCCCGGAACTAAGATCGGCAAACTGAGGCAAAGAATTGCTCCAAGAATCCCCATGATCGGTTTCGCTATCGATACGCCTCTTGCAGGCGGAAGCAACCGGCGAGGCATTACTTGGATGCGGGAGGCATCACCCGCTCGTAGATCTTGGATTCTCTGAACAACCGGAAAAGTTCGGAGTCGATTTCTTTGGCCCGGACGCACTCTTCCAGTATGCCCAACGCACGATCAATGGGGACCGCGCGTTTATAGGGACGGTCGGAGGCAGTCAGCGCATCAAAGATGTCGCAGATGGTCATCATCTTGGTCGGCAAAGGGATCTCGTCGCCGCGCAACTTGTAAGGATACCCCTCGCCGTTCAGCTTTTCATGATGGGCCCGTGCGATTTCAGGAACGCGGCGGAGTTCCTTGGTCCACGGTATTTGACTGAGAAAATTAAACGTGTGGACCACGTGCGACTCAATTTGGTGGCGTTCAGAGGCGTCTAGGCTTCCCTTCGGAATGGAGAGTAGGCGCATTTCATCAGCGTTGAGGTACGGCCGTTCCACTCCGGTTGTATCGGCAAAATATTGCTGCGCGATTTCGCGTAGCTTCCGGAATTCGCTTTGCTCCATCAGCGTCGGCTCGTTCGCCTCACGTATAAAATCGAGATAGTCCTGAAGCCGGGCGACCCGCTGCTCAAAATCCTCGCTAAGCCTCGCGATCTCCGCTAGTGCGTCGCCACGGTCACGTTCCAGATACACCTGGAGTTTTCGGCGGACCATGCTTGCTTCCATTTCCTTGCGGATGTAATCGAAGCGCTGCTTCACCAGGTCCATCTGCATGGGATAGAGCTTTTTCGCTTTGACCAGCACATCTTCGCGAACGCCAACTTTTCCAAAATCATGCAGGAGCGCCGCATAGCGGATTTCCTTCATCTGCCCGGGATCGAAGTGCGCCGAGCGGTAGGGTCCGGTCGCGGTGCGATCCACGATTTCGGCCAAGCCCCCGGTGCAGGTTGCCACCCGTAGCGAATGTCCGGAGGTGGTCGGATCGCGCTGCTCAATCGCCGTCACAGCCGCGCTGACAAAGCCTTCGAACAAAGTTTGTATATCGTTGTAGAGCTTGCGATTTTCGTACGCGACTGCCGCCTGCGATGCCAGCGAAAGCGCCAGCCGTACCGATCGCGGATGGAACGGCTGTACTTGTTTGGCCACATCTGCGTCGCTGTGCAGCCGCACGGCAGGATTCCGTTTGGAATTGATCAACTGTAGAACGCCCAGCACCTCACCTTTCGCGTTACGCATCGGCAGCGTAAGCAGCGACCGCGTGCGGTATCCCGAATCGCGATCATAGCGGTCGTTGAAATGAAATGGCAGATCGGCCGGAAGGTTGTGCGCGTCTGCAAAATTCAGCACCTCGCCGCGGAGCGCTGTATAACCGGCCATGGAATCTTCGGCAAGCGGCAGCACAAATTCCTGGAACGGAAACTCGACGCTGTCGTTTTGCGTCAGCACGAAACGCAAATGGCGCCTTCCTTCTCCTTCGTCTTCGATCAAGTAGAGCGAACCTGCATCCGCTCGCGTAATCTCCCGCGCCTTGGCGAGAATCAAATTGAGCAGCGCTTGAATATCCCGTTGTGAAGACAGAGCCACGCCGATCTCGTTCAATTGTTCGCGTTCACGTTCGGCGTCTTCCAGCGCTTCGCGGGTAGCTCGTTCGCGTTCCGCAAGTTCGATATTCTCGAATGCAAGGGCCAGCGTCTTTTCGACCTCTTCCGCAGAGGCGTTTGCGGAGATGTACGCGAGGATGGTGGGTGCCCTCTTCGGGGCCGGGGAGCCGGCTGCCGTCATCGAGCGAATCCCTGCAGGTGGCGTGACGCCAATTACGCGGAAGTTGGAGCTGACGTCGCTACACTGGGGAGGCAGAGCCACCACGCCGTTTTTCATGTCGGTCACCACCACAAAGTGGCGAGTGCTCGCTTCCGCACGCGCCGGATTATTCGAATTATTTTGCGGGGCGCTCGTGAATGGGCATAAGTCAAAGCTCGCTCGCAAAGGCGCAACAACCTTCGCCGCCGTCGAGCCCTCTAGATACCAAATCTGCTTGTTCTCGCCCATGAAGTCTTCTGCGGTGCCGGATTGCACCTCAGTATAGCGAAACCAATCCGTGCCGCACAGTTGGCCGATTCTACTACCTAATGCCCATTCCGCGCATAGCACCACGACCAGACTCACGGCTTGAATCGCCCACAGGGCTTTGTTAGCCTTGCGCAGATTTCGATTTCCGCACGTCCGCAAGCCGTTTTTCTCGACCCTATGGCCGATCGCTCGACTGGCAAAATTTCGGGGCTGCTGCGCGAGTGGTGGCGACGCAAGGTCTCGTTCGCCATCAGCCTGGTGGTCACGTTCGTCGCGCTCGCGATTTACGTTGCTACCTTCGT